>DAOTXS010000064.1:0-51277 GCA_034435055.1 Anaerolineae bacterium | reverse complement strand
GCCCCAAATGGGCAACCGCGAGGGTTGCCCCTACGCGGAATCCCAATTATTCTTTCCGGCATCGTTCCCGAACCGATGACGATTTTCGATGCGATTGCGGAGATGGGCGGGTACGTGGTCGCGGATGATTTTGCGGCGTGCGGTCGGCGATTGTATGCGCACGGTACGAGTGACGATCCGTTTGTGCGAATGGCGGAACGCATTGTCAACGCGCCGCCGGATTCCACGCGGGGCAGTGTGATTCAGGAACGAGGCGATCATCTACTGCAAATGGCGAAAACATCGGGCGCAAAAGGGATTGTATTCTACGATGTGAAATTCTGCGAGCCGGAATTGTTTTATCTACCCGCGCTCCGCAAATCGTTACAAGAAGCGGGTGTGCCATCGGTCGCCATCGAATTTGATTTGAATGATGCGTTCTCGCAACAAACGCGGACGCGGCTCGAAGCGTTCATCGAAATGCTGGCTGTCCCCTCTCCCTCGCAGGGAGAGGGCTAGGGTGAGGGTGAATGTCTGAACTTCATCGCATCAAACCACGCACGATTAAGTTCGCTCGCGAATTACGAAAACCATTAACACCACCTGAAATACTTGTATGGTCGCGATTGCGCAATCGCCAATTAGGCGGATTCAAATTCCGCCGTCAGCATCCGATAGGCAATTACATCGTAGATTTTTGTTGCATCGAAGCCAGGTTGGTCATCGAACTCGACGGTGATTCGCACGCCGAGCAGGAAGAATATGATCGAAAAAGGACGCAAGAACTCGTGGCACAAGGGTATCACGAAATGCGATTCACCAATCGGGATGTGTTGCATAATATTGTAGGTGTGTTGGAGATGATTTTGGAAGATTGTTTGCGATGGTCTTCACCCTCACCCCAACCCTCTCCCTCAAAGGGAGAGGGAGCAATTCCCCCACCCCGTCGGGGAGAGGGCAAGGGTGAGGGTTGATGGAGTTGCAATGAATTCACTAACTTATAATTGGAATATCGCTCTCGGCAAAGCGGCGTTGCGCGTGGTGCGGTGGCAAGCGGAGCGACGAGCAAATAGTCGTTGGAAAACGGATTATCTTGCGCCGCAAATGAAAATCGCGCCACGCACCAAAGAGTTGATCGGCCGACATTATCTGGCGGGGCGGTACGCGAATATGTATCGCAAGGTTGCGTGGGCGACATCGGGCGCGCCGACGGAATTTCTCAAAGCGTTGGATTTTTTCGTACTCTATCCAGAGAATCACGCGGCGGTGTGCGGGACGGCGCGGCGAGCGGAAGACATTTCGACAGAAGCGGAGAACGTCGGCTATTCGCGCGATATTTGCTCGTACGCGCGCACGGACATTGGCGCGATGCTCTCTGGCAAAACGCCCGTTGGCAAATTGCCCAAACCCGATTTGCTTCTCGCGTGCACAAATATTTGTCAGACCGTTTTGTTTTGGTATCGCGTGCTCGCGCATCATTTCAATGTGCCGCTCATCATCATCGACACGCCGTTCATTTACACCGAAGCAACCGATCACGCGGTCGCGTATGTGAAACGACAAATGGAAGAGGCGGTTCCCATCGCTGAAAAAATCGCGGGCAAGAAATTCGACGAGAAAAAATTTCGAGAGATCACGCGGCTGAGCAAGACGGCATCGGAATTGTGGATGCAGGTGATGGAGCGCGGCAAGCATCGTCCCGCGCCGATTTCCGTGTTCGATCAATTCATTCAAATGGCGCCGATTGTCGAGATGCGCGGCGAAGCGTACACGGTCGATTTTTATGCGGATATGCTCAAGGAAATCGATGAGCGAATTGCGCGCGGCATTGGATCGGTGAAAGAGGAACGCAAGCGATTGCTGTGGGACAATTTGCCGATTTGGTATCGCTTGCGTTATCTCGCCGAGTTTCTGGCGGAACGCGGCGTGTCGATTGTTGCATCGACGTACACGAATGCGTGGGCGGAACTCGCGCCGATGTTCGACCCAGAGAATCCGTTCGAGTCGGGCGCGCGCACGTACTTGCATCCGATTCTCAATCGCGGCACGGGATACAAATTGGAAACGATGAAGCGGATGGTGAACGAGTTTGAGTTGGACGGCGCGATTTTGCACAGCGACCGTTCGTGCAAGCCGTACTCGATTGGGCAAATCGATCAGCGCGACCGATTACTGCGCGATGCGGATGGGCGCGGCGTGCCAGCGTTGTTGCTCGAAGCCGATCACAACGACCCGCGCGCGTTTTCCGAAGAGCAAGCGACGACGCGTCTCGCCGCGTTTGTGGAGATGTTAGAGTAGCAAGGGGCGTGGGGCAAAAATTATACAACATTACAGCACAGGCATTTGCTTTTTCGTTTCTCGAAAATTGATTTCTGGGAGGCAAAATGGATGATGATTGGAAACGCCGTCTAGACGAACGACTTTCAAGAAAAAAGGCAGAAGAACCAGAGAGATTGAAAAAAGAGTACGAGAAACAATTGCAATCTCATCGAGCGCGCTTTCGTTGTTACATTTGCGGCACACCTAGCTCTGGACCGACAACTTGGATTGCTGACAGCGAAGGTCCAGCAGGCACAAATTGGGATATTCCAACTGGGCTTGTTCGTTGTCGTGTGTGTGGAAAATGGATTTGCAATAACCACCATTACAACCCAGATCCTCGTTTCAGTGTAGGATACTGTAAAAATTGTGCCGAGAAATTATTATGAGACCGAACTAATCAATAGTTCAGTGGTGACGGAAAGCCACACTCCTAAAATAGGAGTTGCTATAAGGAGATGATCGAGTGAGCCAGAATTGGAAAGATAATGTAGATGGATTCTTTCGTCGCAAAGAAGAGCAAAAACGACTCGAACAACAGCGACAGCAACTCGAAAACGAGCGACAAAGAATTGAAGCCCAAAAACGTGAAGAAGAAGTGTGGGCAAAGAATCTTGCTAACCTTCAGAGAAGATTCAAGTGTCACGTGTGCGGAAAACCAAGTTCAACACCCCAAAAGACCGAACACGACACCAGGCAGTATGATTATGGCATCGTAACAGGAGGGTCTGTCTGGGTTGAAACTAATTGGGATGTACCTGGAGACTTTATTCAATGTTCAATGTGTCAGAAATGGACTTGTGACGCCCACATACACCGAGGAATTTGCCAAAGATGTGCTGAGAAACTATGATAGATTCATATATACGCTATACGCCATTCGCAACCAAAGAGGTGATTATTGACAACAGATATTCGAGCATTGGGAATAGACGTTGGCTCGACCACAGTAAAAATCGTTGGCGTGGATGAACGCCACCGATTGGAAATCGGTGGCAAGTTAAGGTGAAAATCGGTTGGAAACCGATTGGCTTCGCATCGTGCAACTCGATTCATCGAGTTTTCACCTTGTTGAGCCATCGTTTTGAAACGACGGCGGGTAGATGGAGTTCAAGATGGCATATTGGCGATTACATTATCATCTCGTTTGGGCAACTCACCAGCGCTTGCCATTGATTACCGAACCAATCGAAAAACAAATCTACGGCGTCATTCTCAACAAAGCGAAAGAATTGGGAATCATCGTTCACGCTATTGGTAACGTCCAAGACCATATGCACGTCGCCGCTTCCATTCCACCCAAAATCCCAGTTGCGGATTGCATCAAACATTTCAAGGGTGCAAGTGCGCGGTACGTCAATCAACAGAATCCTCAAGACCATTTTGGTTGGCAAGAAGGATACGGTGCGCTCACCTTCGGCGACCGAGCAGTGAGCGATGTAATCGCATACGTCCGAAATCAAAAAGAGCACCATCGTCAGAATTCAATTCGTGCATCGTTCGAGAGAATGGCTGAAGCAGACGACGGCGTGCAGGTTGTGATTTAATCGGAACCCGCCACCGATTGGAAATCGGTGGCTCATTTAGGTCGAAATCGGTTAGAAACCGATTGGCGTAACTCGATTCATCGAGTTTTCACCTACTTTAGACGGACGTTTCAAACGTCCGTTGGAGTTTACCAACCGAGTCTTTGAAATCGGCGGCGGGATGCAGGAGGTAATGATTGACAACAGATATTCGCGCATTGGGAATCGACGTCGGCTCGACAACGGTGAAAATTGTTGGCGTGGATGCGGCGGGAAATTTGGCGTGGAGTTTTCTTGAACCCGCCGAGCCGCGCGTCGAAGACCAAGTTGAAAAAATTCTCGCGCAGGCAAAGTCGCAATCATCGAACGAGATGCCGCTCGTGGCAACGGGGTACGGTCGCGGTTTGGTGCATCAAGCCACGCGCAAGGTGACGGAGATTACGTGTCACGCGCGCGGCATTTATCGCGAACTGGGACACGGTGGTACGCTCGTTGATATTGGGGGGCAGGACAGCAAGGTGATCGCGATCACACCCAAAGGCGACGTAATCGATTTTGCGATGAACGACAAGTGCGCGGCAGGCACCGGACGCTTCCTCGAACATTCGGCGGAACGGATGCGCGTGCCGCTGAATGACATCGGACAGGTTTCGCTGGGCACGACGGAAGAGGTCGTCATCTCAAGCACGTGCACTGTCTTCGCGGAATCAGAAATCATTTCGCTCATCGCGCACAACGTTGCGCCCGAAGCGATTTTGCGCGGACTGCATCGCTCGCTCATCAAACGCATCGTCGCGATGATTCGTACCGTTGGTCTCGTCTCGCCGTTGATGCTGTCGGGTGGCGTCGCACAAAATCTAGCGATTCGGAAAATGTTGGAAGAGGAAACGCAAACGCCAGTCGTGTTGCCGGCGCATCCGCAATTGATGGGCGCGTACGGCGCGGCGCTGATGGGATTAAAGCAAGACCTGTCAGGTTTTTGAAAACCTGACAGGTCTTTTTCATTCATCCCCCACCCACCGGCGGAAACAATTCTACAACGTCGCTATCGTTTACCATCACCTCATCGAACGAAAACACCGACACGCGATTGAGCGTGCCGACGGCGATTTCGGCAATCGGCACACCGAGCTGTTCCAGTACATCGATCAAGCGCGTGGGGTGAGCCAATCGCACATCGACCCAGGATTTTTTTTGTACGTACCAGCCCAAATGTCCGGCGAGATGAAGACGCATTGGCACGCTCGTCGTGTCATTGCGAGGAGCGAAGCGACGAAGCAATCTCTCAAATGGATCTAATAATTCTGTGTGGTTTTGTTTGCCAAGTCGAACATAACAGTGATTTGAGAGATTGCTTCGGATAAAAACTATCCTCGCAATGACAAGAGGGTTATACCCCAATCAAATCCGCAACCCACTCGATTTCGAGTTCGCGCAACTTGGCGCGCGAGGGTGAGCCGGTTTGAGCATCCCAGTCTTTGAGTCTGTACAACTCGTCGAGCATTTGCTCAAAATCCGGTTTGGAAATCGCAACCCCTTGCAGTGCGCCATTTTCCAATGGCTGGAATAATCGCTCTGGCAATTTATCGTCGGCGCGAGTAAATCCTTCCCGAATGTTGAATGCGCGTGCCATATTTGCCGCGCGCTCGCCGATTTTCAAAACATCTTGTAAAGTTACCTGCCAACCGGTCGCCGCGCGGATTGCATTCACAACCTCATCCACCTGAATAAACGAACGCGGCGCGGGACCAAAGAAACACAAGCCGGTCACTTTTTCCATGCTGTTCCAATTTTCGATGATGAAAAAGTTGCGCGCTTTGCGCGACGAAATTTCGCGCGATGGAGTTGCTTCGATACCGAGCACCGCCGCGCCTTTGAACCCGACGGATTCTGGATTGGAAATCATCGGGTCGTGAATCGAAACGAGATGATCTGCGCCAGCATCGTTGATAGCATAACCGATGCCCACGCCAACCTTGCCGCGCGGATCGTGCATCGGCAATTCCTGTCCTTTGACGTGCATCGCAAAAAACTTGGCATCGCCGCCGATCAGCTCTGCCGCGCGTTGGGTGCCTTCGGCGAGCAGATCGCCAATGCCTTGCCGTTTAGCAATCAGCTCTACCAATTTCACCATTGCCGAGGCGTTGCCAAAACGCAGAGCGATGCCGCCGGTGTCTTTCAGCCCGATCAAGTCGTGCTCGAAACATTCCATCGCGAAAGCAATCGTCGATCCACACGAAATCGAATCGAGGCCATAACGATTGCACAGTTCGTTGGCTTTGGCGATGGCTTGCAAATCGTCGATGCCGCAGTTGGGCCCAAAACTATCGAGCGTTTCGTATTCGGGTCCGCCGTATGCGTCGCTCACTTGATAGCGATCATCGACCTTGACCTCGCGTTTGCACCGCACCGCGCATGCGTAACAACTTTTGCGCGCCGTCAACAGTTTCGATTCGTACTCCGCCCACTTGATCTTGTCGACGTTTTCAAATGCGCCTTGATGAAAGTTGCGCGTGGGCAGAATGCCGGCGGCATTCAAGCCATCGACCAAGCCGGGCGTCCCTTTGTCTTGCAAATCCCACGACTGTGGATGTTCTTTGACGCGCTTTGCCAGCGTGCGTCCCAGTTCTGCAATCGGTTGTGGATTATGGGCGAGGTCGACATATTTTGAATGACCGCGTACCGCAACCGCGCGCAGATTTTTCGATCCCATCACCGCGCCCATGCCGTTGCGACCGTTGAAATGGCGCAGGTCGTTCGTGAGCGAAGCGTAGCGCACCAGATTTTCGCCGGCGATGCCGATTTGCAAAACGCGGATCAATTTGTCGTTGTGAGTTTCGCGGATTTTGTTTTGCACAAGTTCGGGGTCTTGTCCCCACAAATCGCGCGCGTCGCAGATTTCTGCCTGATCGTTGTGGACCCAAAGATAAACCGGCGATTCGGCGCGACCTTTGATGATAATCGCTTCCCAGCCCGCCATCTTGAGTTCGGGTCCCCAATACCCGGCGGCTTCGGATTCGCCAAAGCCGCGTGAGAGCGGCGATTTGGCAATCGCCGTAAAACGCGTTGCGGTGGAGAATGGCGCGCCGGTGAGCAAGCCATTCGCAAGAATGAGGATGTTGTCCGGGCTGAGTGCATCGATGCCTTTGGGCAATTCGCGCAACAGATAATATGCCGCTAGCGCTTTGCCGCCCGGATATAATCGATAAAATGCTTCGTCGATTTGTTCGGTCGTTATAGTTTTGCGTGTGAGATCGACACGCAGAATTTTGCCGGTGGTTCCTTTCAGCATAAAACTCCTTCTAAATCGCCAAGACGCAAAGAACGCCAGGAGATATTTTTCTTTGTGTCCTTTGCGTCTTTGCAGTTAGAATTAACTCTCGCTCCATTCGGTGTGAAAATCGCCCGGCTTGTCGATGCGCCGGTACGTGTGCGCGCCAAAGAAATCGCGCTGGGCTTGCGTGAGATTCGCCGGCAAGCGTTCGGTGCGATAGGCATCATAATACGCGAGTGCGCTGGAGAACGCAAGCGTAGGAATGCCCAGCCCAATCGCCGTTTGCACGACGAAGCGAAGCGCATCTTGGCGTTTCGTCACATCGGCGCGGAAACTTTCGTCGAGCATCAGGTTGGGCAAATCCGGATTGCGGCGAAATGCTTCGGTGATGCGATTTAAAAAGCGCGCGCGAATAATGCAACCGCCCCGCCAAATCGCTGCGATTTCGCCGTACGGCAAATTGTAATCGTACTCTTTGCTCGCCGCGCGGAGGAGCGCCATCCCTTGTGCGTACGAACAAATCTTTGCCATATACAACGCGTCGCGCACGGCGCTAATCAAGTGTGTCGGGTTGCCGGAAAATTTTCCGCTCGGTCCTGTCAGCACTTGGCTTGCCTCAACGCGCTCGGACTTGATCGCCGACATACATCGCGATTCGACGGCGGCGTTGATCGTTGGAATCGGAATACCCAGATCGAACGCATTTTGACTTGTCCACTTGCCGGTGCCTTTTTGTTGCGCCTCGTCCAGAATCAAATCGACGAGGTGTTTGCCGGTTGCCGGATCGATGTGTTTGAAAATCGCCGCGGTGATTTCGATGAGGTACGATTGCAATTCCCCCAGATTCCATTCGGCGAAAATTTCGTGCAATGCTTGATTCGATAAATTCAGCGCGCGATGCAAAATGTCGTACGCTTCGGCGATGAGTTGCATATCGCCGTACTCGATGCCGTTATGCACCGTCTTCACGTAATGTCCCGCGCCGCGGGGACCCAAGTGCGTTACGCACGGTTCGCCATCGACCTTTGCGGAAATCGCGATGAAAATATCCTTCACCAGATCATACGCCTCGCGTTGACCGCCCGGCATGATGCTGGGTCCTTTGAGCGCGCCTTCCTCGCCGCCGGAAACGCCAGTGCCGATAAAGCGCAAACCTTTCGCTTCCAAATCTTGCGAGCGGCGTTCGGTATCCATAAAGTACGAGTTGCCGCCATCGATGATGAGGTCGCCCGGTTCCAAGAGCGGAACCAGTTGCTCGATCACGCCATCGACCGGCGCGCCGGCTTTGACCATCACCATAATCTTGCGCGGCTTGCTCAACGCGTTGACGAAATCTTGCATCGATTCGCAACCGATCAGTTTCTTGCCGGGATGTGCCGCAACAAAATCTTTCATCGTCTTGGTGGTGCGATTGTGCACGGCAACCGTAAAGCCGTTGCGTTCCATATTGAGGACAAGGTTCATCCCCATCACCGCCAAACCAGTGAGTCCAATGTCTGCCTTGCTCATGCTAGTTCCTTTCAAAGGGTAAAATAATTGAAATCGCAAAATCTATTTTACCACGATGCGGCGATTTAGTCGAAAAAGAAAAAATGCTTGCGTCCGAGCGTGTGGGAAAAATAGCGATACCCCCAAGACAAATTTCGGATTTTCTAATACAATGGTGATGGCAAGAATAGGCAAATTGCCACTACAAATCGAAGGAGGAGAGCATGAGCCACGAAACCGTTCTACATCAATTGCGTCAGCGCGTTAATCAAGACGAGTACGACTTGATTCGCAATGAATGGAAAATCCATTCGATTGCCGAAGACAAACGCGACCTGCCCGGCTTGATGTCCACGCTGACCGATGATTGCGTATATACGCTCATCAACGACGGCACGACTTGGCATGGCAAAGAAGGCGCAACGCGTTTTTACACTGAACTACTCACCGCGTTTCCGGACATCAAATTCGACTTGCAGAATATCGTGATCGGTCCGCAAGGCGTGTTCGAAGAGGCGCACGTGACCGGCACGTTTCAGCGCGATTGGCACAATTTTGCGGCAACCGGCGGACACGTCGAATTCAACGTGGCGATCTATTTCCCGTGGGATGCCGAGAAGAAAAAGTTTCGTGGCGAACGGGTGTTGACGGACGCCGCACTCGTTCTGCCAAAGGCGTAAGATCGCCGATTGCTCGCTCCGGCGATTAATCCTCATCCCCTCTCAGCGTTTCTTCAGTTTTTTCTCAGCGTCTCCTTATTTTTCTCTTAGCATTGTCTAATGCCGATGCACGATGCTACTCTTTAGACGTTGCGTTAAACGATGGCTAGATGTCAAACCTGAGTTACATTATCCGCAAGTTTGATCGCTTTGGGTTGAAATACCTGGTGCCGTTAAAAACTGCGCTGGATTTCAAAACAGCATTGCGCGCCTACTTGGTGCCGGACAATCACGGCGACGCGCGAGGTCGCTATTACTTGGCGAGTCTTTATTACGATAGTCCTGATCTGCGTTTTTACCGGGAAAAAATCGATGGTATCAAGTTTCGCCGCAAATTACGAATCCGCCGCTACGAGTCGGGCGAACCGCTGACTGACGACAGCCGGGTTTTTGTCGAGATCAAACAACGGGTGAATCGGGTAACGCAAAAGCGGCGGGTCGTGCTATCGTATCGCGATGCATTGCGCTTGTGTGACGAGCGCATCGTGCCCGATCACGACCCGCAAGATGCGGCGGTGATTGACGAGATTGCGTGTATGTTGTGGCAATACAACTTGCGCCCGGTGAGCATCGTGAGGTATGTGCGGCAAGCGTTGGTCAGCGCCGAGTTTGATGTGGGTTTGCGCGTCACGTTTGATAATGATTTGAGCTATCAAGCCCATCGCTTGGAACTGCACGAACCCCTGGATGGATTACCTTTATTCCCAGCCGGCTGGACAGTCGTCGAGATCAAGGTCAATGAACGAATCTCGTACTGGCTCACCGAATTGATCGCCGCGCATAATTTGAATCTGGTGCGCATCAGCAAATACTGTCGAAGTATCGAGCGGGCTCAGGGTTTAGCGGCGCCGGCTTGGCGTTTTCCGCTGGTGTAAGCCCCGTTAATTTTTATTTTGAAGGTAATCCGATGAATCAAGATTTGACCGGCACCTTTTCCGTCGCCGACATTGTGATCGTTTTGCTATTGAGTTTTGGCTTGTGTGCGGCAATCGGCTGGGTGTATCAAATCACGCATCGCGGCGCGTCGTACACGCAAAGTTTTGTGCACACGTTGGTGTTGATCGGAATGGTCGTGGCGGTTGTGATGCTCGTCATCGGTTCCGACATTGCGCGCGCGTTTGCGTTGGTCGGTTCACTGTCGATTGTGCGTTTCCGAAACGCTGTCAAAGAGACGCGAGATGTGGGTTTTATCTTTTTCACAATTGCCGTTGGTATGGCAATTGGTACCAGGTTCTATTTGCTCGCCGTGATTACGGTCATCGTGATTAGTTTGCTTGTTCTGATTATGACGCGCTTCGATTGGTATGCTCGGCGAATGGTTAGTCACATTCTCAAAATCCAATTGCCCAACACGGTCGAGTTTAACGCGCTCTTCGATAAACTCTTCCTCAAGTACACCAGCCATTCGGAATTGATCAGCGTCGATTCGATTCAAAATGGCACGCTTATTGAATTGGTCTACAGCGTGGGCATGAAAAAACAAGGCAAGATCGAAGAATTTATTTCCGAGATCAAGAAGCTGAACAACAACAATCGCGTCACGTTAATCGCGGGCTACAATAGCACCGACCTGTAACCCTGGAGCGAACGATGAATCTGACCCTCAAGCGAAATTATTCTTTAATCGTTCTTTTGATTTTGTTAACGCTTACCTTGATTCTTGGGTTGGGCGATCAACGGATCGTTGCCTACACCGTGCCGAACAACGAGCGAGTGATGATTTATTTTGCCCAAAATGAAATTGCCGGTTTGCTTGGCGCGTTGGGGATACCTTAGAGAGATTCTTGATAAACGCTGTTTTGACCCACCCTTTGTATCCGCGCATTATGCGAATCGTGCGCACAAGAAAAAATATTGGCGGAGATTCGCGCGCTTCGCGGATCATCGTGATTTTGGATAATGGTGTTAGACTATCCAAGGAGAAAAGAATGAGCACGAAAAAAATATTATCGCTAATGGCGTTCGTGTTTCTGCTGTCTGCGCTTGTTGCTTGCGCAACCAGCCCGACCCCGGGATTGCCCGCGAACGTTCCGGCTGTGAGCCGCGCGAGCATTCAACCAACGGCGACGAAGATAGCAACCATTCCCACTGTCGCTGCGACTGCCACGACAAAGACCACAACGAATCCGGCTGCCACGACGGTAGTTGCGAATCGCAAAACGCACGACGACGCAAAGGATTATGCGTGGAATCCGGCGCAAGCAGTTCGCATCACATTGCAAGGAAATTCCATCACCGCGAGCGGAAGCGGCGCAACGATTGCCGGGAACAAAGCAACCATTACAGCGCCGGGCACGTACAGCATCAGCGGCTCACTCACCGATGGACAAATTATCGTCGATACAACGAGCAACGGACTGGTGCAGTTAGTTTTGAACGGTGCCGAGATTCGCAGTTCGACATGTGCGCCGATCTACGTGGTGAACGCGGAAAAAACTGTGATCATTCTCCCAGACAATACGCGGAATTCAATTGTGGATGCCAAGACCTATCAGTTAGCCGCCAGCGAAGATGAACCCAACGCCGCCATTTTCAGCAAAGGCGATCTATCGATCTTTGGCAACGGCTCACTCACGGTGGAAGGAAATTTCAACGATGGTATCGCCAGCAAAGATGGACTTGTCATTGCAAGCGGCACGCTTTCGATAAAATCGGTTGATGATGGAATTCGCGGCAAAGACTATTTGGTTGTCCGAAATGGCGCGATCACGATTTCGGCGCAGGGCGATGGCTTGAAATCGGATGACGCGGAAGATGCCGCTAAAGGATTCATTTCAATCGACAACGGCACGTTCAACATCACCGTCGGCGGCGATGCTATCGAAGCGCAAACCGATATGACAATTGCAAATGGAAAATTCACGCTCAAAACCGGCGGAGGCAGTTCTAGTCGCATCGCAACCGATGCATCTGCCAAAGGCATCAAGGCGGCAACGAATGTGAAAATCGATGGTGGAAATTTTTCTATCGATTCTGCTGACGACGCGCTCAATTCGAATAACAGCATCGTGATCAACGGCGGTATTTTCGGAATTGCCACCGGCGATGATGGGATGCACGCTGAATTAAATTTGCAGATCAATGCCGGCACGCTCAACATCACTAAAAGTTATGAAGGACTTGAAAGCGAAAATATCACCATCAACGGCGGCGAGATTCACATCGTTTCAAGCGACGATGGTCTGAACGGCGCCGGGGGTGGGACCGCGTCTGGCGCAACTCAAGGTCCGGGCGGCGCGCCACCCGGTCGCGGTGGCTTTCCGCCTGCCGGTAATTATCGTTTGTCCATCCACGGTGGATATATCGTCATCGAATCCGGCGGTGATGGTATGGACATCAACGGATCGATTGAGATGACGAATGGCACGGTTATCGTGAACGGACCGATAGTTCGGATGAATAGCGCGGTCGATTATGATCGAACGTTCAAAATGACCGGCGGATTTCTAATTGCGGTGGGCAGTTCCGGGATGGCGCAAGCGCCGGATGATTCATCGACGCAGTACGCGTTGTTGCTGAATCTCAACACGACACAACGCGCGGGTACGCTGATACACATTCAAGGCGCGGACGGCAAAGCCATTGTAACTTTTTCGCCGACCAAAGAATATCAATCGATTGCGTTTTCTTCACCCGCACTCGTCAAAGGTGCAACGTACGAGGTTTACTTTGGCGGGAGTTCGACCGGCACAATCAAAGATCATTTGTATCAAGGTGGAACGTATTCGGGCGGCACGAAAAATACAAGTTTTACAACATCGAGCATTGTTACGCGGATTGGCGTGACGAGGTTTAGGTGATACTGTTCAAGTTTTCTTAGCGTGCAAAAGCAGAGGTCGCATCCAATTCTGGATGCGACCTCGGTTTGCAGGTCTGCCTTTAATGACTTTCTTGGAGTATAGATTCGATTTCGCCAAGTGCCATTTGGGGGTTACGCCTTCCGATGCCGCCCATTCGTCAGAGTGCCTTGATGGTCCGTTTGAGCAATTCACCGCGCAAATAGTTGCGGAGCACATCCGGCGACTGTTGAAGGTTGGGCCACGAATCCACGCGGGTGCCGGCGTTGGCATTAAACCACGCATTCTTTCCAATTGTCTCGATCAGTAGTTCGGTTTGTTGCTTACTGGTCAGAACATTCTTGTTCGTCGATTTCATCCTTCCGATATACAATTCTTGTGACGTAAAGCAAATTACTGATTGCGATTCGCTACAACCGCCCTCAATCCCCGAACTCGGGTGTTAGCCGGTTTGCCTCAGCAGATAACGCTGAAAAAATCGGTTCCCCGCCAGGACAGTGTTTTTCACATGGGCGGTTATGGGTTGACGCTACCAGCCGGTCTACTCATCCAAGCCGACTGCGCCGCACCACCGACCACGCCGAAAACGCCGCACCGAACGACGCCACGAATATCAAATACAAACTCGCCAGAGTGTTGGAGAAAATTCCCATTATCCCAACGATGAGAATTAATGCGAAAACGGCGAAACACAGTGCGAAGAGGTAATTGCCGACGGCTGGTATTTCGCTTCTAGCTTTCGATACCATGCTGGCAAAGTGCGCACCAGCGAGCGCCGCCGCACCGCCACCGCATACCAAAAATCCGCCGATCACAGCGTTGTTCGAGAAAATTCCCCATACGCCCATCACGACGGCGAGGAGCCCAACGCAAAATAAGGTGAAACCGAAAAACGACCCCATTGAATCTTTCATTTCAAATGCTCCTGTCCCAAACGATTTCCGCTCAAAGATACGGCGCAACCGACCCGCTCAAAATTCCCCACACGAGCCCCAGGATTGCCCCGGCAATCACATCGCGGGGGTAATGTGCGCCGACGTAAATCCGCGTAAACGCGACCAGAGCGCCAATGCCATACATGCCAGTCGCGATTCCGATGGATAATTGAAAATGATTGATGCACAACGCCGCGATGAAACAAGTCTGCGCTGTATGACCGCTCGGAAATGATAGACCGGGCTCGCGCCAGCCAATCACACGGGTTTCGCGCAACAGATTGAACGGGCGCGCGCGATCCGTGAATGCTTTGGTCAACTCAACCAAGAGCCACAGCGTCAGCGTGCCCAGCACCAACTCAATCGCAAATTGTCGGTCGCCTAACGCATATGCGCCTATCGCAAGCAACGCCGCAAACCCGGCATTGCCGATCTGGGTTGTCAACCACATGGTGCCATCCAGCCAACGCGAATGATAGCCGCGTAGATTCAACGCGGCGAATACCCACACGTCAAACCGTTGCCCAACTGACCAGATCAACGAAAGCGCAATCAAACTAAAGCCAACCAGCAATGCAATTAAAAGTTGATTCGCGACCAAGCCGAAGATCAACGCATTTCGCGCCAAAGGGGATAGCCACGCGAGAAACAAGCCAAGTCCAGCGAGCAATCCCAACACAGCTACTACGCGCCAAATCGCGCGCCGGTTCAAAAATCGTTGCCCCCGGATGGAATGTGCTAACTTTTCTTGGGCTTGCACTTCGGCACTGGTATTCATGCCGTCGCTCCAGAAACCGGAGCTCGGATCGGCGGAGGCAGCGCAACAATCGCGCGCCCCGCCATCACCCGCAAGCGGTGCGGATGCAATGTTACCGTTACCAGACCATCGCCAACGTCGAGCGAAACGCCATCCGCCATCACCGGCATTGCCGGGTGGGTCGTGATCGAAATTGTTTTTGCGCGATAGCGCTGGATGCGCGCATCGGGCACGCTGTCGGGCGACTGCATCGCTTGCCCAATTAAATCGCGCTTGTTTAAATCAGAATAAACAAACACATCGAGCCGGCAATCATCGAACACTACGTCCGGCGCGATCTGAAAATTTGCGCCGATTAATGGCATATTGGCGACGAGCACGAGATGCGCGTTCGTCACGATTTCTTTACGCCGATGATCCAAGTGCAAACGAATTTCGGAGGGCGTTGCCGCGACCAAGGTGGAAATGAAATTGGTGATCTTGGCATAATCGCCGTGCTGAAAGTCGTCGGCGGAGGAGTATAACGCCGATGCCAAACCGATGATGCCGGCTTCCAAGAAACCGCGACTCGTTTTACGATGGCGGATCAGCCCCACATCGATTTTGAGCCGACGTCCGTTCCGCAACAGCGCAACCGCGGCGGCGAGATTGTCCGTCGGAATGTTCAGACTGCGCGCCAAATTGTTGCGCGAGCCAGTCGGAATAATCCCGAGCGTCGTCTTACTCCCGACGAGTCCGAGCGCAACGTTTTCGATTGTGCCATCGCCGCCGGAAACAATCACCATTCGCGCGCCAGCGCGAGTCGCGTTACGAGCGATAGCGCTCAAACTCATTCCCGGCTGGACGAGTACTACTTGTGTTTCAATCTTTTGCAATTGCAAATGACCCAGCACCTCGACTAATTGAACCGCAGATATCGTTGGGTTGCCGGCGGCTGGGTTGAAAATCAGAGTAGCTTTCATTTTGATATATTAAAGCACGCAATCAGTTTGATTCACTGCCGCTATCATTTTAGCGCATCCGGTTCATACAATTTCCAGCAGTCTCACCGATTTAGCTGTCTTGAAACTGTTCCCAGAGATTACCGCCTGCCTTGAACAAGTTCAAAGCAACGGCAGATCCGACAACGAGACCTAGCCCCAGCGTCGCAAATAGCAAACCACGTTTAACCGAGTGAAGACGATGCGTTCCGTGCGACTCGGAAATCTCTTTGAGCGATTTTGCGACATGCGATTTGTGATTGTTGTGCAGTGCAATGTCGCTGAGGGAGACCATCCCAATGGGCACGCCGTTCTCGGCGATAGGCAAACGGCGGATCTGATGTTTGCCCATTTCCTTTGCAATTTTGTCGAGGTCCCAGCTCGGTTCGCCCGTCCGCACGTGCGTGCTCATCACATCACGCACGAGAACTTGACCTGGGTCGAGTGCCTTGGCGGTGACGCGGACCGCAATATCGCGGTCGGTCAATATCCCAACGAGTTTTCCTTCGTCGGTGACAAGCACATCACCGGTCTTGCGATCCCGCATCAACTTGGCGGCAGTGGCAACGGTGACTTGGGGCGAGCAGTCGATTAACGATTCGGTCATAACATCACGAGCTTGAAGCATAGTATTTCCCTTCTTGAGAATGGATTGTGGAACCTGGGCAAGACAACTGTCCCCATTGAATCGAGACAAATGTTTCGCCCCGGTTCCGGGTAGGGAGACCGATTTCAAATCGGTCTCCCGCGAGCACAATTCAATTGTTATGCTAACGAGCGGCGGCCAAACATACGGCTAACCGCAATTAAGAGGATTGCGCCGACAGCCGCGACGAGGATGCTGGTGACATTGATCCCATTCACCGCGTCCGGAACTCCGAACAGTGTGCCGGCGAGATAGCCGCCCACGAGTCCGCCGACGATACCGAGAATGATGTCACCGACGAGACCGTAACCGCCACTCATCACCTGACCAGCGAGCCAGCCCGCGATCAGACCTACGACGATCCAAGATAGTACTCCCATATCCCTACTCCTTTTTCCGAACGAATTACCAGCCAATGGACTGGCGCATTTTTATGCACTGTGAGCGTCACGCGGACCTGCTGTGCGTTTCTGATCGTATTCCTTCAAGCGGCGATCAATTTCCTCGCCGGCTTTTTCTCGCGTGTAGCCATATTTTTCCTGCAACGCGCCAATGAGCTGATCGCGCTTGCCTGCGATGCGATCAAAGTCGCTGTCGGTGAGTTTGCCCCACCACTCTTTCGCGCTGCCGCGAATTTGTTTCCAGTTGCCTTCTAGAATATCCTTGTTCATGGTTGATCCTCCAAAATCCGATTATCGAACTTTTACCAGCCAATGGACTGGCGCTTGTTCATCCGCCGCGCGCGTAACGCTGACGCGCTGTGTTTCTGATCAGTCCCGCATGTGGCGTTCGATTTTCTCGTCGGCTTTTTCGCGGGTATAGCCATACTTTTCTTGTAATACGCCGGCAAGCTTTTCAAACCTGCCTTCAGTGCGATCCAAGGAATTGTCAGAGAGGTAACTCCGCCGCTCTTTCGCGGAGCCGCGTATTCGTTTCCAGCGTCCTTCCGCAATGTTATCGTTCATGGTTAATCCTCGAGAATATTGGACCAAACTCAAATCCTACCAAGTATCAGCAGGATGACAACGACAATGACCAATAGTGTTAAAGCGCGAGACATGGTTGATCCTCCTTTCGTATCAAATTGAACTCAAATCGCACCGACGAGCAATAGGATGACGACGATGACGATTACCAAGCCCAAACCGCCGCTGGGGAAATAGCCCCACCTGCGACTGCCTGAAAATGCTCCGACCAGCAATAGAATCAGAATGATGAGCAGAATGGTTCCTAACATGATTGGTTCTCCTTTTTGCAGAATCGATTTGAAATCAACTCCCACCGACGAACGGTAGGATGAGACATGTGCCTAGCCGCCGCTAGGGCGGTTTCCCCAGTGGCGGCTGAGCCACTAGCGCAGAACGCCAACGAGCACGAGAATCACAAGTACGACGAGTACGGTCCATAACATGGTTTATTTCTCCTTTAATAGCTTTATTCGAATCAAGTTGACCAAATGCTTTAATGGTTAGCCCGCTTCGAATGTGAACACAGCATACAGCCAGATAAGTCAAAAAGGAATCGCTTGGACTAGATGCTTTTTGTCGTAAATCCAACGAACACGCTGTCGTTAAATACGACGGCGTGTTCGTCCAGTTACGCTTTAGGCAGAGCGCAACAGTTACTCGATCAACTCATCTCCATTTCATTGGAATCCTCTCTACGACTGGGCTTGACCTCGCCATTGCCTCGAGCCGGCGATAGAATCGTTCGCTCTCCCGCAGAGACTCTTCCGCTTGCTTCATCGCTTTTACATCGCGCGCGATGAGCGCAAGGAATTCACTCCGGCGGTCCGCATCGGCAGGCGCGATAATTACCTGGGATACCGGAACCTCGCGTCCTGCCCGAGTGAGAAGCGCCGCTTCACCGCTCCACTCGCCATCCAAAATCGCAAGAAGGATGCCTTCCCCAGAACGGTCGCGCACCAGCGCGCCGAATAAATATCGGTGAGGTGGAGTTGGCAGCGTCCCCATCGCCGCTCATACCAAGCATTTTTTGCACAGCTGGGTTGCAATAGAGTACGCGTCTCTTTACATCCCGGTGACTACAAAATCCGGTGTCGCCTCGATCACTTTGGTAAATCGGTCATGAGTTTGGATGCGGTGGTTAGCTCGGAGCCGATTACGCTTGCTTAGCGCATCTCATGTCTGGCAAAATTATTTTAGCGCATACTATCATCAAACATACTACCTTTTGACCGAACCGGGAATCGCAAAGAATCTCGTATTGAAGCCCGGTATACATCTTTGCTTGTCTGCGGTATAATAAAGCCAGCTCGATATGCGACAATTTTTTCCTGGTCGTAACAGAGGCGATATGATTCCAATCAAGCGTCCATTGCTTTTAACTTTTGGGGTGGCGCTCGTCCTGACTGTCCTCGCGCTTGGACTAACGCTGGCAACTCCCCTGGGGACGAGTAGCCCCTATCTGCTCTTCATCGTCGCGATCATGCTGAGCACCCGTTTCGGCGGTTGGGAACCCGGCTTGTTCGCCGCCGTGTTGGCGATGGCGGCGAACATTTACTTTTTCGTTCCACCGATCGATGTCTTTGGTATTGCGAATTTCGGGTTGATCGCGCTCATCATCATCGTCTTGGTTTCCCGCGATAATTCTCTGCGCAGAAAATCGGAACAGGACGTTGCGCGGCTGGTCGCCGTCGTCAACTCCTCCGAGGACGCCATCATCACCAAAACACTGAATGGCATAATCCTGACTTGGAATCCGGGCGCGGAGCGACTGTTCGGTTACTCTGCCGCTGAGGTGGTTGGCAAATCCGTCCAACTTATCTATCCGCCGGAGCGCTTGGAAGAATTTGAGAATACCCTCGCGCGCCTAAAGCGCGGCGAATCCATTGACCATTTCGACGCGGTTCGCGTCACCAAAGACGGTCGGCAGATTGACGTCTCGATCAGCGAAACGCTATTGCGGGACGTGCAAGGGAATGTGATTGGCGTGTCCAAGATCGTGCGCGATATTACCCCGCGCAAGCACGCCGAAGAAACGGCGCGCTTTCTCGCCGAGGTGAACGATGTACTTGCATCTTCGCTCGATTACGAAAAGACGCTTGTGAGTATCGCGCAGATTGCGGTCCCGCATATCGCAGATTGGTGTGCGGTTTACATCACGTTGGAGGATGGCGCGATCCACCAATTGGCGCTGACCCACGTTGACCCAACCCAGGTTGCACGCGTGCGCGAATTGCAACGTCGCTACCTTGACGACCCGAAGGTGCCTTACAGTGTGCCAAACGTGATTCAGACCGGCAAGTCCGAACTTGCGCCTCCCTTTAGTGTCGCGCAATCCCCATCCACGCCTGATGCGGCGATGCAAAAAACCTCACCTGACCCGGGATTGAAATCTTTGATGGTCGTGCCATTGGTTGCGCCTGGGCGAATCTTCGGCGCGATTACCTTCGCCTCGGCTGAATCCGGACGTTCCTATGGGCAAGCCGATCTGGCATTGGCGCAAGACCTTGCGCGCCGCGCCGCATTAGCGGTCGATAACGCCCGGCTGTACCGCACGGCGCAATCCTTGAACGAAGAGTTAGATCAGCGCGTTGCCCAGCGCACGCTCGAACTCGAAAATGCTAACCAACAACTGCGACTTCTCGCCGCGCATATCCAATCGGCGCGTGAGGAAGAGCGCACCCGCATCGCCCGTGAGATTCACGACGAGATTGGAACATTGATGACCGCCATCAAAATGGACCTAGCATTCCTAGTACGCGAGAACGATTCGATTAAATCGCCCGATGTGTTGCGCGAGCAACTTGGCGCCACGACGAAACTCGTGGATGAGGCAATCGAGTCGGTGCACCAGATCGCGCGCGAGTTGCGTCCCGGGGTTTTGGATCACCTGGGACTGCTCGCCGCGCTCGAATGGCAGATGCAGGAATTTCAGGAACGGTCGAAAATCGAGTGTCAGTTCACTTCTGCCTTGGACGAAATCGATCTTGACTCGGCGTGTTCAACCGCTGTATTCCGTATCATGCAGGAAGCGCTGACGAATGTCGCGCGCCACGCGCAGGCGACCCGCGTACAAGTCAGTCTGCGGAAAGAAGATGGTCACCTGATCTTGCAAGTGCGCGATAACGGCAAAGGAATTCCGCCAGTCCCAGATACCAACCGGTTTGGCATCCTGGGTATGCGCGAGCGGGCGCATATCTTTGGTGGCGACGTGGTGATCCAAGGAGCACCGGGACAAGGAACGGTCGTCACGGTGCGGATTCCGGTGTAATGCCAGCGTCATTGCGAGGAGCGTAGTTCGCAACGAAGCAATCTCCAATTCGATGGCGGGGATTGCTTCGCTCCGCTCGCAATGACAATCATTAAGAGGATAGCAATGATTAATGTTTTGATTGCTGATGACCATGCGTTGATTCGTGAAGGGTTGAGAAAAACATTGAGTGGCGAGCCGGATATGACCCTCATTGGAGAAGCCACCAACGTGGTGGAACTGTTCAAGCAACTTGAACGACTCGTCGTAAACATTATCCTGCTGGATATTACGATGCCGGGTGAGAGCGGATTGGACGCGTTGAAAGAGCTGCATCAAAAGTATCCGCACATTCCCGTGCTGGTATTGAGCTTTCATCCCGAACATCGTTTTGCGGTGCGCGCCTTGAAAGCCGGTGCGGCGGGTTATATTACGAAGCAAAGCGCGACCGAAGAGTTGGTGCAAGCCGTTCGCAAGATCGTCGGCGGGGGCAAGTACGTCAGCGCCGCGCTCGCCGAGGAGCTGGCAACCGAATTGGATACGCATAGCGGCAAACTGCCCCACGAAACACTCTCCGACCGGGAGTTTCAAGTGATGCGCCTGATCGCTGCCGGCAAAAAGAGTAGCGAAATTGCCGAAGAGCTCTCAGTGACCATAAGTACTGTGAACACGTACCGAATGCGGATTCTTGAAAAGATGAAGATGCAATCGAATGTGGAGCTGGCACGCTACGCGCTCGAACACAAACTGATTGAATAGCTCGTTTTTGCTAGCGACTATCACAGCAATGAACGCGTTGTCGTATTTAACGACAGCGCGTTCGTTGCTTTTACGACAAAACCAAACCATTCCCAGTGATTCCTTTTTCAATCGATCGGCAGTATGCTGAGTTTAGAAAATTTACAAGGAGATCAAAATGAAAACGTTAGGCATAGTTCTTGTGATTGCTCTCGGCATCGTTGCCGCTTTGTGGCTCGGCAGTGCAGGGATGCTGGGATACACCGGTTTCGGAATAGATTCGGTAACGATGCGCGAAATTGTCGCGCCCATCGCGCCGGCGTATCTTGCGCTGATTATTGGCGCAGGTGTGGTAATCATCTTATTGTTGCTGGTACGCAAACCGAAACCTGCGGCGGTGTTAACGGGTAGTTCGGCACTAGATATTTCAAAGGCGCGTTACGCCAAGGGCGAGATCAACAAAGAGCAGTTCGATACGATAAAACGCGAACTGCGCGCATAATTTGTCCACCGGCAATGCTTTGCGTTGGCGATACGTTCGGAAGCAGAATCGCCTTCACCACTGTGGCGATCCGGCTGGCACTTGCGCGGATTATCCGTCCTCCGATAGTATTGCTGATTGAGGTGTGTGATGCAAGAATCCAAGTTTCACTTGGTTAATGATTTTGGTATTTCCAAAGAAACCATCGAGCGCAATTTCGATGCGGCTTATGGCGAACGCAACGATGCTTGGTCGAGTCGCGTGCGCACGCTGTTGAACAAGCCGACTGAGTTGTATACCCTGGATGAGATGGAGGACTTGATTCAAGTATTATCCAGCACCCTCGATGACTTGATGATTGAGAATCCGGATAACTTTACGGATCTGAACGGGCGACCGTCGATTGAGATATGGAAGTCGGAAAAAATTCTTGAACGGCAAGCCGAGCTAGAAGAACGTCTGCGAATTTTGCGTGCCCGGGTTGCGAATGCCGCGCCTGAGCACGAGGCGTCACGCGAAGCGTCTCCACAACCAAGCCATGCGGTTTACGATGGGAACATGATACTGCGTTCGGAACCTCCTGTGCAATCGGAACAACGTAAAACCAACTCGAATAGAGAATCCCTGGCGATGCCTATCCTAACCGTTGCAGGTCTTTTGGCTTTGTCTCTTTTAATTCTCGGACTTTTAATCGGGGCTTTGATTGTGCCTTCGCTCGGTGTAATGTCGCCGGTGCCGCCGGTTTCAACCTTGCCCGTTGTGATCGATGGGGATTGGGGGCGTATCCAAGCCGCGGGCAAAATCACCATCGGCACAACTGCAGATTATCCTCCCTTTTCCTATCACGGCGACAATTTCACCTGGGATGGTTTTGATATTCAACTGATGAACGAACTCGGTCAGCGGCTCGGTCTCCAAGTGAGTTACGTGAACATTCCGTTCGATGGACTGACCGGCGCACTGCAACTCAATCAAATCGATGCCGCTGTCGCGGCTATCTCGATCACTCCTGAACGCGAGGGCTATGCGGACTTTACCAATATTTACTATATTGGTGAAGATGCTCTCCTGGCGCGTCAAGATTCAAGCCTAGCCCAGATCCGCTCGGCGAATGAAATAGCAAACCTAAAAATCGGCGTGCAACGGGGGAGTGTCTACGAGACATGGCTCACTACGAATCTGGTGAACACCGGCAAAATGCCGATCAGCAATTTTTATGCGTACAGCCAGAGCGATCAAGCCCTCGATGATTTGCGCGCCAAGCGTCTTGATGTGATCGTCATGGACTATCTACCTGCGGAAGATGCGGTCAAGCAGGGCGGTGTCAAAATCGTGGGACGTGGACTTGCCAAACAGAATTATGTGATTCAAGTCCGTAAAGGGTCGTTGAGTTTGCGGAACAACTTCAATCAGGCGCTCGCACAGATGCAGACGGATGGCACGCTGACGAAACTCACGGAAAAGTACCTCGGCGTGGCACCAGCGCCCATCATCCCAACTGTGACACCGGCGATTGCGCAAGCGACTATAACGCCTGCACCGCCACCCCCGTGCATTGACGGCTTGACATTCGTCCAACATCTCACCCTCGAAGACCGTAGCATGACTGTTCTGGCGACGATGAACCCAGGTCAATCCTTCTCCAAAGGTTGGCGAATTCGCAACGCTGGCTCGTGCGCATGGGACACCTCTTTCTCGGCGAACTTTGCGTTAGGCAACGTGAGCGCCGCGATCATGGGCGGTGCCGCGACGAAGATGGCACGCAGTATTCAACCCGGCGAAACGTACGATCTCCAAGTGTCGTTGTATGCCCCCGTCGTTCCCGGTCCGTATACAGCGTGGTGGGAAATGCGGAACGCGCAGGGAGTCCCGTTCGGTCAGCGACTCTATGTCGGTATTCAAGTGCCAGCGCCGGCAACGCCAACCCCGTTACCGACCCAAACACCGGTGCCGGGCATTAATTTCTCTGCCGACCGCACGAGTATCAAAGCCGGCGAACGCGTCATCTTGGCGTGGAATGTGACGAACGTCAAGGCGATTTACCTCTATGTGGTTGGCGAACCCTGGGAACAGCGCGGAGTTTCCCCACAAGGATCACGCCAGGTGTACCTGCAAAATACAACCGTGTACGAATTGCGTGTGGTCAAACCCGATGATCAAGTGGAGACGCGCCTAGTCCGCATTGACGTGACGCCCTTGCCGCTCACAGCGCCGGTGATTGGACGCTTTACCATTGATCCCAACCTTCAGATTTTTGTGGGGCAATGCGTCAACCTAAATTGGGATGTCCAGGGTAATGTCACCAAGGTGGTGTTGATAAGCAATGGCATAACGATCTGGAACGGCGCACCAGTTCGCGGTACGCTCCAGAATTGTCCAGCCGGCAGTGGCGGCGTATCCTATGTGATCGAGGTCAACGGACCCGGCGGAAGTAATCGTGCCCAGCGTGACATTAGCGTGTTGGCTCTGCCGCCACTGACACCGACCCCGACGATACCCGCCCCACCCACCGCGCCGGTCATTAACGTGTTTACATTAAATCCGGGCGCAGTAGTCAAGCAACAATGCACTACATTATCGTGGGATGTCAGCGGAAATGTCAACTCCGTCCGCATTTTCCGCGGCGGTATCGTCCTTCTCGACAATGGGATGCTCGCCGGCACGGCGCAGGAATGTCCGGCGGTGGCAGGCAATCTCGCCTATCGCATCGAAGCGCGCAGTCTCAACGGGCAGGTTACCGCCCGCGATCTGACACTGATCGTCAATCCGTAGCGGATTTTATGCCAATCTATCGAACGCGTTGTCGTCAAAAATACGACAACGCGTTCGTTGCATTTACGACAAAAACAATCTTGTCCAAGTGATTCCTAAGCGAGTCAATCGGCTGTATGGTACATTTGGATATTTGTTGGAGATGGAAATGTACAAGTCAAGAGTAATTCTCACGATCATCCTTGCCGCGCTTGCTATTCTGTTCCTCGGCACAATTGGAATTATCAGATTCAATCTCTCAAGTATTTCTTGCCAACTACTTGACGGAATTGGTGCGACCATTTCTGTTATTTTTCTTACGCTTATCATCGCCATGGATATGACGTTCATCATCTTGATTGCGCGAACGCCAAATCGGTGGTGGCAACCGTGAGGTTGGAGTTTACATCGAACCCATGCTTTGCCCAGATTGATTTCCAGAAATTTATTCGCCGGGATCAAGCATGATCTCAGCAATTATTACTCACCCACCCAAACGGATTGGCGTGAAACTCTGTCCGGTCAAATGGACCCGAAAGACAAATCGATGAAAGTATTTCTAGTCGATGACTCGGTAGTCATCCGCGAGCGGTTGAAGCGACTGCTCACCGATGTGCAAGGCGTGCAAGTGATTGGCGAAGCCGGCGATGCGCTGGTATTGACGACGGATGCGATCCTCGAACAGAAACCGGATGTCGTTCTTCTGGACATCCACTTGCTGGATGGGAGCGGCATCGACGTACTCCAAAGATTGAAAAAGGCAAAGCCGGCGCCAGCTGTGATCATCCTGACAAATTATCCGTATCCACAGTATCGCCAAAAATGCCTCGATGCCGGCGCGGATTTCTTTTTCATCAAATCGACCGAGTTCGATAAAGTTGTCCCAGCGTTGAAGCAACTCATCCAACGTGCGCGCGACTCGGTAGTTCGTCCGCCAACCAATTGAGTAATGCATCAAGATTCAGGATCCCGGAGCAAAAATGTTACACACAGATGTACAACCACGTAATCCTTTGAAACGGATTCCGCCAATTCTGCCAACACCCAAGGCAAAATTAATAGAATTGATTTTGGGTTTTGGTGGACTTGGGCTTGCCGTGATCTTCTTGGTCGCTTGGTGGATAGCGCGCGCGCCCAGTCCCGCCGCGCCTTTGGATAATGCCAATCACCTGCCGCCGGTAAATGCAAGCGCCGGTAACGCGAACATCTCGTTCGAACAGACCGCGCGAAACCTGGCGGCTTCCAACTCACCTGAGGCGTTTCAGACGTTACTTGATTCTTTGAAGCAAGGCAAACCGCCGGCACAACGCGATATGGTTCTGACCGCATTGAAAGATGCTTCGCCGTCAGTCGTGCCGGCACTAATGCTGGGTTTGAACAATATGGACGCCGGTGTGCGCACGGGCGCATCGCAAGTATTAGGTTTGCGCCGCGAGGTTCAAGCCATTACCGCATTGACAGATGCGACACGCGATCCAGTGGCGAGCGTACGTCGGGAAGCCATTAACTCGCTTGTGGCGTTAGACGCGTGGCAAGTTCTGCCGCGCTTGGAACAACTTGCGGTGATGGATCCGAATTATGATGTGCGTCAATCGGCGATGGCGGCAAAGCAATCGTTCAAGCAAACAATGGCGCAAGCCATCGGTGTACTCGCCCCGGCATTGCGCGACATTTCCGTCACCACGGGTGATGCACCGAGAATCTATGCAATCACAACGAACAATCTGTACGCGCGACACGGAACCGTGTGGACTCTGGTCAGTCGTCTGCCAGATGCGCCCCTGGCGATTGCGACCGGCGCCGACCCAAATCTGATCTACCTGACCACCGTGAGTACGGGGCTTTACCGCAGTCTCGATGGCGGAGAAACCTGGGAGTATGTTATGTTCGGTTTGCAGACTGCGACCAATTTGACGATCACAGCAATCGTCGTTGACCCGCACGACTCGCGCCGCGTGTACATCGCGCTCGCGTCGCCGGGCGCAGGTGTCGGCGTCAAGGATCCAATGGGTCTCAGTGAAAGCAAGGACGGCGGCACGACGTGGTGGTCGCTGGAGAACTCACCGATGGATGTCATCATCACGCGGCTTGTCATGGATCCACAGTGGCAAGGTTATCTATTCGGGATAACGATAGATACTCCGTGGCGATACGCATTACCAACATTGGGCATTGTCGTGGTTGATCCAGCCAACCGTGGCGTGGTACCCCAATGAGTAACAAACCAAAGATTATTTTCTTCTCTGGCTCTGTCTTGCAGAGCCACGAATCAAACAACATCGGATTTTCGGACAACCTTAAGGAGGCAAAAATGTCCACAAATATTGGTCCTGTTGCTCGTCGTGAAGACGTGCGAGTCAGTCAACAACCCGGTGCTGAGCAGCGCCAAATCGTGACGGAAGATGTGAACGCAGGCCAGCGCCAGACACTGCAATGGGTTACCGCCCTGATCGGTTTCATGTTCACGGTCATTGAAGGATTGATCGGACTGCGGGTCGTCCTCAAGTTTATCGATGCGAATTCGAAAAATGCGTTCGCCAGTTTTGTTTACAACATCACTACCCTCTTCGTTGCACCCTTCGCGGGTTTGGTTGGCAACCCGGCGATGGGCGGCAATGTTCTCGAGATCACATCAATCGTTGCAATGATTGTTTATGCGATGCTCGCGGCGGTTGTGATCCGCTTGGTCTGGTTGGTCTTTTACCACCCAAGCGCCAAGACCGTGAAGACGTACGAGCGCGATCAGTCTTCCCCGGTTGGTTAGGCAACAACCGCGACCCTGACCTGTTAGGCGCGTGAGTGAGAACGGTCAAGCAATACGAATGATATCACCAATGTCACTTGATTCAAGGGTGGCATAAAAAGATCACACAATCAGGAGGATTCAGAATGGCAAATAGAAATGTTCTGCAAGGCAAGTGGAAACAAATCCGAGGTAAGGTCAGAGAGCAATGGGCGCATATCGCCGACCATGACCTCGACAAAATAATTGGCAAGCGCGAGCAGTTAGTGGGGCTGGTGCAAGAAAAATACGGTTACACCAAAGACAAGGCGGAGCAGGATGTAGACTTCTTCCTGAAAAAGATAAATTTCCGTCCCGCAAATGGTAACCATACATTTGGAATTCTTGCTGTCTTCATCGGCTCTCTGCTGACGATTGTGATCTTTCAAATGCTTGCTAGACGCCAGCACGCAAGCGCTTGAAGGAAGAAGGAGATCGGGCGCAAGCCCGGTCTCCTAATCCCCCAACTTCAAGCACTATCTATCGCAAACCGGGCGGCTCACCATGGGGCAAATTCGACAGCAAACTCGAGTCACCCGAAGACGACTATAGACTCTAGTACTCGCGATGGCGGAGGCAAAAAAGGATGAGAACCTGCTTGTTTTCATTGGCTTGGTGATCATGGCGGCGATTTGGATTGCGCTTCAACTCGCAGACGCAAACGAAGGGATCAACCGGGCGATCAATGGGGTGCAGCGTTTGCCAGATGCTTGGCAAGCACATAACGAAAGGGAGCGATCGGATGAAAGTCCAGACTCGTATTCTCCAAAACGCAATTCCCAAATCCAGAAACGATCTGTCGGATAATTCCAGGGAACGTCTGCTCCTCTACTCACAGGACAATTTTCTCAAAAGCAAACCATAACCGTCTATAGCACTATCGGTTTATCTGTCTGTATTGGCATCGTCAATGACAGATGGATAACCATAGGGAGAAAACTCGATATGGACTTTCGGCGTACGCTTATGATTTTTATACCATTGGCACTGTTGACGGCTTTGTTCAGTGCGACATTGTTTGTGCGCACTAGTCAAGCGCAAGGTAGCGACTATTCTCTCCGATTCTACGGACACGGAGTGACCGCACGTGACCTCGACCGTGTCAAGATTCGCGTTGACGATCCCGCAAATAGTAACCCTGGTCCCCCAGCGGATTTAGGTGCAACTGATTTCACGCTCGAGTTCTGGATGAAAGCGAATGCATCCGATAACCCGGCGCCGGCTGTCAGTTGTGGCGCCAATGTCAACTGGATCAACGGCAACACCGTGTTTGATCGTGATCGGTTTAATCAGGATCGCAAGTTCGGTCTTTCAATTGCCGGGGGTGTGTTTGTCTTTGGTGTAAGTGGGAATGGCACCGGCGACCGGACAATTTGTGGCACGACGAATGTATTGAATAGCCAATGGCATCATATTGCCATCGAACGCCGAAGATCAGATGGATGGCTGTGGTTATACGTGGACGGTGTTTTGAATGCGCAAGCCGATGGTCCAGATGGTGACATTGCCTATCCCGACAATGGCGTCCCCGGAAACTATTGTGATGGCTCCTGTACAAACAGCGATCCGTTCCTTGTCATCGGCGCAGAAAAACATGATGCCGGAGCACAGTACCCTTCCTACAACGGATTTATCGATGAGGTGCGAATTTCGAATTCCTTACGCTATACTGCAAACTTTGCGCGTCCGTCTACAACCTTTGGCACGGACGTAAACACCATTGCGTTGTACCACATGGATGAAGGTCCTGTAGGACTGTGCAGTACAGATCAAATGATAGTGGATAGCTCTGGTGCAAGCGGTGGACCAAGTAACGGAATCTGCAAACCGGGTGGCGCGGCTCCATCAGGTCCTGTCTATACAACTGACACACCATTTTCTGGCGCAAGCCCAACTAATACACCTCTAGCTCCAACCGCGACGCCGATCTCAGCAAACACGCCGGTGCCCGGCACGAATTTCGCCTTGTCGTTTGACGGCACGAACGATCTCGCGCGTGCGAATCCGATGATTGGCACGGGACCGCTCACGATTGAGGCATGGGTGCGTCCCGCGTTGAGCAACGCGATTGCGTTCTTGATTGCCGGCGCTGATGATAATACCGGCTGGTCGCTCGAACTCACCAACGGACGCTTGACCTATTGGCTTTCAACGAACCAGGGTTGGCAATCAATCCAACATCCAACCGCGCTGGTTGGGGGCCAGTGGTATCATGTCGCGGCGACGTATTCGGCGGGATCGGCGCGCGTGTTTGTGAACGGTAACGCGGGAACCGCCACGAGTGTTGGCACACTGACCCAAGGTCCCGCGCTTGCGGTTGGGGGACTAACAGGTTATCCATTCTTCAACGGTGCGCTGGATGAAGTGAGAATATCAAACGTTGTGCGTTACGCCGCGACCTTTGCCGTTCCCACTGCGCCATTCGCGTCGGACGCGAACACGCTTGGGTTGTGGCATTATGATGCAGGCGCGGGACAACTCGCAGTGGACACATCGGTGACGGGAAATAACGCGACGCTGGGCGCGACCTCGGCAGTGGGTGCTGACGATCCAACCTGGGTCGTGGGCTATCCGTTTACATCTGGCGTCGCGACGCCAACGGCGACAAACACGCCCTTGCCGCCAACGAATACGCCCTTGCCGCCAACGAATACGCCCTTGCCACAAACGAACACACCGTTGCCTATAACGAATACGCCGTTGCCGCCAACGAATACATCGTTGCCGCCAACAAATACGCCGTTGCCTCCGACGGCAACGCGGACAAGCACGCCTCTGCCTAGTGGAAACAGTGGCTTGCAATTTGACGGCACGAACGATTTGGCAAGCGCGGGTCAAGTTGTTTCGATTGGGCCGTTGACGATTGAAGCATGGGTGCGCCCAGGCATCAACAATGAAACCGGTTTGCTTATCATCGGCGGCGACGACAACGTGGGCTGGTCGGTTGAATTGGTGAACGGTCGTCCAACTTTCTGGCTGGCGACGAATCTGGGTTGGAAGTCGGTGCAACACACGACTGCACTTGTTGGGGGACAATGGTATCACATTGCGGCGACGTACTCGGCGGGATCGGCGCGCGTGTTTGTGAACGGCAACGCTTCGACGGCTAAGACGGTTGGTACGTTGACCCAGGGTCCTTGGTTACGTTTTGGTGGCTTGGCAGGATACCCATTCTACAACGGCGTGTTGGATGAAATGCGGATTTCGAATATCGCGCGCTACACGGCGAATTTTGCCCCGCCTGCATCCCTTGCGCTCGACGCTAACGTAATCGGCTTGTGGCGATTCAACGAAGGCATAGCCCAAACAACGGTGGACGCGTCGCCATCCGTCAATAACGCGATTCTGGGAACGACGACCGGCGCAGAAACAAGCGATCCAACATGGGTTGGAGTAACTCGCTAAACGAAAAATATCAAACAATAATAAACTCAGCCCGGCGCGGAGTTGCTGTTAATTGTTTTGATCATCGCCGCTGTATTTGCCCAAGGAGTACATCTGTGGATCTAAAAAATGTTCGCCATCTGCGCGAGATTTTGATAACCGATGCGCGGGGTGAGACGACTAGCATCATGCAGTATTCATCCCAAACCGTCTCTCACTTCCGCCCGAATTTCGCGGAGGTTCCGCTTGACGACCAAGCGCGGGCGCGCGACCTCTATTTAAAGTGGGGTGGGCGCCGCCGCGAGGGAATGAAATTTGGCATGACCGTGATTATTCCAACTCGCTGATGACGGCTATGATTGGACGAGAGGCATTGTGGTTGTTCGGCAAGGCTCAAATGATCCAGCTGAAACGACTCTAGATGAGGAGGGACATCTATAAGCCAAAACTCCTAACTAATTCTCATAGATTATCGGCAAAAATAGTGCGGCTCGAACCGCGAGACGCTTTGACAAACGGCGTCTACGGTATTACGAATCGCGATTCTCACATCAGGAGATGAACAAAATGAAACTCAGTGCACCATCACAGGTCATGTGGATTATCGCCTTGATCCTTGGGATATTAGGGATCTTGGCATCGATGGGAGTCGTTGCGGCTCTCGCCACGTATGCCTTTTGGCTCGTAGTAGCAGGGTGGGCGCTCCTACTGAGTGCTACGCTGATGCGCAACATGTAGTTCGACAGTCGTGGTCAGCATTGGATAGACGCGGGGCGTAGGCGATGATCGTGTGATCATCCTCGCACAGATTATCGTCTGCACCCTCCATTAACGAGAAAACATAGCGATTTGAAGGTGATGCCAATTTTGGCATTGCATTCACATACAGGAGATGAACAACATGCATTTCACACGCAATTGGGGGATGCTCTTGCTTGCCATCTGGCTCATCCTTTATGGCTTGATCGGCTTGCTCGGTTTGAGTTTCTCGGGCTTGAGTGTGATCATGGCGATCCTCGCCATGGCGGCAGGTATTTTTATCCTGCTCGAGCGGTAAGCTATTTGTGTTACCCACTATAGTTTTGATACGTGAGTGGTAGTCCCATCTTCGGGCACAACGGGCACGCTGTTGGAGCGTGAGTAGCGAAAATTTCCTCGGGCGAAGAATGGTCTGGTGTTTGATGTAAAGTTCACTGCCATCAGGAGGGTAGATTCAAAATGTTTGTGGGATGCACAGGAAACACGCCCTAGGAGATATTTGTAATGGACTATGGTTCAATCAATCCAACCATCAATCGCATTGCATTCATCGGCAATTATTTGCCGCGCCAATGCGGTATTGCTACGTTCACCACCGATTTGTGCGAATCGTTTGCGACAGAATATTCGGGAACAACCTGCATTGCGTTGCCAGTTAACGATATTGAATCGGGGTATGCTTATCCGGCGCGCGTGCGCTTTGAACTGACCGAAAAAGATATCGACTCGTATCATCGCGCCGCCGATTTCTTAAATATCAACAATGTTGACCTCGTGTGCTTGCAACATGAGTACGGCATCTTTGGCGGAAGCGCGGGCAGTCACATTCTCGCGCTCTTACGCGAATTGCGAATGCCGATCGTGACCACCTTGCACACCATTCTGCGCGAGCCCAATCCGGACCAACGGCGCGTTTTGGAACAAGTCGCCGCTTTGTCGGATCGGTTGGTCGTGATGAGCCAGCGTGGCGCGGAATTTTTGCAACAGGTCTATCACGTATCGCCGAATAAAATCGATTTGATCCCCCACGGCATTCCCGATGTTCCATTTGTCGATCCCAGCTTTCACAAAGACCTGTTCGGCGTCGAGGGTAAAATCGTCCTGCTCAGTTTTGGTTTGCTCTCCGCAAACAAAGGCATTGAAAACGTCATCGCCGCTTTGCCGACGATCGTGGCGCGTTATCCGAATGTCGTGTACCTCATCCTCGGCGCAACGCATCCGCACGTCGTACGGAATGATGGTGAGACGTATCGCTTGTCCTTGCAATGGCTGGCACAAGAAAAAGGCGTGGAAAGTCATGTGATCTTTTACAACCGCTTTGTGAGTTTGGAGGAATTGGTCCAGTTCATCAGCGCGGCGGATATTTATATTACGCCGTACCACGATGCGGCGCAGATCACGTCTGGCACATTGGCATACACCCTCGGCGCGGGCAAGGCAGTCATTTCGACGCCGTATTGGTACGCGGAAGAGATGCTCGCCGAAGAACGCGGCGCGCTCGTTCCCTTCCGCGATCCGGCGGCACTGGCAGAGCAAGTGATCGATTTGTTGGACAACGAATCCAAGCGGCACGCAATGCGTAAACGCGCGTATCTGTTTGGGCGCGAAATGGTTTGGTCAAATGTCGCGCATCGTTATATGGATAGTTTCGAACGCGCGCGTGCCGAACGTCGGCATTACACCCCCCCCGGTTTTCCGGCGAAAGCGCTTGATAAACACTTGGGCGAGCTTCCGCCGCTTAAACTCGATCACTTGCATCACATGACGGATGAGACCGGCATGTTGCAACACGCTATTTTCACCGTGCCCAATTATCGCGAGGGGTACACCACCGACGACAACGCGCGCGCGCTGATGGTGAGTGTACTTTTGGAGGAACTGGGTAACACTGACGCACACGAATTCGCTTCACGCTACCTTGCTTTCATTTGGTACGCATTCAATACCGAGACCGGGCGTTTTCGTAATTTTATGGATTACCAACGCAATTGGATGGAAGATAACGGTTCCGATGATAGCCACGGTCGTGCGTTATGGGCTTTGGGAACCGTCCTGGGACGCTCGAACACGCCAGCGCTCCACAGTCTCGCCGGTCGAGTGTTTGAACAGGCACTGCCGGCGATTCTTGACACGACTAGTCCACGCGCATGGGCGTTCGCACTCATCGGCATTCACGAATATCTCCAACGCTTTGCCGGCGATCGCCGAGCAAGCCAAGTTCGGGAGGAATTGGCTGGCAGATTATTGACGTTATATATGAGTCATCGTTCCGATGAATGGCGCTGGTACGAAGATGGGTTGAGCTATTGCAACGCCGCGCTGCCGCACGCTTTGCTGATAAGCGGCAAATCCATACCAAATAACGAGATGACTGAGGTCGGACTCGAGTCCCTTGGCTGGCTTGCCGATTTGCACCGCGCAGATGTCGAGGGCGGACACTTTGTCCCGGTGGGATCGAATGGGTTTTATCAGCAAGGCAGTGAGCGCGCGCGCTTCGATCAACAACCGATCGAAGCGCAAGCGATGGTCTCGGCGTGTCTTGAAGCATACCGCATCACCGGCGACAAACGTTGGCGCAACGAAGCGCGACGCGCCTTCGAGTGGTTCCTGGGTCGTAACGATCTGAACCTGCCCATCTATGATCCGACCACCGGGGGTTGTCGCGATGGTCTGCATCCCGACCGCGTAAACGAAAACCAGGGCGCGGAATCTACACTTGCTTTTCTCCAAGCGTTGCTCGAACTGCGTTTGGCGGAGAATACTCTTTTATCGTGGAGAAACGAACCCAATGAACCATCAACACATCGATCTGTTTCGCCGTCATCAACCCAATCCCATTTTGACCGCAGCCGATTGGCATTATCCGATCAATAGTGTGTTCAACGCTGGCGCGACGTTGCTCTCTGACGGAACCACCCTGCTCTTGTGTCGCGTTGAAGATCGGCGCGGGCTTTCGCACTTGTGTGTGGCACGCTCCGCTAATGGCATTGACGGTTGGCAGATTGATTCTCAGCCAACGCTATTACCGGATCCCGATCACTATCCCGAAGAATTGTGGGGAATTGAAGATCCGCGGATTACCTTTGTTCCCGAATTAAAAAAATATGCCGTCGTCTATACCGCCTACACCCGTGACGGACCGGGCGTGTCCCTGGCGTTCACAGAAAATTTCCACCACTATGAGCGGTATGGCGTAATCATGTCGCCGGAAGATAAAGACGCGGCATTGTTGCCTCATCGCATCGGTGGGAACTGGGCGTTGATCCATCGTCCGGTTAGCGCGCCCCGCGTCCATATGTGGATCTCCTACTCGCCCGACCTGCGATACTGGGGTAACCACAAAATGATGTTGGAATCTCGGCTGGGTGGGTGGTGGGATGCGAATAAAATCGGACTCTCGCCCCCGCCCATCGAAACGCCGCAGGGCTGGCTGGTGATTTATCACGGTGTCCGGCAAACCGCTGCTGGTTCGATCTATCGATTGGGACTTGCACTGTTTGATTTGAATGCGCCGGATCAATGTCTCAAACGCGGCAACGAGTGGGTCTTTGCACCGGAAGAATCCTACGAGGTACGCGGCGATGTAGATAACGTCGTCTTCCCTTGCGGCTACACGATTGCGCCCGACGGCGACACGGTTCGGTTGTATTATGGCGCGGCGGATACGAGTATTGCTCTCGCAACCGGCAGTCTTCGCGGGATGCTCGAGTGGCTCGACGATCACAGTTAACAACAATCTGCGGTTTTCATTTCTACCCGGTAACCCAAACTGCACATCCACCGAAGGAGTTGACACCCATGACAAACAAAACAAGGAGGACCCAAACCAAACGATTGTCCAAAGGTCAACGCACGCACGTACGGCGTGTGAAACAAGCGGCTCGCAAAGCCCGTAACACTCCCAACTAGTTGCTTTGGACGGGGTTCGATCGCGCAGGTGTGTTGTACGCAAGCGCCGGAAAATTAAAGCGCCCAAGCGATCTAAATCGCCTGCGCGCCTATTTTCATTTTATGCAACTATGCCCCCAAGGGAATTCGAATCCCTGTCTTGGCCTTGAAAGGGCCACGTCCTAGTCCCCTAGACGATGGGGGCGTTCAGTACGACTTGCATTTTATCCAGATTCGTGAATCCGTCAAATCTATTTTCACACCGGAGGCCACGGCACGGGGGGCCAATCGTCTGACGGTTGCGGATAGACGCCGGTCTCGATCAACCGATTGATTCGTTCGCGTAATGCCCGCATCTCGCGCGGAGCAAGCAAATTAGCCAGAGCTGCTTCAAGTGCTTGACCGCGTTTCAACTGTTCACGCAGTTTGCACAAGTCTTGAATGAGTTGCGGCGGAATCGGTTTGTCGGCGAAATCCCAGATCACTGTTCGCAGCTTGGGGTACTCGTGGAATGTTACACCATGATCGATGCACCAAATCTTGCCATCCTCGCCGAGCAAGATGTGTCCACCTTTGCGGTCGGTGTTGTTGATCACCGCGTCGAACACCGCGATGCGTTTCATTTCGTCGCGATGCTGATCGCGTAAAGTGAAAAAATGTTGTCCATCGACCATCTCGATGTACAACTGTAACATGCCAATACCTTGCGGACCTTCGCGCAGAATTGTTGGCGGCACATGGGGCCAGCCAAGCGCATCGCTGACGATGTATGCCGCAACTTCACGCATTGCGAGCGTGCCGTCCGGAAAATCCCACAACGGTCGCTCGCCGCGCGCGGGTTTATAAACCGCCCAACCTTCCCGTCTGCCTTCGCGAATCTTGACGATGAAAGTGTAATTCGAACCCCAGGGCACAAGACCTTCCACATCAATTTTTCCGTTCCGCAGAAAATCGAGAGCGTCGTTACCCTGAAGTGAAATTTGTTTATGACTTGCCATATTTAAAAAACGACGGATGACCGAAGACCGATGACGGAATTTTTTGTGTTCGTCTTCCGTCCTCCGTCCTTTGTCATCGGTTACGTCAAAGTTGCTCGTTCGCCGTGTCCGTTGCGCTTGGGACAGAAATGTCCCTCGGGATCGATGGGGCGCCCACACAACACACAAATCGGACGACCGCCGGCAACGACGGCGGCGCCGTGTCGCGCGACCGCGCGCATTTGTTCGGCGGTTGCCCAAAAGCGCACCACGTTCACGATTTCGACATTTTCATCTTCTGGCAATTCGTACGCCACCAACACAATCAGTTTCTGTTCGGCATCGTAACCCAAACCCAGTTGCCCGATTCGAAAAAGCGGCTCGACCGGTTGCGAAAATTCCATTTCGATTGGATTGACCGGTGCCGTTTTACTTTCTATCCCCAGGCGATCTAGCAAATCGTCGATGCCTTTGGCAAGCGCGTTGACCTGTTCTTTCTCGGTGATCAAAGTAACAATCGTCATTCCTTGCCGACCCTGCAAATAGAATGTGCGCTTGCCCGGCACGCCGATTGCGCCAACGGTGATATGTGTAACTGGATTCAAATCATACAAAATGTTTGGCTCTGCCATTAAGATTCCTTTTCTTTTTCGTTCGTCGGTTCTTCCTGTTTGAACGAGGGCAGTTTATCGAGGTTGTTCAAGCAGAATAACTTGGCGCCATTCTCATCGAAGAACAATACTGTTACCGATGCTGGGTTGATGAGGATACGCTGAAACTCGTTCAGGTCCATTTTCAAATAATACGCGACGACGGCTTTGATTGGATCAGCGTGCGAGAACACCGCGACGATTTGTTTGGGATGTTTCGCCACGATTTTTTCGATTGCCGCAATCATCCGCGCTTGCACCTCATCAATGCCTTCGCCGCCGCCGATTTTGACGCCCGCCGGCTTGGATTGTAACTGTTTCCAGGTTTCGGTCTGTTCGACTTCTTTGATTCGTTTGCCTTCCCACTCGCCGATGCGCGTGTCGCCTAAAGCCGGCACGATGTTGATGTCGAGGTGCTGGCACATTGCCACTGCGTTTGCCGTGTCGCGCGCACGTTCGAGCGGGCTGGAGTAAAGCGCGTGAAGCGAAATGTGTTGCAACCGCCGCGCGAGCGCGTCCGCTTCGCGTTGTCCTTGTGCGTTGAGGTGAATCCCGGGAATCCACCCGGCAAAGCGATTCTCTTTCAAATAGTCGTTACTTGCGTGTCGAATCAAAAGTAAAACGGTCATTGCAATTGCCACGCCGTCAAATCGTCGAGCGACTTTTTCTCTTCCGCGCTCAAACGGAAACCGATAACGCCAAGAATTTCGTGCAACTGCGTTACGGTGTTCGCGCCAATGATTGGGCTGGTTACAACCGGGTTTGCCATCATCCACGCAATTGCCACTTGCGTAATCGATTTGCCGTGCGCGCGCCCCAGGCGTTCCATTTCATCGAGCAGTTTCATATTGCGGTCGTCGTTCACGAACCGCGTCATCCGTTCGTTGCCTTCACCGCGTACGCCCTTGGGCATCGGTTGATTTTTGCGATATTTGCCGGTGAGAAAGCCGCCTTGCAAGGGCGAGTACGGAATCACGCCGATGCCTTCGAGCGCGCACAGCGGTTGCAGTTCGCGTTCAAACTCCGCGCGCCAAACCAGATTGTAATGCGGCTGAATACTCACAATCGCCGCGAGTCGCTCGCGTTCGCTGAGGCGTAACGATCGTTCCACTTGCCACGCCGGGTAATTGGATAAACCGATGTAACGCACTTTGCCGGCATGCACCAAATCATCGAGCGCGCGTAAAGTTTCTTCGAGCGGCGTTGATTCGTCCGGCGAGTGGCATTGATACAGATCGACGTAATCGGTTTGCAAGCGGCGGAGCGAATCGTCGATGGCTTTGAAAATGTGAACGCGCGACAAACCATCGCCATTTGGTCCGTCCCACATTCGCCCGCGCACTTTGGTCGCCAAAACAATTTGCTCGCGTGGCTTGCTCTTCAGCCATCTGCCGATGTACGTTTCGGCGACGCCGCCGGGATTGCCCGGTACCCATCGCGAATAAACGTCCGCCGTATCGATAAAATTAATGCCTGCCGCAAACGCCGCGTCGAAAACTTGGTACGCGTTTTGCTCATCCGCTGTCCAGCCAAAATTCATTGTGCCGAGACACAGTTCGGAAACTTTGAGGCCGGTTTTGCCCAAGCGTCGATATTCCATTATTCCTCCCAAGGATGCGCTTGCTTCAACATTTCTCGAAACTCGCCCAACATCATCGCTGTTGCACCCCAGACCTTGTGCCCGTTAATCGAAAAGAACGGCACGCGGACTTTGAATCCGCGAATCTCCCATTCTTCTTCGACAATTGCCGCGTCATCGATCAGTGTTTCCAGCGGTGTTTCGATTACTTCGACCACTTCGTGCGCCGATGCGCTGAGGTTCGGGCGCGCGGGCGTGAACGCGACGAACGGCGTGGCACGAAAACCGCTGACCGGAATGTACACCGGCGTCAATGCCTCGCCGATGACTTGAATGCAATTGCTGGGGATGCCTAGCTCTTCTGACGTTTCGCGCACCGCTGTCTCACGTAACGATTCGCCGTTTTCTTGCGAGCCGCCGGGTAACGAAATTTGTCCCTTGTGTGTTTCGACGGTTTCAGTGCGGCGCGTGAGGAAAAAATGCAAATGATTTTCGTGCGGATACAACAAAATCAAAACCCCCGCCTCTTTGGGCTGAATCTCGGGCGGGAGTGGAAAGACATCGCCGGGGCGCGGGCGCGGCGACATACGAACTTGAGCGGGGCGTCCTGGGCGTGGTTGCGCGAGCGCGCGTTGAACATCGTCCAAAGTCATATCTGCATTGTATCGGAAACGCGGAGGTTGGTCAAGGACTGGAGCATCAGTGTATCAAATCGTTCATTTGATTGCTCTTCTAAACAGACTCACTATAACTCGGGCAGGTAGCGCCACGCCTGCCCTCATTGAAGGGCGAGATGCCAGAATCTCGCCCTTTTTGCTCAAAAATTTAAGATGCGGAACTCAAAACTGGAATACTAGTTTTCTTGATTTCTTTGCAAGATTGTGTTAGAATGTAATTAACCGGCGAACCTGTGCGAGAACGAGCGAAGCGAAGGGAACCCGACCTCTGGCGGTCAAATCCCTTATGGAAAGGAAGTGAGTCTGAGTGAAGTGGCGCATCGCGCAGGTTCTGTTGACGTTAGCGACCTTGGCGAGCATGGTGTTGGCCATCTTGGCTGATCCAAAGTGGATGTAAACTCGGACTGATTTGCTCCACTGGTTCGCCGGAACCTTTTTCTGCATCGACACTCACCGACTTGGAATTGGGTATCATGCAGTCGTGAGCTATCGGATATCCTCGCATGAGTTCTTTGCCTCAGACTGCGCGCTTTTATATTCTGTTTCTAATCGCGCTCGCGGTGGGCGCGGTTTTATTTTCTGCTATCAGAATTAGCGGCAACTTGTCTCTATGGATTGCTGTTCTGATTGTTACTGCAGGAATAACTTTCCTCGACGCCACCCCAGTTGCACTATTTGGTGAGAAAATTGAAACCACACTTTCTGGCGCAGTCAAAGTTGCCGCAATCCTTATCTATCCGACAGCGGTAGTTATCATTGGGACATTTTTAGGAACACTATTAGGCGAAGTACTAGCCAAGCGCCCCTGGTTCAAGAAGGCGTTTAATGTATCGCAACTGACCAATAGTTTTGGAGTTGCTGCAATCGTCTTTGGCGTAATCCACACGCCTCAGGCGGATTACTTTGGAACTTTGCAAAATTTAGTAGCTTTTTTGCTGGCTGGTTTTGGTCCCTTTTTTATTAGCTGGATTCTAGTCTCTTTTATTGTCAGTCTTGTGTCCCAATCTCCTCTTTATTATGTCCTGAAGCAGAATTTCCGCCAAGTTGGATGGTATGAGCTCAGCAATCCTGTGCTTGGGGCAATTCTGGCAATCCTCTGGCAATATAACCCCATAAGTATTTTGCTCATTGGACTTTTGTTTTTACTTATGCGCCATAGTTATCAAGTTGCTGTCCAACTGCAAAAGCAGACGCACGATGCTCTACGTGCGTTGGTGCAAGTGATCGATGTGCGCGACCATCATACTTTTGATCACTCGGAGCGGGTCTCCAAATACGCACAATTGATGGGTGAGGAGCTGGGACTGTCTCAAGAAGAAATCGAGGTTTTGGCGGAAGCCGGTTTGCTCCACGACCTTGGCAAAGTGGGTATGGTGGACGATGTTCTGTACAAGAACGGTGCTTTGAATCCCAAAGAACGTAAGCATGCGCAGGAACACGCCGAGGTCGGTTCGATGTTACTATCCAAATTTCCGCTGTTTGAGAAAGGTTCAGTTTTAGTGCGCTATCATCATGAACGCTACGATGGCAAAGGATATCCTGAGGGCTTGGCAGGCGAGAAGATTCCGCTCGGCTCGCGCATCATTTCCGTTGCCGACGCGTATCAAGCGATGACCGAAGATCGTCCTTATCGACCGGCGTTGACACAAGAACAAGCTATCGCAGAACTCCAGATGGGCAGTGGCACACAATTCGACCCGCGCGTAGTTGATGTTTTTGTAAAGATACTGCAATCGAAACGAATTACTTGACGCGATGATTAAGCGTTAGCGAGAATGTTCATCTTCTTGATCCTCATTGCCGCCATTGTGCTTGCTCTCCTGCGCGGTGGTAATCTTTTGCGCATGGCGGACCTTGAAATTCGCTGGAAGATTTTGATCCTTGGCGGTTTTCTCCTCCAAGTGGTGGTGTTCTCGAATTTTTGGCAAGCCAACGATGTGCTCAAGAATTTGACACCACCAGCGTATCTCCTGTCGCTTTTTCTGCTGATGATTGCATTAGCCATAAACTATCGCGTCCCAGGAATGATCTTTTTAGGACTCGGTTTTCTATCCAACTCGATTACTATTGCATTGAACGGCGGTTTTATGCCAGCATCACCATTCGCTCTTGAAGCTGCCGGGATGCCGCCGCTAGCGCCAGGTCAAACATCGAATAATTCGATTGGGATGGGACCGAACACAGTGCTGTGGTTTCTCGGCGATATTTTTGCAATTCCGCGCGGCATGCCCTTGCCTAATATTTTTAGCATCGGCGATGTATTGATTGCGATTGGCGCGGTGTACTTGATTCAAAAAGTGATGGTGCCATCGACTCGATAAAAAACTTGCGAAGGTTTCCGCCTTCGCAAGTTTTGCTTTACAACTGCGACGTGCAATTGGGACAGCGCGTTGCCTTGATTGGAATTGTTGAAAGGCAAAAGGCGCATTCTTTGGTGGTTGGCGCGGCGGCAGGCGCGGGCTTGGCGGTCATCTGATTTGCCATCTTGATAATCAGGAAAATCACCAGTGCGATGATGAGAAAGTCAACTACAGTTTGAATGAAGATACCGTACTTGACTTCGGCTTTGCCAATGGTGATCGCCAAGCCGCTAAAATCAATACCCCCCAGAATCAGCCCGATCACCGGCATCAGAATGTCGCCAACCAATGACGCGACAATTTTTCCGAACGCGCCGCCGATAATCACGCCGACGGCGAGATCGAGCACATTCCCCCGCATCACAAATTTCTTGAATTCTTCAAGCATAAATCCTCCTCGATGATGAATTTTGACCAGAGCCGATGAGCGTGTTATACTTTTTTTGTTCACCGGCTTGTCCCGGCAAACTATAACACAATCGATTGTGCGCGTCAACGGATTTTACAAAATGTTGCCAAAAATCTGCTTAGCGATTCTTACTGCCTTGATCATTTCAAGTTGCGCGGCATCTGGTTCTGGTAGTCAATTAACTCTTCGTCTCGGTTATTTTCCCAATATCACACACGCGCAAGCCATCATCGGCGTCGCGGAGGGGACATTTGCGCGCGCGCTGGGCGATGGCGTGAAAATCGATGCCAAACTGTTCAACGCGGGACCTTCGGTCATCGAAGCGATGTTCGCCGGTCAAATCGATATTTCGTACATCGGACCCAACCCGGCGATCAATGGCTATGTCAAATCGAAAGGCGCGGCGTTACGCATCATCGCCGGCGCAACCAGTGGCGGCGCGGTCCTCGTCGTCCGGCGCGACGCCGGCATCAACTCCGCCGCCGATTTTCGCGGCAAGAAAATTGCTAGCCCGCAATTGGGCAATACTCAGGATGTTGCACTCCGCGCGTGGTTGCACGGACAAGGATTCAAGCTCAAAGAGCAAGGCGGCGATACACAGGTCATTCCGGTGGCAAATCCGGATATCTTGACTCTATTCCGCAAAAAAGAAATCGATGCGGCGTGGGTGCCGGAACCCTGGGGCGCACGTTTGGTGCGTGAAGCCGGCGGCAAAATTTTCCTCGACGAGCGCGATTTATGGCCCGATGGTAAGTTCATCGTCGCGCATGTTATCGTCAGCACGAAATTCTTGAAAGAACATCCCGACCTTGTCAAGAAATTCTTGGCGGCGCATATCGATCTGACTCAGCGCATCAACGCCGATCCAGAAAATTCGAAACGAACATTGAACAAAGAAATCGAACGTATGACGAGTGCGGCATTACCCACAGAAATCTTGGACGATGCGTGGTCGCGGCAGACGATCACCTACGATCCGATTCGCACTTCGCTTTTTGGCTCCGCCGAAGCGGCATTCAAACTGGGTTTCCTCGGCGATACGCTGCCGAATCTGGATAACATCTATGATTTGAAATTGCTCAACGAAGTACTCAACGAAAAGGGTTTGACGCCAATACAATAAACGTTATCTGAAATAAATATTTTCCACGAAGGTCACAAAGAACCACAAATTTTTTCTTCTGATTTTAGTGTCCTTCGTGTTCTTCGTGGTTGATTTTCCTTGTTTCGGATAACGTCTAATGACAGCAGACGATGGAACACGGAGGATGGAAAAATCGTTCGATCGTCGGTCCTCCGTCTTCCGTCCAGAGGTTTTTATGAAACTCGAAATTCGTAACGTCGCCAAAACATTTCACGGTAAAGCCGGTACGCTCAACGCGCTTGAACCGATCAACCTCGATATTCAAGCCGGCGAATTTGTGTGCTTGCTGGGTCCATCCGGTTGCGGCAAATCAACATTGCTCAACATCATTGCCGGACTCGATAAACCTACGAGCGGTGAGGTGCGAATCGATGGAAAAATCGTGCAACACACCGGCACTGACCGCGTGATGATCTTTCAAAACGCCGCGCTGTTTCCGTGGCTCTCTGTTTTCGACAATGTGAAATTTGGTTTGAATATGATCGGCGTGTCCAAGCCGGAACGCCAGATCATTGCCCGCAAATTTTTGGATATGGTGCACCTCAGAGATTTTGAAAACGCGTCTGTGCACGAACTTTCCGGCGGAATGCGCCAGCGCGTCGCCATTGCCCGCGCACTCGCGCTCAACCCCGATGTATTGTTGATGGACGAGCCGTTTGGCGCGTTGGATGCGCAGACGCGCGATATCCTGCACGAAGAATTGCAAACAATTTGGTCGGAAACGCGCAAGACGATTTTGTTCGTTACTCACAACGTTCGCGAAGCGATTGTCTTGGGCGATCGCGTTGTCGTGTTCAGCGCGCGACCCGGACGCATCAAAAAGGTTTTCACCATCGATTTGCCGCGTCCGCGCCAGATTGAAAGCTACACGGTGGTTGATCTGGCGCGTGTGATTATGGCAGAACTGCGCGACGATGTGATCGCCAGTGAACAAAACACGGAAACGAAAATGTTGCGCGAGTTGGAAGAGAGGATGGTCGGCGATGACACACTTTAATTCACCCAACATGCGTCGCGGCGTCTTCTTCGCACTTTTGCTTTTGGTATGGCAATTGTTTATCTGGCTTGGTGTATGGCCCCCGTATATTTTCCCGTCGCCCATCGATGTATTGCAAACGCTCGTGCGCGGATTTCAAAATGGTACATTCATCGTTGGTATCCTGACATCGATGCAGAGATTGATTATCGGCTTTGGAATCTCGGCAGTCATCGGACTCGTGTTGGGACTGGCTATCGGACGCAAGCGTTATCTCGCCGAGACACTCGGTTCGCTCGTGCTGGGTCTGCAAGCACTACCATCGATTTGCTGGTTGCCGCTAGCATTGTTGTGGTTCGGTTTGAGTGAGACGGCAATACTGTTCGTCGTTGTGATGGGCGCGTTGTTGTCAATCACGCTGTCCACCGAAGCCGGCGTGAAGAACACGCCGCCATTATATTTGCGCGCCGCGCGCAATCTGGGCGCGCGTGGCTGGAAAATGTACGCGCTTGTGATTTTGCCGGCGGCGTTGCCGTCGATCATTACCGGGATGAAGCTCGGTTGGTCGTTTGCGTGGCGGTCGCTGATGGCGGCGGAATTGCTGTACGTTTCGCTGGGGCTCGGTCACTTGCTGATGATCGGACGCGAGTTGAACGATATGAGCCAGGTGCTTGCGGTGATGCTCGTCATCATCACCATTGGCCTCCTCATCGACCGCGCGATTTTCTCGCCGCTTGAAGCGCGCATCCGCGAACGATGGGGTTTGGGATAAATCGCAAAACTCAAATTCCCAATCAAAAACAAAAATCCCAAATTCCAAATTCAATCGGAGTTTGGGATTTTGTTTTTTGGATTTGAGATTTTACAGTGCCATCTCGTACGCACCGTTGAGTGTAAGCACCGAATTTTTCCACACGCGGTCGTAGCGCGCGTTGTCGACATTGGGTTTGCGAATCATATTCAAGCAGTAATTCATTTGCTCGGACGTTGTGCTTGATTTGCTGTAGAGTTGCAAGGCAAATTTTGAAAAATCGCGCACCATAAAATCAAAAATCTGATCGAGCGTGTCATCGTCGATGTTATAGGGCTTTACGTTTTCGAGAATGAGTTGCCCGTAGACGACGAGTGCAAACATTTCACCGAGCGCCATCAGAAAATCAGTGTCCTTTTGTTGCGCTTCGTCCGGCGTCGCGATTGCCAGAAAATCTTTGAACACCGCGATTTGCTCGCGGAAGATGTTGACGTTTGGTAAATCGAACGCGCTGTAGGCAAGGTTGTAATCGTGGAACTGAATTTTGCCCAGACCCTTGGCGGGTCCTTGATTGAACAAGAAATCGTCGTTGCGCGCAAAATCGCAAACCGGGATTGCCGGATACTCGCCGGGGAAGAAGAAATAGTTGGGCATAAATTTCAAGATGAGCGCAAGGTTGACGTGGACGGTGCCTTCCAACTTTGGTAACGCGCGAATGTCGCGCGCCGCCATTTCAAAGTACGTGTCTTTTTCAAATCCTTTTGCCGCGATGACATCCCACAGCAAGTTGATGACCTCTTCACCTTGCGTCGTTACTTTCATCTTCACCATCGGGTTGTAAAGCAAATAGCGTCGATCTTGCGCCGACGCGGAACGAAAATAATCGGCGGCGCGCAGCGCGAACAGTTTCATTGCGACCAACCGCGCGTACGCGTCGGTGAACATTTGCTTGACGTGCGGAAAATCGGTGACGCGCATCCCGTACAATTTGCGATTCGCCGCGTGATTGAGCGCTTCGTAAAACGCGTGCGTGCAAATGCCAATCGACGCCCAGCCCAAATTGTACTTGCCGATGTTCACGGTATTCAGCGCGGCGTCCCACGCCGCCTGTCCGCGCGATAAAATGTCCGCGTCGGTGATCGGATAATCGCGCAAGGCAAAGTTGGCGACGTACGATTGGCTGTTGCAGACGTTCTGGATCAAATCGAAATTGCGGTTGCGATAATCGGCGGCGAAGAAAACGTACTCGCCGGTGCCAGCGATTTTCCCAAAGGTCGAAACCATCGGCGCGATGTTGCCGTTGCCGATGTAATACTTTTCGCCGTTCGCGCGGTAAGTGCCATCGGCTTGCGGCGTCAGTGCCATCTCGGTCGAGTAAATGTCTGCGCCGTGTAATCGTTCCGAAAGACCGAACGCAAACACTTCGCCGTCGCGCAAGAGTTGTGCGGCTTTGCGCTTGAGCGATTCGTTGGCGCTTTGCCAGATCGGACCCAGACCCAGGATCGACACTTGCCACGTGTACCAGTACGCCAAACCGTAGAACGCGAGAATTTCGTTGAACTCGCAATTGCGCCACGTGTCCCAACGCGCGTCGGGATTATCGCCGTACGGCGGCGGCGTTAACAACGTCGCAAAAAGTTTTTCGCGCTTTTGGAATTCGAGCAGGTCGGCATACCACGTGCGGTTGCGATCATCGTCCTTGATTTTGCGTTTGCCTTTTTGCTCAAAGAATTCAATCGTCTTGAGCATCATTTCGCGTGAACGCGCGTCGGGGTACTTGCGGGTGTGGTGGTGGGGGTTGAGTAGAATCATCGTTGACTCCAAAAAATAAAAATGCGCTCACGATAGCAACCCATCGCGGGCGCGCATCGGGCGTCATTGCCAGCGTTTATGTGGTACATTATACCGCAATGAATAAAGAATGACAAATTCTTGACGCCGCGCCCAGTCGTAGTATAATCAAGCTAGCTAAATCGAGTAACTCACCTTACGCCATACAGATTGATTTTACCGCAGAGCGCGCGGAGAACGCCGAGATTTTTCGATGTTTTTCTTTGCGACCTCTGCGTTCTCAGCGGTGAGTAATATGATCGTGCCACTTGCGACGAATGAGGAGAATTGTCCGGGTGTGGCACTGCCGCGTCGTTTGATGTATTGTGTTGCGACGCGGCTTTTTGCTCATACGTTTCCGTGGTGTTGATCGTTAGTTGGAAAAACATACTTCCGCCGCGAGATTGATCCTGCTTGTGAACGACAAATTCTCCTATAACGAATTGCTTGATCAAAGTGTTCACCTGGAGCGCGCCGGGCAAATGGGGGATGCGCTCGAACGCGCGCACGCGGCGATGGAGCACGCGCGTGCACAGGACGACGCCGAAGGCATCGCCGCCGCGTTGGTGCGCGCAGGCGAGGTGTACTATCGGGTGGGAAATTATGCCGACGCACGCGCATCTGCCGAAGATACTTTACGGCACGCGGGCGGTGCGTCGCGTGCGCGCGCCGATGCGCTGATTGTCCTCGGCAATTGTGCGTTTGAGAACGGCTCGTTAGATGACGCCGAGTCTTTTTTTCTACGCGCGACTGACCTCTGTCGGCAAATGGGCTATGAACATTCGCGCTTTCGCGCCCTGCACAATCTGGCGGCGTGTGTCTATGCTATGCGCGGACAATTCGATCTTGCATTGGCAACGTACAAACAAGCATATCAGATTGCCTGCGAACTGAATTCGCCTTTGCAAGCAGTAACGCTGATCGCGATGACGTATGTTTATTTGCAAACCAGTCAACTCCAATCTGCTCACACTATTCTGGATCAACTCGCGCAAGTCGCTTCAGCGGCGACAATGTACCAAGGTTACTCCGATTGGTTGAGAGCGCAACTGGCGCTGGACGAAGGCAATTGGGTGACGGCAGCTACTTGTTTCGCGCGCGCGCGTTCGATTGCGGAGCAAATTGGCGACCCGGCTTTGAATATCTTTATTCGGATGGGGCAGAGCCAGTATCATCGTGTGCTGGGCAACGCGCCAGCCGCGCTCGAATGGGCGAACGACGCTGTCGCGTGGGCAAGCCGCGCGGGCAATCGGCGAATGTTGGGGCGAACGTTGATCGAACGTGCGCGCGCCGCATGGTGCGCGAGGCGTGGCAATGCGAACGACGCCGAAAGTGATTTGCGCTTGGCGATTCAAGAATTGAGCGCGCGCGGACAATCGTACGATTTGGCGCGCGCGCATTTTTTGCTGGCGGCGTTGCTTCACACGCAAAATCACGCGGAGGCAAAATCGGCGTGGCTTGAAGCGGCGAAGCATATCGTGGCTGGCGGCTATGCCTATATTTTGGATCAAGATCGCGCGTTGGCGTACCCGCTCATTGCCGCGCATCTTAACAGTGCCAATCCAACCATCGCGCAGATTAGCGCACAATGCATCGAACATTTACAACGCGTCCCGCCACCCCCGCTGCGCATCGTTACGCTCGGTGCGTTTGAGGTGTGGCAAGGCACGCGGCAAGTCGAGGCGCGTGCGCTTCGCAAACGACGCGCGGGCGAATTGCTCGTGCTGTTGCTACTCGCGCCATCGCACACGCTCGCGTTCGAGCAAATTGCCGACGCGCTGTGGTGCGATAAGACACTTGCCGCAGCGCAAGCATTGTTCCACCAAGCGACCTCTGCATTGCGCCACGCACTTGAACCCGAACTTCCCGACAAGTTTCCCTCGCGCTATGTGCTGGTCGAAGAGAAACAGATGACGTTGCATCTGCCGCCCGGTTCGACCGTTGATTTTCGAATTTTTGAAGAACATTGCCGCGCCGAAGCGTGGGACGCCGCGCTCGCGCTGTATCGCGGCGACCTGCTTCCCGATTATTTGTACGCCGATTGGTCTGCCGTGCCGCGCGAACGCCTTAAACGTCTCTATTTGCGCGCCTTGCTTATCACCGCGCATCGGCAGATGAAAGCCGGCTTTGCGCGCGAGACGCTCGATTTATGCCATCGCATTCTGGAGATTGATCCGTGGCAAGAGGATGCCGTATTGTTGGGAATGCGCGCGTGCTTGGTATTCAACGATCGCGCGGGCGCACTGCGGCTCTATCGCGCGTTGGAGCGTACTCTGCGCGAAGAGTTGAACACTGTTCCCCAAGCCGAACTGCGCGCCTTGTACCAATCGCTCACTACCCACTGACCACTCACCACTATTCTCCCCGTGTCAGTCGCGCGTCAGTCTGTTGTGCTACTATGAGACCCAAAGGGTTGCCACCAACCGGCGGGTCTTTTTCATGCGAACAACTCACACGTTTGTCCTGCGACTTTGGATGGATACGGACGAGCCATACCGATTGCGCGGCACGCTTCATTCGATTGCAGATGATACGGATTATCCGTTTGCTAACGTGCTGGCGTTGCTTGATTTATTGCGGCAAATGACGAGCGGCGCGGCAGACTTCCAAAGTCTCGGAGACTTTGAAAGTCTCAAGAATCAAGAAGGAGGAAACGATGAACACGGCAATTGAAATGGCAGACGTTTTGAAAGACGCACTTGAAAATGACCAAGTATTAGACCGATGGCTTGAGCGTCCGCAAGACATCTACAAACATTACAGTTCTCTGTCGCCCGAAGTAAAAGAATTACTCGTCAAATTTTTCAGGCAGATCAATTTGCAGATCGACGCGCGGGTGAGGGGTGATCTCCTGGCACATGACAGGGTGAAACAAGTCTTTCACTCCTCGCAAACGGCTTTCAACGACATGCGGCTGATGAACTTGATCATCTTCATCGTCGGGGTCGCTCTGGTCACCGTGTCGGTTTGGCTTGGCATCACGGGACAACGCGAAATCTACGTGTTGCTGTTTGGCGGGATGGGCATCGTCAGTCTGATCGCCTATTTGTTGGTCAGACCGATGCAAGGTGTTCGCGACGCGCTTTCGGATTTTCTGCAGGCGCACATCACGTTTGACACGGCGAACCAACAGATTGGCGCGTGGCATCCAAAATACTTTATGCCCAAAGACATCCACGAAGTCCAACAAGTGAGTGATGCACTGCAGGGAATCAGAGAAAGTAGCGCGCGTTTGCTTGAACACGTACTTGAGCAGAAAGGTACGGAACTCACACGAAAGGGAGGGTAAAATGAACCACTTGTGATTCCTCGCGTTTGGGGTGATGACAAGCAGGATATCATGGGTGGCAGCGGCAACGTCTACGTCAAAGGCAGCGGCGATGCGGCGTGGGGCGCGCCTGTGCGCGCGTACTTGAGCGGATACGATGTCTACGCGATCAAACTCGATTCGGCTGGCGCGATCCAAATGCTCTCGTTCGTCGGTGGCTGGGGCGACGATTTCGGCGACGGCAATGCGATTGACGCAAAAGGCAACATAGTTCTCGCAGGCGTGAACGATGTCGTGTGGGGCGAACCCGTGCAATCGTTTGGCGATGCACCGAATGCGTTCGCGCTCAAGTTGAATGCGAGCGGCGCGTTGCAGTGGAACACGTTCTTTGGCGGCAATCCGTATTCATACTACTTGCCATTCATCCGCAAGTGAGAGACTGGTTTCCGCACGAGCGACCTTCTAGGTCTGCGGGAGGAATCCGATGATTGCCAATTTACCCTTGAGTCAACGGCAACGGCAAATTGCGATGCTCGTTGTGGCGGGCGCAAGCAACAAGGAGATCGCGCGGCAACTTGCCATCAGCGAAAAAACGGTCAAGAACACCCTGACGCGCGTGTTCGTCAAAACCAACACGCTATCACGCACGCAACTGGCGGTGCTCATCGTCCGCGCTGCGATCTAGCTCGCTCTTGCAAGCCGCCGATAAATTTCGAGAGTGGAGAACAAATGAACTCGCCGAAAATAAATCAATACTTGCCCACGATTGTTTTCATCGCGATTTTTTTGACGGCGTGCAACACGCTGTCACCGACGCCGATTCCACCAACAGTCACAACGGTTCCGCCAGCACCCATCATCGCGCCAACTTTTACTGCCGTTCCGCCAACGCCAACGATATTACCCACACCAAGCGCAACAAACCCACCTGTGGCGACTCCAACCACTACCTCCATCCCGTTACTCACCCCCACGCTAACGCCTTGGGCTACACCGACAGGTGTAACGTTCGTTTTCGACAATAACGTTTCCGCCCTCGACAAGAGCATTATCCAAGACGGTATTGCAATTGGGCAACATGCATTTGGCGCGGCAGGATCTGTTATTGTCTAGAGCCTATTTCAAAAATCGAGAAATTGCCTAAAATGGGGGTATGAGTCGCCATGAACTAACCGATGACCAATGGGCAGTGCTTGCACCGCTACTGCCGAAACGCAAGCGAGGACGCGGACGACCCC
>DAOTXS010000063.1:0-19535 GCA_034435055.1 Anaerolineae bacterium | reverse complement strand
GCTGTGCCTCTGTGCTAATTGTATCATTGAATCTCTTGTACTGTTTGATGGCTTGCTTAAAATGAGGACGCGCGATAATCACGGCAATGTCTTCAAAAACGTCTTGCCCAAGTGTTGTATTGATGGATTGGATAAACGAAAACAGAGCCATCCGATCCGTACCGAGTAAGCGCGTATGAAACGGCATTGCATTCGGCTCTGCTTTGCGGCCGGTTAGTTTTTTCCGAATTTGGCGAGTCAGTAGTTCAGCGATTTCCTTGACTTGGGTTTTTGTTAACGGCATTGTATCATCCTTTTACTACCATCATGAAGATCGTTTCTTGGTACGGGTCATCACCTTGTTCCGTCCGTTTGGTTACCGCACGATGAAACTGATCAACGATTTGCATCTCGCTGCGGCGCGCTATTTCCGGATACAGTTGGAATCGGTCATTTGCCACAACGAAAATTTTGGCGTCGTCTTTTAAAAGTGGCAACACATTGCGAAAAACCGCTGAGATGTCTTCGACATACTGTTCCTGTGCTTGTCGCGATTTGCCTTTCCTCTTTGGTCCGATTTCGAGCGGATCATTACGCAGAATGCCGAAAAGTTCGTAGGCGTAGATGTGTTGATCGTGGTAATCAATCTGTCCAACATACGGCGGCGAAGTAAAAATACCATCAATGAGACGACCCGCCAAGGGGGTTTGAGCGAGTTCCTGTTTCAAATCAATTGTTCGCGAATCGCCTTGGAGGATAATGACCGATTTATTACTTCGGAGTTGATCAAACTGTTCTAGTCGCCTTGCGGTATCTTCACTATAGGCGTGAATCTTGGCAAGACATTCTTCGATGGGTTTGCACATGCGTGAATGTTTCTTGCACCAGTATTCTTGACCGACCGGCAGGGGAGCTTTGGGTGTTGCCAGATCATAGTGCGGGACAAGACGCGATGAGCGAGCTGCACGGCTGAGCACCACGCGCAAGAGGTCTTGGTATTCGTACTGACTAATCAAACGGCGGTAGTAAAGCATCTCAAGTAAGGCGCGGGGTGCGAACCACGTCTTGAGATATTCACTATCGCACTCGTTCAACAAACTTGCTTTGAGTTTTTCTAATTTTTCGTCAGGGAAAAGCTGTGGTTGCGTATCAGGCGCGTGGGTAAGATATTTGCTAAAAGTGGTAACCCGACGTTCTGCGTCAAGAATTTCTTGACGCGCTTTCTTGACATCGTATTTGGTTGTCTTGACACGCGCGATGCGACAATTGAATTCCGAAATATCAATGCCGATCGTGTGCATCTTCATTTCGTTACCTTGCACGAGGGTTGTGCCTGAGCCCATAAACGGATCGAGAATAACATCATCTTCCTTGAAATATCGAGCGAGAAACCATTCAACTAACTGTGGAATGAACTTACCTAAATATGGATGCAGGCGATGAACGTGTTTAGTACGCTCGCGCTCTGCCAAGTTGTAGAACCCCAGTTCAGGATGCAAACCGGCGTGGTGATGTTTCTCATCGCCTTTTGCAACAAGCGTTAAGAATGTGCGCAATTCATAAAGCGAGACACGCAGTTCGCCGTTATTAGCTCGAGTTATTCGTGTTCCTTCAGGATTGTACTTGGCAATTCGTCCCCGCTGAATATAATCACGAATATTGTGCGGGGTTTTATTAACAGCGCGTGCTGCTTCATCGAGCGTTGCCAATTCAAGCTGCTTTCGCGGTACAGACAGTTTAGTGATGTAGCTCGCCTGCGTTTCTTTCAAGGTGCGAAATTTTGCTTTTGCTACGATTTTCTTCTTTGTTTTTGTTTTAGTTGCCATCGTGTGCATTTTACCACAACCCATACACAAACAAAAGATTGAATCCGATTAACTCAGCATCCAATTCCCATCACATCAAATAGGTTATCGCAAAATTAACCAACCCAAATATCAGTGTCGCCAACGCAATCAGCGCGAAAAACGAACGCAACCGGTTTTCTTCTTTGGCAATTGATGCCCACGCGGACAGCGCCAGCCCGACTGCAAAAATCAAGACCACAAATTGATACCGGTCGGCTTTCTCCCCGGCTTGGCGCGCCTCCTCGAATTTTGCCACCGCTTCGTTGTATGAATCGTCCGCGTCCTTGTAGACCGCTTTGTAATACTCGTCGTCAAAGGGACCGTTTTGCCGTTCTTCGCTGGCTTTGAGTTCATCCGAGAAATTATCGCGATAATAGTTCGCGCGTTTCTGATCGGTATCCTGATGGACAAAATACCCATCCCACATCGTATAATCTTGGATGATATCCTGATTCGCGCGCAGAAATTCGGTGTTGGATAACGACAACACCTTTTGCCCTTCGACATTTGCATCGGCTTGCATTGAACCGGCGAGGGTGGCTTGATAAGCCGTCCATGCCGTCAATGCGCTCAGAACGGCAACCAGACTGCCTAACAAAAAATTCGCTTGCAAATATATTTGATGAACGACGCGTATTCGAGTTATTCACAATCCCCTCCTCCGAAAAAAATGTGCGGCAAGAATATCATCGATTACTTGGCGCGTCAATCACCATCGCCATGAACAACGCCCGCGCCTCTTTCTTCCCCCCGTACCCATTCTCGCCGCCGGGACCCACGCACGACGGACAACCATCCTCGCATTCGCACGACGACACGAGTTCAAGCGCGCGCGCCAGCAAATCGTCGTGGAGTTCAAACAAACGCTCGCTGAAACCGATACCCGCCGGCACCTGATCGTAGATCACGATTGTTGGTTTGCCGTCGGCAAGCGGCGATTCTGGGTCGGAGTGAATGCCGATGTCGCCGGTGTCGCACATCAGAAACAGCGGCGCGAGATGACCCAGGACGTGCGCAACGCCGGCAAGTCCACTGCGAATCCGCACGGCGAGTTCCGCACGACGATGACACGCGGGACAAAGTGTTACGAGGTTATCGAGTTGATTCGCTTGCTCGCGCGAAGGGAAGGCGCGAAAGGGAATCTTGTGATGAACGTGATGTGGCTGTCCGATTTCTGGCGCGCCGCAACCTTGACAACGAAACCTGTCCCGCGCGCGCACGCGATTACGAATCGCGTCCCAGTCGGGTCCGTAATCGTTTGGCGCGTTCGACCACAAACCTTCATCGCGCAAACGCGCGACGGTGTCATCGTTCACCGCAAGCCAGTAACCGGTTGTGTGCAATTCGGTGGGCGGAAGCGCGACGACCCCCTCGCCCAAATTTTCGTGCGTGTACCATTTGATCTTTTTATAGCCGGTCACTTGCGTCGTCACCGCAATTTCACCGTGCGCTTTCGTTGCGCCGCGTGCCTCGGCATGCGCAAATCGATCGAGCAACTGCACCGTCGTTTCTTTGCGCGGTTCGGTGTAATAGTCGGCATCGGTTGGCACAAGCCGCGCGACGTGATGTTCTAGATCGAGTTCGCTCACGATGAACGCTTGACCTTCGTGCAAATAAATTGCGTCGGGATGCACCATCCAATCCGCGCTCTCCAGATCGACATTGCCGATGATGCGTGGTGTTGTCATTGCGAGGAGCGCATCCGGAGCGGAGTCGCGGAGCGACGCAGTCGAAGGATCGCGCGACGAAGCAATCCCCTCAATGCTATGTGGGGATTGCTTCGCTCCCGCTTCGCGGTCGCTCGCAATGACATGCAGTACAACCGTCTGCGCCGACGCGCTCCGCAGAGAAATCGCATCTGCCGGATATTGTTCCGACATCCAAAAATATTTTTCGCCCGATTGATGAATGACCTGCGATTCGACAAGAAATTGCAGAAACTCGGCGACGCGCGCGGCATCGACGCGCCCCAAATTTTCACCTTGACGAAACGGCAACTCGAACGCGGCGCAACGCAAATGCGCGAGGAGAATCAATAGATTATCGGGATTGATGAGCGCGCGTTCCGGTGAGCGACCGAAGATGAAATCGGGATGCCGCGCGAGAAATTGATCCAGTGGATCGGCGGATGCGACGAGCACCGCGAGCGATGCGTCATCGCCACGACCCGCGCGTCCGGCTTGTTGCATCGTCGCCGCAATCGTCCCAGGATAACCGACGAGAACCGCCGCGCCTATCCCGCCGATGTCGATGCCGAGTTCGAGCGCATTCGTCGCGACGACCGCGCGCACGGTTCCATCGCGCAATCCTTTTTCGATTTCGCGGCGTTCGGTTGGCAAATACCCACTGCGGTAACCGCGAATCGCCGTGGCGTTGCCCAGATACTTGAGCATGAGTTCAACGGTGCGACGCGCGCGCGCAAAGACAATTGTTTGCACGTCGCGTTGCAACAACTCTTGCGTCAGTCGTACGCTTTCGAGCATCGCACTGCGGCGCAGACCCAGTTTCTGCTCGACAACCGGCGGATTGTAAATGACAAATTGCTTTTCGCCTTTCGCCGCGCCGTCGTTATCGACCAGCGTGATGTTTTCTTCGATGAGTCGCTCCGCAAGTTCAACCGGATTTGCAATTGTCGCGGAGGTGAGAATGAATTGCGGCGATGCGCCGTAAAACTTGGCAATGCGTTTCAAGCGACGGATCACATTCGCAACGTGCGAACCGAACACGCCGCGATATGCGTGCATTTCATCGATGACGATGAATTGCAAATTGCGAAAAAAATCTGCCCAAATCGTGTGGTGCGGCAGAATGCCGGCGTGAACCATATCGGGATTGGTGACGAGGATACGCGCGGATTTGCGGATGGAGGCGCGAAGGTGTTGCGGGGTGTCGCCATCGTAAGTTGCGATGAAAGACGAACGACCAAAGACGAAAGTAGTCGAGTGTTCGTCCTTCGTCCTTCGTCGTTGGTCTCCGGTTAGATTTGAGACTTGGTCTTGCGCGAGTGCTTTGGTCGGAAAAAGGTACAACGCGCGCGCTTGGTCGTCGCGCAATAAACGATCTAGCACCGGCAAGTTGTAGCACAAGGTTTTGCCGCTCGCCGTGCCGGTCACCACGACGATGTGTTTTCCAGCGTGTACATTTTGCCACGCCGTCGCTTGATGTGTGTACAGCGAATCGATTCCACGTGCGCGGAGCGATTCGACCAACGCGGGATGCGCATCATCGGGGAAGGCGACGGTTTGCGCGACGCGCGCGGGAAATGTTTTGCGCGCGGCGATGTTCGGCGCAATGGCGGAATCGCAATTCCAATCGGAGAGGAGTTGTGGAATCATGAACTCTCACGCCGCAGAAGAACGCAGAAATTCGCAGAAAAAAATCTGTGTGATTCTGCGGCTAAATTGATTTTACCGCGCGTTCGATGCGTTCCAAACCTTCTTGCAAGATTGCACGCGGACAGCCGATGTTCATTCGCATAAATCCTTCGCCGCCGGGTCCAAACGTGTGTCCCTCGTTCAGCGCGACTTGTGCTTGTTTCATAAACAGATCGCGCAAGTTATCGTGATCCAGTCCCAGTTCACGGCAATCGAGCCAGAGCAAGTACGTGCCTTCAGGGCAGGTTGCTTTGATTTTGGGAATCCGTTGCTGAAAAAATCGAATTGCATAATCGATATTGCCTTGCAAATAGTCGAGCAATTCTTCCAGCCAATCTTCGCCGTGGCGATACGCGGCTTCCCAAGCCACCATGCCAAACGTGTTGGACGCGTTCAGCGCAAAATTTTCGAGCAGGTGGTTGAATTGGGTATGCAAACGATTATTGGGAATAATCGCGGCGGCGGTGTACAACCCGGGTACGTTGAACGTCTTGCTCGGCGCAATCAACGTGATCGTGATTGCCGCAAGTTCGGGCGACAGCGATGCAAGCGGGATATGTTTGTGCCCCGGCAAAATCAAATCGGAATGAATCTCGTCGGAGAAGATCAAGATATTTTTGCGCAGGCACAATTCGCCGAACGCGGTCAGTTCTTCTTTCGTCCACACACGCCCGACCGGATTATGCGGACTGCACAACATTACGGCTTTGGTGCGGCTATCGATTTTGCGTTCGAGGTCGGATAAATCCATGCGATAATAACCATTCTCGGGACACAGTTGATTGAACGCCAACTGGCGCCCATTGTTCCTGACGATAGTGAAGAACGGAAAATAAACCGGCGGCTGCACGATGATCTTGTCGCCGGGCTGTGTGAACGCGTGTACCGCAAGATCAAGCGCGGTAACGACGCCGGGACTGTGCGCCAACCATTCGCGTTGGATGTTCCAGCCGTGCCGTGCGCGCATCCAATCGATTATCGCTGCGTAGTACGAAGCGGGACGAATCAAATAACCAAAGATGCCGTGTTGCGCTCGTTGTTGAATCGCGGCGATGACTTGCGGGGGCGCTTGAAAATCCATATCCGCCACCCACATCGGCAGAATGTCTTCGCCGTACGTTCGCCACTTGTTCGAGTCGGAATTGCGCCGGTCGATCACGCGATCAAAATCATATTTCACGATGAAAGCTCCTGGATGGTTTGCATCGATTATAGCACAATTGACTTTCACGGGAGTGATTTGTATACTGAGTGCGAGGTGAACAGCGATGGATGACCTGCTCAAATTCTATGACAAACCTGTAGTCGAGGAAGCGTACCTGCTTGCCGGTTGGCGGCAGTGGGCAGATGCTGGCGCGGTCTCGTCCGAGTTGCCGTTGTACGTCATCCAACAAATGAATGCGCGTAAAATCGGCGAACTCGCGTCCGATCCGTTTTATCTCTTTCAGCTTCCGGGCACGCAGGGATTTTTGCGCCCTGAAATCAAATTGGACGACGGTTACCCAAGAGAGTTGCGCTCGAAAAAGAATGAACTCTTTTTTGCTGGCGATGAACGCAAGGGGCTGTACATTTTTCTCGGCGACGAACCGCAGCTCAACATCGAACGTTATGCGGAAGCGTTTTTCAACGCGGCAAAAGAATTAAACGTGCGACGGATCGTTGGAGTGGGCGGTGTTTACGGGCCCATGCCGTACGACAAAGAGCGCGAAGTGTCCTGCACGTACAGTTTGCCCAAACTGAAGGACGAACTTTCGCGGTACGCGGTACGTTTTTCAAATTACGAAGGCGGCGTCAGCATCGGTTCTTATTTTGCCGCGCAAGCCAATCAGCGGCAAATCGAGTACGTGGGCTGGTACGCGTTTGCGCCGATGTACGATTTCTCGGAACTCTCACCAATGTTGCAAGCGTTGATGGTCGAAGAGGATTATCGCGCGTGGTACGATGTGATGCGCCGCGTTGATTATATGTTCAAACTTGGCTTCGACCTGTCTGATTTAGAACACAAGAGCCGTGACCTCGTCAAGGCGATGGCATCCAAAATCGATGCCTTGAGTACGGCGATGCCACAATTTGCGATCAAACAACACATCGAGAAACTGACTGCGAACTTTGTTGAACCCTCGTTCGATCCACTCGATGACGTGTGGGAAACCGGGTTGAAGGATATTTTCAAAGAGGAATAAAGCATCCACAGATTACTTGGTGAGATCTGCGCAATCTGTGGAGAAAAATACTCGAAAGGAAACACAATGCCAGCCCAAGTCTTTTTCGGTTCGCCGCGCCAATCACGCTTGGACGCCAAAGAAACTTTGCCCGCCAAACTCGATTTGATTCTCGACCGCTTGCATTTGCGCGATCGTGTGAAAGGTGAAACCGTCGCAATCAAAATGCACACCGGCAACAACCTGGGATATTCAACCGTGCATCCAGTTTTTGTGCGCAAAGTTGTGCAAGCAGTGAAAGACGGCGGTGGCAAACCTTTCGTCACGGATGTGCATTGGGATGCGGAAGGTGCGGAACAACGCGGCTATTCCTCCGAAACACTGGGCTGTCCTGTCTTCCCCTCCGCCGGCGTCCACGAAAGATATTTTTACGCGCACCATCGACCATTCAAAAATATCGAGGATTGGAAAATGGCGGGGATGATTCAAGACGCGAGTTTCTTGGTCAATCTAGCACATGCCAAAGGTCATCCCAGTTGCGGTTACGGCGGCGCCATCAAAAATCTCGCGCTCGGTTGCATGGTGGGTGAGACGCGCGGCGCGATGCACGATGCAATGCATTTCGATCCATACTGGTTCGCGGAAAAGTGTCCGGAAGATGAAACGCGCCAACGCATCGTGGAGGCGTGCCCGCACAACGGCATCGTCATCGACAAGGATGATCCGACGCAATTGCATATGCACTTTGAAGAGTGCAATCAATGCGGACGCTGTTTGCAAATCGCGCCGCCCGGCAGTTTGAAAATTGATCCGGTCAATTTTCACGCGTTTATGGAAGCGTGCGCGATTTCTACCGATCTCGTGTTATCGACCTTTGCGAAAGAAAAAGCGACGCATCTCGTTCTGGCAACACATATGACACCGGTCTGCGATTGTTTTGGTTTTACGAGTATGCCGATTTTGCCGGATGCCGGTGTGTTTGGGTCGGATGACATCGTCGCGCTCGATCAAGCGGTGCTTGACGCCACTGCGCGCATGCCGCTCATCGAAGAAAATTTGCCGGCGTCAATGGAAGTCCACACGCGCGAAGGTCATCCGTTGCGCTGGTTGCACGGACCGCTCAAAGACCCGTACTGTGTAACCGAGTACGCGGAGAACCTGGGTTTCGGCACGCGCAAATACGAATTGATCGACGTGTTGCCGGTTGAGAAAGTTGAACGCGCGCCACTGACGTACATCTCGGCGCGATGAAAACACGCTTGACAGTTCTTCGGCGCGTGTGCTAGACTCGTGGCATTTCAAGCGAGGAGAAAAGATTATGTGCTACGATGATGGCGCGCGCGTGCCGCTTCCGCCGGTTTCCGGCGGTTCGGGGGATGGACACGATATTGTTTTGACGGCGGCGGACGGCAACAAATTTTCCGCGTACATTGTGTACTCATCGCAAGCCGATGGACCGCAGGTGCTCATCTATCCCGATATTCGCGGCTTGCATCAGTTTTATAAAGACCTGGCGTTACGCTTTGCCGAAGCCGGGATTCGCGCGCTTGCCATCGATTATTTTGGACGTACCGCCGGACTCACCTCGCGCGCGGAGCCATTCGATTGGCAACCGCACGTCACCGCGATGACGATTCCCACTTTTCTCTCCGACGTTGCCGCCGCGCTCGACTATTTGAAAGCGCAAGGCAAAACTCTGCGTAAGACTTTTATCGTCGGCTTTTGTCGGGGTGGCACGCTCGCGTTGCATACTTCTGCCGAACAATTTGACTTGTCCGGCATCATCGCGTTTTACGCTGGGATGAGCCGCTCGATTCCCGGCGAAAGAGGCACGGCACTCGAACAAGCCGGCAAAGCGCGTTATCCGGTGCTGGGACTTTTTGGCGGCGCGGATCAAGGCATTCCGCCGGAACAGGTCAAGCAACTTGATGAGCAACTTGGTGTCGCCGGCGTCGCGCACGAAATTGTCACGTATCCCGGCGCGCCGCACAGTTTCTTTGATCGGCGGTACGCAGAATTTGCCGACGCGTCGGCGGATGCGTGGCAGCGGATGTTGCATTTTATTGCGACGGGAAATCCAAAGATGTAAAAACCCAATTTCACCGCCAAGCCGCAAATGGCTGTGGAGCAGTTCACCACAGTCACGCGAAGGAATGTCATTCTGAGGAGCGGAGCGACGAAGAATCTAGCAAATAAATTTGTTTATTCAAGTCTTGATCTGGATGCTTCGCTCAGCATGACATCCAATCAGTGATTTGTCCTTCGTCTTTGCGGTTAAAGGGTTTTGTATGAATAATGGAATCGAGCCACCGATCAATTTGGGTGGCTCGATTTTCATTTCGCTCGTTCGACTGCATCCAAGATGCGATGATAGTACGATGTCCAATCACCGAATTTGACCGCGCGCGGGATCACGTCGCTTGCGCGAAAGAGGTCGAGTTTGTCGCGGATGCGTGTCTCATAATTTGCCGGATAAAAATACGTGATGCGATTTTTTTGTGACGTGTGTGTGACGTACGTTCGCCGCGCACGATAATTCAACAACCACCACAAGTGCATCTCGACGAAATCGAGATTCAAGCCGACGATGTAAATATCGCGCGTGAAAAAGAAATCAAGCCACGAATCGTACCGCACCGTGTTTGTTTTCAAGCGATGCTCCAGCGAATCGAAATAGCGTTGGTATGCTTTCTCTGTTCCCATCACCACATAATTCCGCATCAATTGCAAATAGCCAGAGTAATGTTCGTACCCCAACGCAATCGAATTGGGCGCTTTGCGTTCGCCGTGAATATGCCAGACCCGAGTTTGATTTACCCGTGCCACGCGAAACAAACTGTAACGATTTTCCTTCACCACGCCGGCATTCGCCGGGGTTTTGTTTTCCGGAATGCCGCTCGCCATTTCCAGCGTGTAATCGTAATTCGTCGTCAGCAAATTTTCAAAACGCAATTCGATAATGTGCTGATGAATTTCGTTCGGACGGAACTGGGAAATCTTATCGGCGATGAATTCTTTGATCTCGGCTTCGGCGATGCGTTTTTCCTTAATCGCGTGCGCGACGATTTCTTCGTAGAGCAAGGGAAAGGGTTTGTGCGCGATGCGAATGTGTTTCGTTGCGCCGACGAAATCGATCAGGTCGTTGACCAGATCGAGCCATTTGTATTCGCTGGCGATGTTGTTGATGCCGTTGCCGAGCAACAAAACTTGCCGCTTCATTGATTCACCTTCCCGCCGGACGCCGACCACAACGCTTGACTCACATCGTGCGCCGTCCATTTTTGATGCGCGCATTTTTCCTGCAAACGTTCGGCGCGTGCGCGCAATTGCGCAGCGTAGCGTTGATAGTACGATGCCGTGAATGCAACCTTGCCTAAATCCGGAATCTGCGCCGCAACCAGTTCATCGAAAAATGGATACATTGCCGGCGCGACGCACGCCAACACGCCCGACGCTGTGGCGGGACCAACACCGGCAAGCGTGCTGAGTAAATCCACCGGCTGGCGCGGATCGGGAATCATCGCAAATGCTTCTTGCGAAATTTTTTTAACGAGCGCGGGCGCGTTGCTTTGCACAAGCAATCGATTGCGTTCGCGCCAGACGCCGCGTTTCATTTTCCATTTCGTCACGCGTTCCAATTCATCGCGCGTGATGTACGCGGGCGACCGTGCCGCAATCAGCGTTGGCAATTCGTCGCGATACCACGCATCAAGTTCTGACAAACCGTTGATGTGTTGCATTTCGATGACGTCGGCATAACGCTCGAACGCGGCGTGCCAATCCGCGCATTGGTTGCTTGCCCAAAGTTTCATAGTATCTCTTTTACCAAAATATTTATCCACAGATTGCGCAGATTTCGCAGAAAAATAAAATCTGTGCAATCTGCGAAATCTGCGGATTGATTGTGTGGCGTTTATTTTTTCAATGCAAGGTTGTTGAATAGTGTGCGCGTGGCGGCGGTAATGTCGGCGACGGCTTGCTCGAACGCCGCTTGATTGACGCGCGACGGCACGCGATAGCCGCTGATTTTGCGCACGAACTGCAACGCGGCGTCGCGCAGTTCTTCATCGGTAGGCGGGCGGTCGGGCTGGCGGAGTTTGCGAATGTTTCTGCACATACCGCGATTTTATCTGCAATCGCGGAAAAAGAAAAGCCCTCTTTGAAGAGGGCGAATTTAGTCCCGTTGGGTTGCGTCGTATTTTAGGACGTGTTATAATCTTGCCAGAGAAGTAGAACATGCCGGAGATCAGCCGCTTTTTCGGAATTGTAATCCAAATGTATTACGACGATCATCCGTTGCCGCATTTCCACGCGATTTACAGCGGCGAGGAAGCTCAGATCGGAATTGAGCCAATTCAAGTTCTGAACGGTAGTTTGCCGTCACGCGCGATTTCGTTGACCATTGAGTGGGCGGCGCTTCATCAAAGAGAATTGATGGAGAATTGGAATCTGATGCGGCGAGATCAAGCGCCGCGCAAGATTCAACCATTACGGTAGAGGGAGGTTGAAATGTTCCCGCGAATTGTTCACGTGCGCCACGTGCGCGACTATATTCTAGAATTGACATTTGCAGATCGCGTACGCGCCGAAATAGATTTGAAAAGTAAAATTGCTGGACGCGGGGGTGTGTTTGCGCCATTGCAAGATGTCGAGTACTTTTCGCAAGTCCGAGTTGATCCCGAAATTGGTACCATCGTTTGGCCCAACGATGTTGACCTTGATCCGGATGTGCTCTACAGCCAAGCGACCGGCAAACCGATACCAATTCCTGAAACGGTTTAGAACCCAAAGACCTTCGAGGTCTCGCAGACCTCGAAGGTCTCTTCATTTCAATTCACCGCATCACATCGAGTTGTCGCGGCGGCTAGACATAGAGCAACGTCCTTTCGATGTCCGAAGCGATATGTGCGTAACGCGAATTCATTCGTCCGCCTTGAAATGCGTCAAACGTTGCCAAATCCACTTTTCTACCGAGTGATTCTTCAAGTTCGTACGCGAGTTGCACGAATTCTAGACCAAGCGGACGCGTGAGTTGCACCAGAATGTCTATGTCACTCCGTTTGCGCGCTGTTCCCTTGGCAAACGAACCGTACAGCGCCATTTTTTCCACGCCGTACTTGGCGCGCAGTTGTGGGAGTTGCTTGCGCAAGATATTGATGACACGTGTTTTGGTTACTGGTTTGTTCATTGTCCACTCTCCACCACGCGAATTTCTTCCGCGCTCAAATCATACAACCGATATACAACTCCGTCAACTTTTTCACGTACGGAATCGATATTGATTGGGCGCGCAGTCGGGCTGGCGGAGTTTGCGAATGTTTCTGCACATACCGGGATTGTAGCCGGTTTCGGGGAAAAAGAAAAGACTCGATAGAAAACACCGCTGGCTCATTCGCTAGCGGTGTTCTTACTTGTCGGAAACGCCAATGCTTCCGTGAAAATATCGTTGAACGTCGGGTCGGCGGAGAGTTCAACGTACTCGATAAATTCTTTGAACCGCTTTGCCGCTTCGCGCTCGCGGAAGGAGAGGAGCGCGATCTTTGCGCCTTCGCCGGCGGCATTGCCCACCGCGACAATTTGCTTGACCGGAATCCACGGCACCAAGCCAATCGCGCGCGCGCTCGCCGGGTTGATGTACGACCCAAACGAACCGGCGAGCAAGACCTCGTGCAAATCTTCGTCCGCGAGGTTCAACTTTTGCATCAACACGCGAAAGCCGCCGGCAATCGCGGCTTTGGCAAACTGCAACGCGCGCACATCTTGTTGTGTCAGCACGATATTTTCAGCCGGCGTGCTCAACAAAAACGCGCGCACGCCATTCATATCGATCAATCGATTTGCAATCGCGTCCGGAATTTTTCCGCGCACGTCGTCTGCGCTCAACATCCGTCCGGTAGAATCGACTGCGCCGCACTTGACCAGTTCGGCGACTGCATCGACCAAGCCGGAGCCGCAAATGCCAATCGGCGCGGCGTTACCAATCGTTTGCAGTCGCACGTCCTCATCGATTTGCACACTCTCGATGGCGCCGTCGCTTGCGCGCATCCCGCATTTGATTTGCGCGCCTTCAAATGCCGGACCCGCCGGCGCGGCAGTCGAGAGTGTTATGTGCGATGAACCCAGAACGATTTCACCATTCGTACCCACGTCGATGTAAAGTCGAATCTTGTTGTCCTTGTTGCGCGTGAGGCCGGTGGCAAGCACGCCGGCGACGATGTCCGCGCCAACGTACGCGCCGAGATGGGGTAAGGTCGTTAAGCGCGCTTCGGGATGCGCGTGCAAACCGATGCTCGCCGCCGGGAGCGTCATCGATTCTTCGATGCCGGGAATGAATGGGTATTGCGCAATCGGCTCCGGATCGATGCCGAACAACAAATGCAACATCGTCGCATTGCCGACTGCAACAATTTCGTACACGTTTTCGCGCGCGACGCCGGACGTGGTCAGTTGTTCATCGATTAGCATATTGATCGTCTCGACGATGCGTGATTGCAGAGTTTGCAATCCGTCCGGTTCCATCATCGTGTAACTGATGCGCGAAATCACGTCCGCGCCGAATGGGGCTTGCCCATTCAACGCCGACTTGACGGCGGCAACCGCGCTCGTGTTCAAGTTGACGATGGCAACCACGACGGTCGTCGTGCCAATGTCGATTGCTAGTCCGTACATTTCGCCGGTTGTATCGCCCGGTTCAATCGCGATCAACTCATCGCCGACGATAACTGCCGTCGCTCGATAATTGTTGGCGCGCAATGTTTTCGGCAACGCTTGCAAAACCGAAAGCGTGGCGCGCGCTTGAAACCCGGCTTTGTCCAACGCCTCGTTGACGCGCTGAATGTCGGCGCGTTGATCTTCCAGTGTTGGTTCGGCGAGTTGGAGAAATACTTTGTGGACGTTTGGATCGAGTGCGACGTGGCGACCGTAACCTAGGAGCGCGGCTTTGGGCGAGGTCATCATCCGTGGCACATCGACCCAGCAATTGGAATGAACGAGCGCGCGGCACGACAATCGCCAGCCCGCGTCGAGTTCGACTTGCGTTAAAAATTTCCGGTCAGCTTCGGTGGGCGCGAGCGCGCCGGTTTGCATTTGCACTTTGCACTTGCCGCACGTGCCACGCCCGCCGCACGTTGAATCAATCGCAATGCCGAGCCAGTTTGCCGCGTTGAAAACGGTCGTGCCTTCCGGTGTGTGGGTGGTAGTGTTTTGTGGTTGAAAGGTAACTGAATATTTCAAAGTTAATCACGGATGTCATTGCGAGGAGCGTCCCGAGCGAAGCGAGGGATCAGCGACGAAGCAATCTGTCAAATCGCCTTGATGGTCAACTCGGTAAACAAAATCAAAATAGATTGTTCGAGCAAGTTGAGAGATTGCTTCGCTCCGCTCGCAATGACATTCCTCATTACGGTTTTGGCAACGCCTTTTGGCGTTCGCGATATTGCGCGATCCAGGTGGATGCGTACGGATCGTTCCCCATCAACAAATCGCCGGCGAGAACGGCTTGACGAATCACCGGGTTGGTTGGATCGGTGATCGAGCAGGTGAGTCCGCACCACATACCCATCGCCAGAAACGCCGCGTTGACCGGCGAGCGATCCGGAATCCCAAATGAAATGTTGCTGGCACCGAGCGACATATTCACGCCGAGTTCGCGTCGAATCAATTCCATCGCGCGCAACGTATTCTTTGCCGCTTCGGTGTCCGCCGAAACCGTGAGACACAACGGATCGATGATGATATTTTCGATGGGGATGTTATAGTCGCGCGCGCGTTCCACAATTTTTTGCGCGACGGCGAGCCGCACTTCCGGGTCATTCGAAATGCCGGTTTCGTCATTGGCCATCCCAATGACGGCGGCATCGTATTTTTTCACGAGCGGCAAAATCCGGTCGAGGCGTTCCTCTTCGCCGGTTACCGAGTTGATCAACGCTTTGCCGGGATAGACCGCGAGCGCGGCTTCGAGTGCTTCGACAATCGACGAATCAAAACAGAGTGGCACATCGGTAACCGACATCACTTGACGCACGGCTTCGGCGAGCATCGCCACTTCATCGCCCAGCGGATAGCCGGCGTTCACATCGAGCATTTGCGCGCCGGCGGCGACCTGCGCTTCGGCATCGCGGCGCACGCGCGAATAATCGCCCGCCGCCATTTCCTCGCCCAACTTTTTGCGCCCGGTCGGATTGATGCGTTCGCCGATCATCACGAACGGATGTCCGGGACCGATGACGACGGTTTTCGTTTTTGAATGCAGTGTGGTTTCCATTCAATTCCTCGTTTGACAAGAGTTGTACATTGCGATAATCTGTCTGCGTCGCAACGGGCGCAGAATAACACACAACCGAACTCGTTGTCAAAATGAAAAATTCTCACCGCAGGGAACGCAAAGAACGCAGAGAATTTTTTAATTTAAAAAATCTGCGATCTCCGCGTGCTCGGCGGTGAAAGAATCGAGGTGCCAATGACTCGCTTAACCGATTTACTTGCCAACTCTCCCACCCTCCTCGCCGATGGTGCGATGGGCACGATGCTGTTCGCCGCCGGTCTTGAAGCCGGCGCGCCGCCGGAATTGTGGAACGTCGATCATCCCGACCGCGTGCGCGCGGTGCAACGTGCGTACTTGCAAGCCGGGTCGCAAATTATTTTGACGAACACCTTCGGCGGGACGCGCTATCGATTAGGAATGCACGGGTTAGAATCACGCGTGAAAGAATTGAATCGCGCCGGCGCAGAAATCGCACGCATGGAAGTCGATGCGGCGGGCGGAACCGCGCTGGTTGCCGGCGATATCGGACCGAGCGGCGAAATCTTACAGCCGGTTGGCACACTCGATTTTGACGATGCGGTGAACGCGTTCGCCGAACAAGCGGAAGGTTTGCTTGCCGGCGGCGTCGATTTGATTTGGATTGAAACGATGGCGGACTTGGAAGAAGTGCGCGCGGCGATTGAAGGCGTGCGGCGAATTTCAAAAGACATTCCGATTGTGGCGACGATGACGTTCGATACAAAAGGTCGAACAATGATGGGGGTCACGCCGGAAGTTGCCGTCAAGACGATTATGGAATGGGGCGTCGTGGCGACCGGTGGCAATTGCGGCAACGGTCCCGATGAAATGCTCGAGGTTATCAAGAAGATGCACGCTGTGCGTCCGGAGGCGATTCTCGTCAGCAAATCGAATGCCGGCAAACCGGAAATCGGCGAGGATGGCAAGGTTGTGTATCGCGCCGGACCAGACGAAATGGCAAAGTACGCCATCGAGATGAAAAATGCGGGTGCCAGAATTATCGGTGGGTGTTGCGGCAGTTCGCCGGCGCATTTGCAAGCGATGTCAAAAGGATTGGGAAATTAATCCGCGCATCGCACGAATTTACACGCATACGAAAACCGCTGGCGCAAAGCCAGCGGTTGCTTGTTGAGTAGCGGGGGTCAGATTCGAACTGACGACCTTTGGGTTGAGCGCCAATCTTGAAACGTACACTGTAGATCGTTGGGCTACCTGTTTTTCGGTAGCCCAAAGGTTTTCAGTTGTTGAGAGACCAAAGAGTTACGATTGTTTTTTGCCTTATCGACCACTGACCGCACTGGTCAATGGATGGCGGCATCAGACCGCTACGGTCTCAAACGCGACTTGCAGGTGTGAAGGCTTGGGCAGGATGAAGTTCAATTTCTCAAAACCGATGACTTGACCGGTTTTGTCCTTCATCAAAATTACTTCTTCACCCGTTTCTTCACACACATATTCTTGTTGGGGTTCACCAAACCACACGGTCAGCGAGTTACCCACCTGATCGTAATACACTTTTACTTGGGCCATATCCGTACTCCCTCTTTGATCGCGTCCGTTGGATACGTCGTTACCAAAAAACCATCGCCGTCGAGCCGCTTGGTTGCCGCACATACCCAGCGACCAATCCGCTCAGGTTTGTAAAACAGAAACACATTCGCGTTTCGCTTACTGACTCGAATTTCGTCTGGCGCTTCCAACGTTTCTTGAACATCAGCTTCACGTCCCGCCATCACTGGATGTTTCACCGTGATGATTAACTCCCAGTAGGCTCGGGTAACGCGCACTCGAAAACCAAGCGGGGTTTGAACTTCAAAGAGTACTGCGCCGCCAAGGGGGTTTTCATTCATATCTCTATTTTACTCCATTTCAGCTTTAATGGGAAGTATGGTTGAATTGCAGGGGGCATTCAATTTGCGCTTTTACTTCCCGATGTTTCTCCTTTCGCGTCGCGCGGTCGATCTGCGCGAAGGTGTTTTCATCCACGCGGAAATGCAACACCGTCGGCAACCGACTCGCCGGCATTCCCTTCGGCGAAACTAATTTCGCTTTCAGTATCCTCAATCGGATCGAATCGAATGCAACGGCAGAGAACCAGGGTCAGGCGCAGGATCGATGTCCTTTCAGTATCCTCAATCGGATCGAATCGAATGCAACCGGGTGGGATAATAATCCCTGGGCTAATCCTGGTATCTTTCAGTATCCTCAATCGGATCGAATCGAATGCAACTCAGCAACCGCCCAAACCGACGTACGATATTCTCTCTTTCAGTATCCTCAATCGGATCGAATCGAATGCAACGCAAGCAATCTCTTGGGAGAAGACCCGGTGGATTACTTTCAGTATCCTCAATCGGATCGAATCGAATGCAACCAGTACGCGACGGCATCGACGATTATATCAAAAAGCTTTCAGTATCCTCAATCGGATCGAATCGAATGCAACCCATCGCCGCTTTTTCTCAAAGCGATATTCTCGTTTCTTTCAGTATCCTCAATCGGATCGAATCGAATGCAACATGATTTGCTAATCTTTCGCGTTTGGATATGCAATCTTTCAGTATCCTCAATCGGATCGAATCGAATGCAACCGGGGGTAAAGGTTGCCGTGCGACTTGGTGTAATGGTCTTTCAGTATCCTCAATCGGATCGAATCGAATGCAACGTCCGTAGTACTTGAACGACGCGGCTTCCCATTGCTCTTTCAGTATCCTCAATCGGATCGAATCGAATGCAACCGCAGAGTCGTAGCCAGTACTGTGATTTCACAGTACCTTTCAGTATCCTCAATCGGATCGAATCGAATGCAACTCAATGTCAACTACCTTAATCTAGTCGTGGTTTTACCTTTCAGTATCCTCAATCGGATCGAATCGAATGCAACGCCGCCGCGTCTGGTGAATATGAAAGTTTCCCCCAACTTTCAGTATCCTCAATCGGATCGAATCGAATGCAACGACGTGCAACTCCCAAACGCGTGATCGCCACGCCGGCCTTTCAGTATCCTCAATCGGATCGAATCGAATGCAAAATACATACCACGCAAAGTGAGCATAGATGGCAACATTAACTTTCAGTATCCTCAATCGGATCGAATCGAATGCAACAGAAACATCTTCTCCGCACTGCGGTTAAACTCGACACTTTCAGTATCCTCAATCGGATCGAATCGAATGCAACCTTTTTTCAACCTGTTCTTGGGTTGGGATGCGATCAACTTTCAGTATCCTCAATCGGATCGAATCGAATGCAACCCCTCGAGCCCTGTGTGGAAAGAACCGTTGTCGACTTTCAGTATCCTCAATCGGATCGAATCGAATGCAACCGAAAACGTCTACTCGCTCACGGTCAAAACCGCGTGCTTTCAGTATTCTCAATCGGATCGAATCGAATGCAACCGCGCGTCAATGCTCTTGACGCCCCACGTGATACCCTTTCAGTATCCTCAATCGGATCGAATCGAATGCAACCAAGATGAAAACATGTTATCACGGCTCGACAACTTGGCTTTCAGTATCCTCAATCGGATCGAATCGAATGCAACTCTGTAAAGTACTATCGGCATATATACAAGAGTGCGACTTTCAGTATCCTCAATCGGATCGAATCGAATGCAACCTGTTCAACGTGTGCGCGTTGGACGGAGACACATTCGCTTTCAGTATCCTCAATCGGATCGAATCGAATGCAACTATTACAGAACCATTCATCGTCCAGGGTCAGGTTATCTTTCAGTATCCTCAATCGGATCGAATCGAATGCAACGGGTATTTTTCCTCAATCTCCGCCGCTAGGTTCGCATCTTTCAGTATCCTCAATCGGATCGAATCGAATGCAACTTTCGAGCCGGATCAGGACAGGTCGTGCTGCAAGTGCTTTCAGTATCCTCAAT
>DAOTXS010000062.1:0-45485 GCA_034435055.1 Anaerolineae bacterium | reverse complement strand
ATAGATGTTATCGGAAACAAGCAATCTCACGCCAAGCCGCCAAGAACGCAAAACTTACGTAGAAATCTTTGCGTCTTGGCGAGAGGAGAGGGTTTCCAATAATGTCTAATACTTTTCTCCGCGCGCGAAGCGTCTGCGTCTCGGCGGTGAAGGTAGAGATTTTTCTCTATGCTCTCTATGGCGTATAAACTTGCTCGTTTGACCAAATCCGCATTCTCGGCTAAAATAGCGCACTGTGTTCGATAGTCTCAGCGAAAAACTCAACGCGGTTTTCAAAAAACTGAGCGGCAAGGGCAAACTGTCCGAAGCCGATGTGGACGCCGCGCTCCGTGAGGTCCGCCTTGCGTTACTTGAGGCGGACGTTAATTTCAAAGTCGTCAAGGATTTCCTCGCCCACGTGCGCGAACGCGCCATCGGCGAAGAGGTGATGCGCTCGCTCTCGCCCGCGCAGATGGTCGTCAAGATCGTCAACGAAGAGTTGATCAAGACGCTGGGCGAGCCGGCAAAAATTGATTTGTCCGGCGAGCCGCCGCACGTGGTCATGCTCGTCGGTCTGCAAGGCTCCGGCAAGACGACGACCGCGGTGAAACTCGCGTTGCAATTGCGCAAGCATCAGCAAAAGCCATTGCTCGTCGCGGCAGACACGCGACGTCCGGCGGCGATTCAACAACTACAAACACTCGGCAAGCAACTCGATATTCCCGTCCATTCAGAACCAACCACCGTTCCACCGCCAACGATTTGCGCCAACGCGGTCAAGCGCGCGAGCGACGGCGCGTACAGCGTCGTCCTGCTGGACACCGCGGGCCGTTTGCACATTGACGATGAGTTGATGCGCGAACTGGAAGAGGTCAAAGCCAAAGCCAAACCCCAAGAAGTCCTCCTGGTGGTGGACGCAATGACCGGGCAAGAAGCGGTGCGCGTCGCGGACGAATTCAACAAGCGCGTCGGATTGACTGGGCTCATCCTCACCAAAGTTGATGGCGATGCGCGCGGCGGCGCGGCACTTTCGGTACGCTCGGTAACCGGCGTGCCGATCAAGTATCTGGGCGTCGGCGAAAAAACCGATGCGCTTGAACCGTTCTACCCGGATCGTTTGGCCTCGCGCATTTTGGGGATGGGCGACGTCCTCACGCTCATCGAAAAAGCGCAAGAGAACATCGATCAAGCGCAGGCGCAAAAAGCCGCCGAGAAATTGATGAAGGCGCAATTCACCTTCGAAGATTTTCTCGAACAACTGCAGGCGATCAAAAAGATGGGACCGATTTCGCAATTGCTGGGGATGGTTCCCGGTCTGAATCAAATCACCAAAGATTTGCCCGCCGATGTGACCGACAAGCAAATGAAACGCATCGAGGCGATCATCAACTCGATGACGCGTGAAGAGCGGCAACGCCCCGAGGTTATCAACGGCTCGCGGCGCAAACGCATCGCGGCGGGGAGCGGCACATCGGTGCAAGAAGTCAATCAACTGTTAGGTCAATTCAAACAAATGCAGCGCATGATGCACCAACTCAAGAGTGGCAAAACGCGCGGCTTTCCCGGTTTCCCGGGTTTAGGAATGTAAAATCGTAGGGGCAACCCTCGCGGTTGCCCGCAAACAAGGAGTTTTATGTCCGTCAAAATTCGTCTTTCCCGGTATGGCGCCAAGAAACAACCCTCGTATCGCATCGTCGTCGCGGAAGAACATAGCAAACGCGATGGTCGCATCGTCGAAAAAATTGGGCAGTACGATCCGCGCACCAAGCCGGCAACCGTCGTGTTGAACGAGGAACGCACCAAGTACTGGCTCAGCGTCGGCGCGCGCCCCACCGATGCGCTGGGTCCGATCCTCAAGCAAGCCGGCATCAGCGACAAGTACGTCAAGACGCGCACCGCGCGCAAATCGAAATCCGCCGCGAAGGCAGAAGCGGAAAAGAAACCAGAGACGCCAGCCCCGTCCTAGTTTAATAGTTGAATAGTTTCATCGTTGAATAGTTTGCAACTCTTGAACGATGAAACTAGAAAACTATTCAACTGGAGTTCTAATGGATTTGCAAAACCTCGTGGAATACATCGCCAAGAATTTGGTGGACGACCCCAGCCAAGTCAAGGTCGAGTTGCTGGAAAACGCGAACGCCATCACGCTTGAACTGCACGTCGCGCAAAACGATATGGGCCGCGTGATCGGCAAAGGCGGTAAGATTGCCAACTCGATTCGGACGCTCGTCCGCGTCGCCGCCGCGCGCGAAGGCAAACGGGTGAATCTAGAGATTGTTTAGGATTGTCATTGCGAGCGAAGCGAAGCAATCTTCAGGTAACTTGGGGATTGCTTCGTCGCATACGCTTCGCGGTTCCTCGCAATGACAAATCGCGTTTGAATGGACAAACCCACGCGTCTCATCATCGGCAAAATTCTCAAACCCTTCGGGGTGCACGGCGAACTCAAAGTTGAAATCCTCACCGATTTTCCAAAACGCTTCGCGTCGCTCCGCCAAGTTTTTGTTGGCGCCGACGCGAAATTGTTTTCGGTCGAACGCGCGCATTTGCACAACGACCACACCGCGCTCGTCAAACTCGCCGGCATCGATACCCCGGAACAAGCCGGCAAACTCCGCGAACAATTGTTGTCCGTCGCCGTCGACGACGCGGTGAAATTGCGCGACAATCAGGTGTACCTTTTCCAAACGATTGGCTTGACCGTCAAGACGACCGACGGACAAACGCTCGGCAAAATTATCGATGTGCTTGACACCCGCGCGAATGATGTGTACATTGTCGATGCCGGCGCGCGCGAAATCTTAATCCCCGCGATTCCGGAAATTGTCCGGGAAATCGATCTTGCGCGCGGCGAGATGATTGTGCAACTCATCGATGGAATAGTTGAATAGTTCGCTAGTTACATTCTCAGGCACAGTTGCCTTGATGAGCGAACTAACAAACTAGGCAACGATCAAACTATCGAACGAATGGATTCACATCGCCGTGACAAGCACACGTTACGCACTCGCGTTCAATCTCGTTCCGCACATCGGTCCCGCCAAAGCGCAACGTCTCCTCGATCACTTTGGCGATTTGGAGACCGCGTGGCGCGCCAATCACTTTGACCTCGCCGCCGCCGGTCTGGATAAACGCGCGCTCGACAATCTACTCGCAACCCGCCAACAAATCGACCTCGACGCCGAATTGGAAAAGGTCGAACGCGCCGGCGTGACTTTGGTCGCGCTCGACGATCCGAATTATCCACGATTGCTCAAGCAAATTCCACACGCACCGTTTTTGCTGTACGTCAAAGGCGCAATGATGCCCGACGACGAATGGGCGCTGGCAGTTGTTGGCACGCGGCGCGCAACCGCGTACGGACGCGAAGCGACGCGCAGCATCGTCACCGATTTGGTGCGCAATCGCATCACGATTGTCAGCGGACTCGCGCGCGGCATCGACGCGGAAGCGCATCACACCGCCCTCGAGCACCACGGCCGCACGCTGGCGGTCATGGGTTGCGGCGTCGATGTGATTTATCCCCCCGAACACAAAAAACTCGCGCAAGCGATCATCGAAAACGGCGCGCTCATCAGCGAATATCCGCTCGGTACGTTGCCGGAAGCCGGGAATTTTCCGCCGCGCAATCGCATCATCAGCGGGCTATCGATGGGCACGCTCATCGTCGAAGGCGATGAATCGACCGGCGCGCGCATCACCATCGAGTACGCGTTGGAACAGGGACGCGAAACGTTTGCGGTGCCGGGAAATATTTTTCATCGCGAATCGCGCGGGACGAACAAGATGATTCAACGCGGCGAAGTCAAACTCGTAACCTCAGCAATCGAAATTCTGGAAGAGCTCAACTTGTCGATGATCGAGGAACAACAAGAGGTGCGCGCCGCGTTGCCGGCAAACGAAACGGAAGCGGCTTTGCTCAAACATCTCTCCGCCGATCCACTTCACGTCGATGAACTGTGCCGCGAGACGCAACTGCCCGCCGCGACGGTGTCGAGCACGCTGACGATGATGGAACTCAAAGGTCTGGTGCGGCAAGTGGGCGGGATGCAGTACGTGATTGCGCGTGAAGAGACCGCAAAATACGCGGTGGACGAATGACGAAAGACGAACGACGAACACATTGGTCTTTCGTCTTGATAGCCGAACAAAACACTCCAAGGAATTGGCAATGCCCAAAAGCAAACAATCTATTTTTGCCTTGATCCTCGCCGGCGGCACCGGCACCCGGCTTTGGCCCCGCAGTCGCAAAAGTCAGCCGAAACAATTGTTGCCGCTCATTTCATCGCGCACGATGTTGCAAGAAACGGTGGATCGCATTCTACCGATCATTCCCGCCGATCACATCTTCATCGCGACGAACGCAAGTTACGCGGCGATGGTACGCCAACAATTGCCGCATCTGCAGCGGCAGAACATCATCAGCGAAATGGAAGGACGCGGCACCGCGCCGTCGATTGGCTTGGGCGGTTTGTTCATCCAGAAACAAGATGCGGACGCGGTGATGCTGTCACTGCACGCCGATCATTTCATCGCCCAGCCGGCAGAATTTCGGCGCGTCTTGCTCGACGCCGCACACGTCGCGCGCAAAGGGTATCTCGTTACGTTGGGCATTCAACCCAACCAGCCGGAAACCGGCTACGGGTATATTCATCGCGGCGAGTTGGTGGAAAAAATTGGCACGCAAAAAATTTATCGCGTGGCACAGTTCTTGGAAAAACCCAATGCCGAGACGGCGGAGCGCTTTGTGCAAAGCGGCGAATATTATTGGAACAGCGGCATCTTTGCGTGGAAACTTTCGACGTTGTGGGAAGAATTTCAGACATATCAACCCACGCTGTTTGAACAACTCCAACAAATCGATGCGGCGCTTGGCACGCGCCGCGAAAAATCGACGCTGGCGCGCGTGTGGCGCAAAATCAAAAACGAAACCATCGACGTCGGCATTATGGAAAAATCGCAACGCGTCGTTACCTTGCCGGTCGATATCGGCTGGAACGATGTTGGCTCGTGGGCGACGCTCCTCAATCTATTGCCGCGCGACGCGAACAAAAATGTCGTCGTCGGTGAACATCTTGGCATCGATACGTCGTCGTCGCTGATTTACGGTTCAGAGCGATTGATTGCGACGGTTGGTGTGCAAGGCATCGTCATCGTCGATACCGGCGATGCGCTTTTGGTCTGCGCCAAAGATCGCGCACAAGATGTCAAGCACATCGTCGAGTTGTTGAAGCAAAAGAAAGAAAAATTTCTGTGAGGTGAGCAATGGCGCAAGAACTTCATGCCGAAGAAATTTTGAAACTCGAGTTTGAGTACGCCAACAAAACAGCGGAGCAAGCCCAGGATGATCGCACGGCGATTCTGAATCTGTATCTTCTGCTCGCCGGCGGTGTCGGTTCGATTACGGTTGCTTTGCCGCAATTGAGTTTTCCCGCCGCGTCGTCGCTGTTGCCGCCCCTCGCATACACGTTGACGCTCGGTTTGGTTGGCATCGCCGGTTTTTTCGTTTTCTTTCAACTGATTCGGTTGCGCCAGGCGTGGTACGACAGCGCGCTGACGATGAATCGCATCAAGGATTTCTATTTGGAAAAATTTCCGGACTTGGAGCCGGCGTTTCGCTGGCGCACGCACACGATTCCGCCGCTGGGCAAGCTTGCGACGATCACATTCAATCTGGCAATGCTCGTCGCGATTATCGATAGCGCCGCCATCGGCGTTGCGCTATTCTTTTTGAATCTGCGGTTGGCAAATAGCGAATACCTGGTGCCGGCGTTTGCCGCGATTTTGTACTTTTGCTGGCAACTTTGGTTTTACTTTTTTCAATTGCGCGAAAATTGATAGACAAGGGCAACCACAAGAGTTGCCCCTACAGAAATATGAATGTTCCTAACCTTGAATCTGCCGGTTTTGGCTGGCTCGTCGCCGATGGCAAACGGTACGATCACGATCTCGTCATCACCGTTGCGGGCGCAATCGTCCCGCGCCCGAAACACCTGAGCAAAAAGTACGGTGGCTGGCACACCGTGCTCGGTCCCGAAGAAATCGAAACGGCGATTGCCGACAATCCGGAAATCCTCGTCGTCGGGTGTGGACACTTTGGTGTGTTGCCGATTCGCCCGGAGACGCGCACGTTGCTTGCACAACGCGGCGTGCAAATCGAGACGCACAAAATCGGTGCGGCGCTGAAGCGGTACGACGAGTTGACGCGCGCCGGCAAACGCATCGCGGCGGTGTTGCATGTGACGTGCTGATTGAACGCCGACAAACGCAGACAAAAATGGCTCTGCGTTCGTCCGCGTTTGAATTTCTCGCCGGCATTGCTGGAAGAAATCTATTTTCGCTCTACCACATTAATCACTTTCCCCGCCACTGCATCCACACTTCGCGCCAGCCGCGTCGTAATCAACTTCAAACTCACCCACGCAAAACGCAAATGTCCCGTCGCCGCGCAACTATTGACAACCCGACTGAACTGTTTATACTTGACTGCGAGGAGAATTAAAATGGTACGATATTTGTCTGAGCGAATTACCGTGAATCCAGAACAGTGCGGCGGGCGTCCGTGCATTCGCGGAATGCGCATTCGAGTAACCGATGTGTTAGATTTACTCGCCGCTGGTCTAAGTCCGGCTCAGATTCTAAGCGAGTTGCCTGATTTGGAAATGGCAGATGTACAAGCCGTGCTCAAATACGCGGCGCACTCGATTGACCATCCCGTGCTGGTTGCCGCATGAAAATCTGGGTTAACGCGCAACTTTCACCAGCGATAGCCGATTGGATCGCGCAGACCTTTTCGGTTGAAGCAATTGCCGTACGTGATCTAAAACTCCGCGACGCGACAGATCAAGAGATTTTCGCGGCGGCGCGCACTGCCGGCGCAATTGTTCTGACCAAAGATAGCGATTTTGTCGATATGGTGAACGCGGAAGGCGCGCCGCCCCAGGTCATCTGGCTCACGTGCGGCAATACTTCAAACACGCGATTGCGCGAGATACTTTCCAAGACATTGAGTCAAGCATTAGCAATGCTAACTTCCGGCGAAAAAGTAGTTGAGATAAAAGACATCTGAAAGCAAAAACACTCCGGGCGTCCCGGAGTGTTTTTCTATCGCACTATCGCACTAGAAAACTATTGCACTTACTTCCGCTCCACCACATCGATCACTTTTCCCACGACCGTATCGACATTGCGCGCCAGCCGTGTCGTAATCGATTTCAAACCCGCCCACGCAAAACGTAATCGTCCCGTCGCCGCGCGCTGACGCATCGCCGCCGCGCCAGGTTTCGCCGCCGTCCAATCAATCGCGCACGATGCCCACGTCAGCCCCGCGCCAAAACCAACCATCACGACGTGATCGCCGGGCTTGAGTTTGCCCGCGTCAATCGCTTCGCACATCGCAATCGGAATCGATGCTGCCGACGTGTTGCCGTACCGTTCGAGATTCACAAATACCTTGTCCGGCGAAAGATTCAACGCCTTTGCTGCGCTATCGATGATGCGCAGATTCGCTTGATGCGGAATCAGCAAATCGATTTGAGCAAGCGTCCAGCCGGCGCGTTCGACCGCTTGCTTCGCCGCGTTCGCCATCACGCGCGTCGCAAAACGATACACCTCGCGTCCGTTCATTTTCACAAAATGCGCTTGGGACAAAACTGTGTCCGGTCCCGCCGGATGTTTTGCGCCGCCCGCCGGCACCATCAACAATTCCCCGCCCGATCCGTCCGATCCCAGCACCGTCGACATCACACCGCCGGGTTGCTCGCTCGCACGCAAGACGACCGCGCCGGCACCATCGCCAAATAAAACACACGTCGCGCGATCATGCCAATCGACGACGCGCGATAACGTTTCCGCGCCGATGACCAGCACCGTGTTGTGCATTTCACTGCGAATCATTCCCGCCGCCATCGACAAGCCGTACACGAAACCGGAACAGCCGGCTTCCAAATCGAATGCGCCGGCGCGCGCCGCGCCAATCGCGTCTTGCACCAGACACGCCGTCGCCGGAAACAGATATTCCGGCGTTGCCGTTGCAACGATCACCAAATCGATTTCATTCGGATCGATGTCCGCGCTTTCGATGGCTTCGCGCGCGGCGTGCACCGCCATCATCGCCGTCGATTCTTTCGACGACGCAATGCGACGTTCTGCGATGCCGGTGCGCTCGCGAATCCATTCGTCGCTCGTGTCCACCGTTTTGGCGAGATCATGATTGGTCAAGATATTCGGCGGCGCGTACTTGCCCCAGCCGATGATGTGAGCGTACTTGGACATAAAAACACCATAGAGTGCTTGTCATGCTGAGCGAAGCGAAGTATCTAGCAAAATTATTTGAATTACGGATCACCGGGCTAGATTCTTCGCAAAAACCACGCCTCAGAATGACAGCAAAAAATCGAACATCAAAGATCGGCAATCGAAAATATGACACACGAATTGTGTCCGCCCAACCCAATCGAATTCGACATGGCGGTGTTGATCTTTTTCGCGCGCGCGACATTCGGCACGTAATCGAGATCGCACGCCGGGTCGGGCGTGGCGTAATTGATCGTTGGCGGCAGGATTCCTTCTTCGATGGTCTTGAGACAAATAATCGCTTCGACTGCGCCCGCGCTGCCAAGCAAATGTCCGATCATCGATTTAGTTGAACTCACCGGAATTTCGTACGCGAGTTCGCCAAACACATCCTTGATCGCTTTGGTTTCGATCACGTCGTTTAATTTGGTTGCGGTGCCGTGCGCGTTAATGTAATCGATGTCACGCGGTTCAAGGCGCGCGCGTTTGAGCGCCCATTGCATCGCGCGACCGATGCCTTCACCTTCGGCGGCGGGCGCGGCAATGTGACTCGCATCCGCGCTCGTGCCGTACCCGACCAGCGCGCCGTAGATTTTTGCGCCGCGCGCCCGCGCATGTTCTTCACTTTCCAAAATCAGAATGCCCGCACCTTCGCCCATCACCATTCCATCGCGCGTCGCATCGAACGGGCGTGATGCTTTTGCCGGCTCGTCGTTGCGCGTCGAGATCGCGCCCATCGCGTTGAAGCCGGCAATCGCCAGCGGCGCAAGGCACGCTTCGGTGCCGCCGCAAATCACCACATCGACATCACCGCGTTTGATCATCTCCGCCGCTTCACCAATCGCGTTGCCGCCGGTCGCGCACGCGGCGACGACTGCCATATTCGGACCCTTGATGCCAAATTCGATTGCCACTTGTCCCGCCGCCGTATCGACTAACATCATCGGAATGAGAAACGGACTGACGCGGCGCGGACCTTTGGTCTCCAATATTTTGACCTGATCGGTCAACCTCATCGAGCCGCCAACACCGCTGCCGATCACGACCGCGATTCGTTCGTTGTTCTGCTCATCGATTTTCAATTGCGCGTCGTGGATTGCTTCGCGCGCGGCGACGACCGCGAATTGCGTAAAACGTTCGAGTCGCCGCGCTTCTTTCGCGTCGAAATGATCGCGCGGTTCAAATCCTTTCACTTCGCCGGCAATTTGCGTGGCGAGCGTCGCCGGATCGAAATGCGTGATGCACGCAATGCCGGAATTGCCGGCTTTGAGATTCTGCCAGGTTGTGGTAACATCGTTGCCCACTGGCGTCAGCATGCCCACGCCGGTAACGACCACGCGCGTACCATTCAGCATTCAGTTGCTCCTAGTTTTGAGTGTGCTTATTATAACACCAATTCGCGTTGCAAGACACGAAGCGCCTATGGCATTGCGAGCCGCATCCTGAGCGGAGCGTCAGCAAAGTCGAAGGATTGCGGCAAAGCAATCTTTCAATGTACTTAGAGATTGCTTCGTCGACACAAATCGTCTCCTCGCAATGACATCCGGGTTTTATTTTTTTCAAAAACATACTTTGTATTTATCAGGGAGACTTGTGGACACTTTCCTCGCCATTTTCGTTCGCGTTATTCTCCCGGCATTTATCATGATTGCCGTCGGTTACATCGCCGCGCGGTTCTTGTCATTCGATTTGAAAACACTTTCGCGTTTCGGTTTGTACATCCTCGTTCCGTGTATGATGTTCACGGCGATGGCGCGCACGACGATCACCGCCAGTGAGTTTGGACAAATCCTGGGATTTTATTTCGTCACGACGATTATTCTGACGATCGTCGCCAGCATCACCGCGCGCGCGATGAAATTGGATGCGGTCTCGACCAGTTCGTTTCAGCTCTCGATTCTGTTCACGAATTGCGTTAACGTGGGTTTTCCAATTCTATTGTTGGCGTACGGAAAAACCGCCATCGAGCGCGCGCTGGTGTATATGATTGCGATGCAAATCGTTCTGCAAACGTACGGCGTGTATCTCGCCGCGTCCGGTCAAGCCAGCATCCGCGATGCGCTCAAGCGCGTGGCGCAAATGCCGGGAATGTACGCGATGGTGTTGGGAATCGCGGTGAACGCTTTTGCGATTCCAATTCCAGCGACGATTTTCGATCCCCTTAAATTGATTGCGGATTCGCTTGTGCCATTTCTGCTGGTTGTGTTGGGAATGCAATTGGCGGGCGTGAGTGTTAGAGGAAATTTGCGCGCCGCATCGGTTGCGACAATTCTGCGGCTCGTCATCGCCGGTATGATTTCAATTCTCGTGGCAGACACGATGGGACTGCAAGGTGTCACGCGCCAAACAATGATTTTGGAAAACAGTATGCCCACTGCCATTTTTGGCGTCGCGCTCGCACAAGAATTCGATACGGCAGTTGATTTGACTACGACGGTCATCTTCGTTTCGACGCTGGCGAGCATGTTCACGTTGACGTTGTGGCTCGCGGTGATCTAAACGGAAAAACAAGTGCTTTTGTGGATGACAAATCATTCCGTATAAATTCATCCAACAAGTTTTCGATACAATTCCAAATTCAGTTCCAACTCTCGCGCGGGTGTAAAGTTGTTGAGAATCGTTACCCGCGCATTTTTGCCGAGCCGTTCCCGCAACGACGCGTCATCCAACAATTGATTAAGCGTCGATGCCAGCGCAACTGGATCCCCCGGCGGAACGAGCAAACCATTTTCGCGATCGCGCACCGCGTCCGGGATTCCACCCACCGGGGTGCCGACGACCGCGCGTTCACACGCCATCGCTTCGAGCAACGCGTTTGGCAAGCCATCGCGAATCGCTGGCAACACGAACACGTCGAGCAGATTATAGTACGGCGGTAAATTTTCCGGCGCAACGTGCGGCACAACGACGATGTGCAAATCGCGATTTTGTTTTTGAAAAATCTTGAGCGTGTCCTTATCGTCGCCATCGCGCACACCGCCGATGAGCAACAACGCGGCGGAACGCTTTTGCGCAACCGTGCGGAACGCGAGCAACAAAGTTGCCAATCCTTTTTTCGCGCGCGCTTCGCCGACAAAGCCGACAATCGATTTGCCGGCGACGCCCAGCGATTGCGCGAGTGATTCGTCGCGCGGTGCAGGCGCGAAATGCGCGGCGTCGATTCCGTTTGGAATCAGCACCGCCTCACGCTTGGCGAGCGCGTGAACTTTGCGAATCAAATCGCGCGAGTTGGCAGTAATCGCATCCGCATTTTGGAGCGCGGACAAAACATGCGCCGCCTTGCCGGGATCGAATACCGCGCGGTCGAGGTCGTTGCCGCGCGCGCTGACAATCGCCGGCAAGCCGAGCCAGCGCGCGGCGTACGTCGCAATGAATCCGGCTTGCGTGATAAAATACGCGTGGAGCAAGTCGAAGCGTGATTCATTGTGGCTTGCGACGAGAACACTAAACCAATCGGCGAGGGTGTCGTCGGTGCGTTTGTGCGCGCCAAGCCGATGGACGCTGAAGCCGTTTTGTTCGGCGCAAGAAATTTCGCCGGGCGCAAGTGTGGTGGTCGGCGCGAAAACATCGACGCGATGACCGGCGGCAACGAGCATCTGCGCGAGACGTTGTGTGGAAACCGCCAGACCGCCAACGTCGGGGGGATATTTTTCGGTCAGCAATGCGATGTTCATAGTTCAATCAGTTATGACGACAACTAATCGACATTATACCACATCGACGGTGCAACCACGCGTCCACTAGAAAATTTTAATTCTGCTCTAATTGACTTTTCGCTGGAATCGGCATATACTTGAAGCGGTTGAGGTGATGTAGCATTATGAATGGCGGAGCCGCCCGCGCCGATCGGGTATTTGATACGAGAGCAATGGTTTAGCACTAGACGCGTCTTTGCGTCTGGTGCTTTATTTTTCCGATTTGGCAAGATCGGCACCGGGCAATCGCCCAATTCACTTTCAGGAGGATCGGATGGACTCCAGCATGATCGGCAAGATCGAGAAGGCTAAGCGATACGCGAACGAGGCGAATCGCCGCGTCATCTTCAAGCAGTTCCGGGTCTCGCTCGAAGGCGACAACCACACGTACGATGTGGCTTTCGAGAATGGACGCTGGTCGTGTGGGTGCAAGTATTTTGCCTCGCACGGCTTGTGCAGTCACACGATGACAATGGAACGCGTGCTGGGCGTGATGCTTCCCCCCGCTCCCGATTCTGTGCCAGCGGCGGCGTAAGCATTTAATCGAATACGTGCCTGTCAGTTGAGTGATCCTCGACTGTCGAAACTGGAGCGGGACATCTGTTGCTACGGATGACCGCTCTTTTATTTTTTGACGATGTGTGCTATGATTTAGCTGGCAATCATGTTAAGACAAAAGCGTTTCTGGCTGGGAGTGCTCGTTAGTCTGGGCTTGTTGGTTTTTGTCTTTTATCAAACCGACCCTGCGAAAATTTGGAATTCCTTACAACGGGCGCAGTATATTTATTTGGTTCCCGGCTTGGCGCTTTATTTTCTCGGTGTGGGCGTCCGCGCAATTCGCTGGCGTTTTCTGCTTCGGTCGATCAAGCCCATTCCCAGCCGCGAGCTATTTCGCACCGTCGTCATCGGTTATATGGCGAACGACATTTTGCCGGCGCGGATGGGTGAAATTGTGCGCGCGTACATTTTGGGCACACAGGAAAATGTCAGCAAAGCGGCAACGCTCGTGACGATTGTCGTCGAGCGCATTTTCGACGGCTTGACCATGCTGTTGTTCATCGTCGTCGCGTCGTTCCTGCACAACTTTGCCGATGAAACGCTGACCGCCAGTTTACGGCTTGTTGCTTTGGTCTTCATCGCGGCAATCATCGGTTTGGCGATGCTGGCTGGGATGCCCGCGCGCGCTGAACGCCTCGCCGAATTTTTTGTGAATCGCTTACCGGCGTCGTTGCGTGAACGGGCAACGCGTTTGACGAAATCACTCCTCGCGGGTGTGGGCGTCCTGCGCAGTCCCGTCGATTCCTTTGCGGTATTTGCGCTTTCGGTTCTTGCGTGGCTGTTGGAAACGACGATGTATCTGGCGATCGCGTGGGGCTTTGCTTTGAATCTACCCTTTACAGTCTTTTTGCTCGCCTGTGCCTTTGCCAATCTGGTGACGATTGCGCCCAGCACGCCGGGTTATATCGGCGTTTTTCACGCGCCAGTCGTGTACGTGCTGACACTATTTGGAGTTGAACAAAGTTTAGCGGCAAGTTACACAGTAGTTTTGCACGCGGTGTTAGTGATTCCGGTAACTCTGTTGGGCTTGTACTTTTTAGGACGCGCCGGATTGTCGCTGGGACAAATGGCGCGCGCCAATCACTCTTGAATTTGCAGACGACGGGTGCGCACGGAGGTTTGCTATGAGCAGCAAATCAGATCACGAACTCATTTCAGAAATTCAAGCCGGCAAACACGAAGCGTTGGGTGAACTCTTTGATCGCTATAGCCCAGTGTTGTATGATTTCATTTATCGCTTGGTGGGCGACCGTGACCAAACGGCACGTCTACTTGAAGAGGTGTTTACGCGTGTACCCATCATGTCTGGCGAAGTCGATGTGCGGATGCCGGTGCGCGGCTGGTTGTACGGCTTGGCGCGCGAATTTGCGCTGAACACTTTGCGCCAACGCGAGTGGCTCGATACCCTCCCGCCTTCGGATGAACCCAGCGTGTCCGGCTTGGTCGGTGAAATCTGGCGCGCCGCGCGGTCGATGCCGGCGTTTCATCGCGCCGTCCTCGCCGTCGAAGAATTGCACGGGCTTTCGCCCACCGAAAAAGCGCGCGCGCTCGGCGTGATGCGGACTGATTTGCAACGGTTGCTGGAAGATGCACGCCGTTCCTTCGATAATCAATTCGATTTGCAAGCACGCCAGCATGGACGCCCACTGTCGACGCAGATCGATCCGGAACGCATTTGGGGTATCCGGCGCCGGATCGGCACCACCGGTTCGTTGTTCGGCTTTTTGCCGGCGATGGTTTTGCCGGGCTCGCTCGGCGATATGATCCGCTCCAAAGTTCTCAAGTCGGCGCAGTTTGGCACACCCTCAACCAGCACGCCACCCCCACCGCCGCCCCAAGTTATCGTGGAGACACCGCCGCCGATTGAATTGCCGCCGGTCGAAACGGTCAGTCCATCGACCGGTGGATGCGCGTGGCGTTTGGTCGGCATCGCGCTGGCGGTTGCGTTGGTTGTTACACTGCTTGCCGTGATCGCCGGGTACTTTCTCACGCGCGACACAACCAATCCAATCATCTCGCGTCTTGAACCCATGGAAGATAGTTTCATCCCAGCGAATCCAATTCCCGGTTCGCTGACCACACGCGTAACGATTTCTGCCGCTTATCGTGACGACCAAGCTATCGATCCGCGTTCCGTCCGTCTCGTACTCGATGGACGCGATATCGTTACGCAAACGACTGTTTCCGAATTATCGGTTTCGTACAACGCTAATTTAGAACCCGGCAAACATGTGGTCTTGGTGGAAGTGTCCGACACTGCCGGCAACAAGGCATCGCGCGCGTGGCAATTTACCGTCGGGGGCTCGGTCCAACCGACTGCCACGATTACTTTGACGCCAACGATTACCTTGACGCCATCGCCCACGCGGGTTTCCACTTCTACGCCGACGGTAACGCCCATTCCAACGCCGCAGATCAATGACTTTAGCGCAACGAGTTACGTGATTACGCGCGGCACGCCGGTGTTGATTACGTGGAATGTTTCGAACGCCGATCAGGTTTTCTTTAATCAGGAAAGAGTTGACCCGGTGGGTAATCGCAACCTCTCGCCGACAACGACGACGACTTTTTTCTTGATTGCGACCGGCCCCGGCGGCACGATTCAAAAAACCATCACCGTCACGGTACAGGAATTGCCAGACCTGATCATCACCGAAATTGCCTTATCGCCTAACAATCAAATCATGTATACCATTCGCAACGATGGCACCGGATCGGTAACGCGACCCTTTGTGATTCAAGTAACGGCGAACAATTTTGTCGTTTATTCGGACAGCCCGATTGCCGCGTTGACCGCCGGCCAAGAAGCGCGGCTAGTCGTACCGAACCGCACCGTTCAGGGAACCCAAACCATTACTATTCGCGTCAACTTGCAACGTGAGGTGCAAGAATCTAATTACGCCAACAATGAAAAGACTCTGGCATTAACGGGACCGACCGAAACGCCAACACCAACAAACACTTTAACATCAACGCCGACGCCAACCCACACACCCACGCTGACGCCGACCCCGTCAAGCACGCCCACTGCGACGCCGACGTTGACGCCCACCGCAACTCGCACGCCGACGGCAACTCAGATTCCGTTCACCGTTCTCTCCGCCTCGGCAACTGTTACGCCAACCGTGTACGCTGGCGCGTGTCCCGGCAATTTCAACTTTTCTGCAAGTATCTCGGTGAACGGCGCCGGGACTGTAACGTATCGTTGGGAGCGCAGCGACGGGATCAACAAACCACAAGCAACATTGAACTTTACCGCCGCGGGTTCACAAAACGTAACCGATGCTTGGGCATCTGCGCCCGCCGGCAGTGGCTGGCAACGCGTACACATTCTTGCGCCAAACGATTTGCTTTCCAATCAAGCGACTTTTACCAACAATTGCCAGTAACTTGGTGAGCATCGTTGGAACTCGAAATTGTTGGGCACAAGTCGCCGAGTAGTTTTATTTGTCTACTGGGCAACCCTATGCTATAATGCGCGCAGTAATGGAGAGGTCGCATAGTCCGGTCTAGTGCGCGCGACTCGAAATCGCGTGTGGTCGCAAGGCCACCGGGGGTTCAAATCCCTCCCTCTCCGCCACCCAATTTCAGATTTCAGATGTATGATTGGGAATTTGAAAAATCTGCACGCTTTAATTTGAAATCTGAAATTATTTGGAGAGGTCGCATAGTCCGGTCTAGTGCGCACGATTGGAGATCGTGTAGGCCACAAGCCTCGCGGGTTCAAATCCCGCCCTCTCCGCCAAGTGAAAAGTGGACAGTTGGCAGTGGCAGGCGAACAGAAAAATCAGAGTCCTGCCCACCGACCGCTGTTCACTTTTTGACATTTCGCCACTTATCGAATAAACTTAGGTTGGTCGTGCTAGATGGGGAACTAGCGGTGCCCTGACTCCACTGGTTGGCTGACTCGCAATCCGCTACAGCGAGGTCGAATTCCTTTCCGCGGGGTGCTCGTTTCGGGACGGTTTGATTCAAGTGGCAATGAAGGTTGGGTCCGACGCGGCGCAAGCCGACAAACCCCGCCAGGGTCGGAAGACAGCAACGGTACGTCGTCACTTGTGGGCGCCGTCGGGGTACCTGGCTGGAGCCGGCTGTTTCAAACACGCCGGGGCGGACATTTCAACGAAAGGTGCACGACCATTCTTGGATCTAGTTTAGTGGAAGAACCTATCATCCCCTCAACGTACGACGACGATCCGGCATTTTATACACAACGCGCACACTTCCGCATCGACTCTTCGTTTCTTGTTCTTGCGCTGACTCTGATTGCTCTCGCCTTGATGGGCTGGGGATATTTCCGCACGTTGCGTCCCGTAACGCTCCAAATCGATCAGGAAACGCGCGTCATTCTCACTAACCAAACCATCGTCGCCGGCGCATTGAACGACGCCGCGCTCTCCCTTTTTCCCGAAGATATTGTTTTTCCCGCTCTCGACGCGCCGATTCCCGCCAACCAACCCATTGCCATCCGCCGCGCGCGTCCCCTCGAAATCCAAGTCGATGGGGAAACCCGTTTACATCGCACGCAAAGCCAAACAGTCATCGATGCCTTACGCCAAGCCGGGATCACGTTACGATTGAACGACCGCGTACTCATCGGCGAACGTGCAATCGACCCCAATATGATTATGACGCAATCGAGTCAAGACATCTTGCCGCTAACCGTGCAACGCGCCGTTCCGCTTCACGTCGATGATAACGGCGCGCGCACAACGCTGTACACCACCGCACCCACCTTCGGCGAAGCATTGCGTCAAGCCGGGCTAGTCGTTTATCTCGGCGATTTTGTTACCCCCGATCTCGGCGCGCCAACTTTGGCTGGCGGTCAAGTCAACATTCAACGTTCACGCGCCGCGACGATCATCGCCGACGGAAAAACCATTCGCACACGCACATTGGGCAACAACATCGCCGAGTTATTGTTGCAAGAAGGCATCGAACTCAAGGACAAGGATTATTCGATTCCCGCCGCGACCGATCCGGTGCGTGACGGCATCAGCGTTCGCGTCATGCGCGTCCGCGAAGAATTTATGACCGAGTCGGAATACATTCCCTACGAAACAGTTTGGCAACCCGACCCCACGATGGACATCGACAAACGCGCCACCAAGCAAGCCGGCGTGGAAGGACTCAAAAAGCGCACCATTCGCATCACGTACGAAAACGGCCGCGAAATCAAACGCTCCATCGACCGCGAGTGGATCGATGCCGCGCCAGTCACACAAATCATCAACTATGGCACCAAGATCACCAAACGCGAGTTGACTTTGCCGGACGGTTCGACGATTACCTACTGGCGCAAGATTCGCGTTCTGGCAACCTCGTACACCGCGGCGACGTCCGGCAAAGCGCGCTCACACCCCGAGTACGGCATCACCGCTACCGGGATGCGCGCGACGGTTGGTGTGGTAGCCGTGGATCCGCGCGTGATCAATTTGCGCACGCGGTTGTACGTGCCGGGGTACGGCCTGTCCATCGCCGGCGATACCGGCGGCAAGATCAAAGGCAAGCGCATCGACCTGGGTTACGACGAATGGAATCTCGTCTTGTGGTACAAATGGGTCGATGTCTATTTGATCGACCCGCCACCTGCCGACCAGATTCATTGGATCATTCCCGACACGCCCAAGGAGCGCTCTACGCGATAGTCGATGAGTGTCAAAACAACGCTCCACGCGCGCAACTTGCGCCCACGCAAAAAATGGGGGCAACATTTTCTAACCGATCAGCGGATTTTAGAAAGTATCGCGGACGCGGCGGAGGTTGAGCCAACAGACATCGTTTTAGAGATCGGACCTGGGTTGGGTCATCTCACCCGCGTGCTGGCGCGGCGCGCCCGGCGCGTCATCGCCGTCGAAATCGATACGGGGTTGGCGGCACAATTAAAAAACGATTTTGCCGACACAGCGAACGTCTTCGTTGCCCCCGGCGATTTTCTGAACGCCGCACCTATCGATTGGATTCTTAGTTGCGGTGAACAACCGCTCGATGTGTCATCGTACAAAGTCGTTGCCAATCTGCCCTATTACATCACATCGGCGATTTTGCGACATATTCTGGATGCCCACGTCAAACCGCAAATTATCGTCGTGATGGTTCAGCGCGAAGTTGCTCAGCGCATTGTCGCTCAACCGCCGGCGATGAACTTGTTAGCGGTCAGCGTGCAATATTACGCCCAGCCGCGCATTGTCCGAACGATTGCGGCGGGAGCGTTTTACCCGCCGCCCAAAGTGGATTCTGCCGTCGTCCGCTTGGATGTTCACGCTGTCCGGCGCGAACACACCACGCCGGCGAAATTCTTTGAACTTGTGCGCGCCGGTTTTGGCGAACGCCGCAAACAATTATTCAACGCGTTGCGCCACGGTTTAACCTGCGACGCGGCAGTGATTGCACGTGCGTTGACGCGCGCGCAGATTGCGCCCACGCGCCGCGCGGAAACCCTGACACTCGCGGAATGGCTGGCGCTAGAACGCGCGTTGGCACACTGAAATATTCGGCACCAATCGATGATTCCAAATTCTCTTCAGGAAGTACAAGTGCCCGAATTGGCAAAACATCACATTCTCGTGATCGATGATGATCCAGTGATCCGCCGCATTCTGACCAAGTCCCTTGTCGACGCTGGGTATCACGTGACCAGCGCCGCAACCGGCACCGAAGGTCTTACGCTTGCTCGCACCAAAAACCCGAATTTGATTTTGGTGGACGTGATGATGCCGGAAATGGATGGCTATCAAGTCTGCAATCACTTGCGACAGGACCCGCAGACGATGAACATGCCCATCATTATGCTCACCGCGCTCGACGAAACCGAATCGGTCGTCAAGGGGTTGCGCACCGGCGCGGACGATTATATGATCAAGCCGTTCGAAATCGAAGAGTTGCTCGCGCGCGTGGAAATCCATCTGCGTCGTTCGGAACGAGACATCAACGTCAATCCATTGACCAACTTGCCGGGCAACCCGCAAATCGAACGTGTGATTATTGACCGCATCGCACAACGCGCGCCAATGGCTGTGATGTACATCGATTTGACCAACTTTAAACCGTACAACGACGAATACGGTTGGCTGAAGGGCGATTTGGTCATCAAAATGCTGGCACAACACATTATCACCGTCGTGAGAGAATGGGGCAGTAAATCTGATTTTGTGGGACACATCGGCGGCGACGATTTCATTGTCGTCAGTGTTCCGGAACGCGCAGAAAAAATCAGCGCAGAAATTACCTCCCGGTTTGATGCATCCATCCGGCGCTTTTACCGTGAAGAAGACCGCGCACGCGGTTATATCCAAACTTTGGATCGGCAAGGCAAACCGTTTCGCGCACCCCTCGTTACTGTTTCGATTGCCATCGTCACCAACAAGTATCGCCCCTTTGAACACCTGGGACAGGTGGCGGCGATGGCGGCAGATGTAAAAAAATACGTCAAGTCGCTCCCCGGGAGCCACTATGCGTTTGATCGGCGGCGCAAGTAGAACCGTCCGAGTAGAGAGGCGCTATGGGCACAGATGAATCGTCAGCCACGGCAGCCACTTTGCACTGTGGCCCTGTGATCGAACGAGCAATTCAGGAACGCATCAATCGCAATGAGGAAATGGCGGTTGCCTTCATCGATCTCACTAACTTGGAGCCCTTTTGCCAAAAGTATGGCTGGCACAAGGGCGCGCAACTCATTGCGCTGCTGACCGAGGTTATCCAGGAATCCCTTGCCACACTCCAAAATCCGCCAGCGATGCTCGGGCACATTTTGGCTGATGCTTTTATGATCCTGACCTCGCCGGCACGCGCGGAACAATTGGCGAAAGAAATCATCAATCGCTTTGACGCGCGGGTAGTGGATTTTTATTCCGAAGAGGATCGTCAGCAAGGATTTTTCGATACCGTTGATCGCCGCGGTAATCCAGTGCGCGCGCATCTCGTGGGCATATCCATTGCGATCGTAACCAATAGTTCTCGGACGTGGGAGCATGCGCTCCAAGTTGAGTTGATCGCCGCCGAAATCCGCGATTACATCAAAAGGATGCCGGGGAGTCGTTATGCGTTTGACCGGCGGCGCAATTAAGAGTATAATCCACCCCTGCAAGTTCAAGCAGAGGTGTGCGGTATGCCGATCTACGAATACGAATGTGAAAACTGCGGTACGCATTTCGAGAAAATCCAATCCGTGAACGACGACCCGGTGCGGCAATGCCCGGAATGTTCTGGCGCAGTTCACAAGGTGTTTCATCCCGCCGGGATTATTTTCAAAGGCTCAGGGTGGTACATTACCGATAGCCGTAAAAGTACGTCGAGCGCGGTGAGCGGCGAAAGCAAACCGGCAGAAACAAAAACCAAGACCCCAACTGAAACCCAAACTAATTCCAAGCCCGAAGTTAAAGCAGAAACCAAGCCAGCGTCCGCGACCGATACAAAATAAACAAGAAACCCGTTTTCTCACCGAGGGAAAACGGGTTTCTTGCTTGCGCTAGCCAACGTCATAACTGAAAATGACCAACCGCCGGCACGATCTTGAAATTGAAATTCGTAACGTACGTGAGCAAGCGCTCGATCATCGCCTTCCATTCTTCACTCGCGATGGCTTGTTCGATGGTTGCGCGTTCATCGGCGATACTGCCGCTCAGAATTTGCGGCGCATTCCCCCATACCGTGTACCACGCTTCGCTCGGCTGGATGCCCAGCCGCTGAATCTTGGGCACAAACTCTTGCACCACAAATTCAAAATATTCCGATTCTTTGCCGGGGCGAATGTCCCAGGTCATCAGCAATTTCCACATTTGTTTCGTCATCGCCAGCAATCATAACAGAGTTTGATTAAATAGGCAAACGAGGGAAAATGCGCACAGTCATTCAACGCGTGCGGGAAGCATCGGTTCGCGTGGAGGATCAAATCATCGGCGCGATTGGGAGGGGTCTGGTAATTTTCGTCGGCGTCACACACACAGACACCGATGACGATGCACGCTGGCTCGCACAGAAAATCGCAACCCTCCGCATCTTTGAAGACGACGCCGGTAAATTCAATCGCTCCGCGCTCGATGTTGATGCAAGCGCGTTGGTCGTCTCGCAGTTTACACTTTACGCCGACGCGCGGCGCGGACGGCGTCCCGATTTCATCGATGCCGCGCGCCCGGAGATCGCCGAACCGCTGATCGACCGCTTGGTTGCATTATTGCGTGAGCAAGGAGTAAAAGTCGAGACCGGCAAATTTCAGGCGCGGATGCTTGTCCATATTTTGAACGATGGGCCAGTAACGATCATCCTCGATTCGCCGCGCACGTGATCGTTCCGGCGAACGATCATTACTGCGCCGGTTGTGTCCACGTGCCACTCACATCAACGCGCTTGCTTTGATCGTTGATATTTTGCAACTGCTTGCAATCGAACGAACCGCCGATCGCTTTGACCTCCACCACGCATCCACCAATCGCCCAGCGAAAATTATCGCGGTCGTGATCGCCGCCCGGCACCAGCTCCACATCGATAATCGCAAGTCCTGGCTTGGAATCGTAATTCCCCACACCCTTGAACGGCGCGATGTGCACGTTGATAAAATACTCACAGCCCGCGCATTGCGCGTTCGGCACTGACGTGCCGATAGAAATCTCGCTCCCCGGCGAAACATCCACGCGCGTGCGCATCGGTAAATCAATTTCGATGTTTGCCACGCCGCTGACTTTTAATCGCATCACCCCGGTGCGACTCGCGGTGATGATCGTTGCGTCGCTTCCCAATGTGATGTTCACGGCAAACGCGGTTTGTCCTTTGACGAGCAACACATCATAGATCGCGCCTTGCGACTTGGTGACGATGAACGATTGATACCCCGTCACGTTCGCTTGTCGAACAAAGAAATCTTTGATACTGTCCACGTTCGTGTCGCGTGTACTCCACAAGGCGCGCTGATTATCACCGATGAATTCTGCGCCAGCGGGCATTGAGATTTGCGCGTCCCACCACGTCGGCGTGGGCAACAACAGCGCGCGCGTACGCGGTGGGGTCGATTTCGGCGGTATAGTCGGTGAGGGCGCAATCAAAGTTGATGTTGGCGCGGCGAATGAACCCAGGGCGCACGCGAGCAGAAAAATAAAAACGGGGATTGAAATTTTTAGAAGAGTAGCGTTCATCTGATCGATTCAGCGCGCGGCGATTGCCCACCATTCATCGCCGCGGCGCGTGCGTTGGTGCGCGCCGGCTTTGATCGCCGTGAGCTCCGCGCCAAACAACAGAATCGCGGCAGTGACATACCCCCACAGCATAATCGCGATCACCGCGCCAAGCGGACCGTAGATCAAATTCAATACCGCATAACTGGTAATGTACCACGCGAACGCCATCTTGGCAATCTCCCACAACACGGCGGCAATCCCTGCGCCCAACAAAATGTCGCGCCATTTCACATTCTCGTCGAACGGAATGTATTGATACAGCAGCGCAAAGACAATGACGCTGATGATAAACCCGGCAACATCGGCTATCACATCAACGGCCGGCGCGGCGCGCGGCATCCAGCGAAAATGAAACGCGACGCGCAACCACGTGGTCAACGCAAAACTGAGCATAAACAAGAGACTGACGCCGCCGACCATCATGATCGACACGAGCGTTTGTCGCCATCGGGGACGCGGATGCCGAACGCGGAACGCGCGATTGATCCCGCGCTGCAACATATCAAACACGCCCATCGCGGACCAGAGAAAACTCGCCGCCGAAACAATCGTTACGACGCCGCGCGCCTGGATCACTTGATTGATCGCAAGTTGAAGCGTGGGCGCACTGACCGGAATGTTCGACGCAAAGAAACCGACAACCGCGCGTGTAACCCGGTCGGGTGAAATAAAAGTACTGGAGACAGCAATGAGAAACAACATCAGCGGAAAAATCGAAAGCAACCCGTAGTACGATAACGCGGCGGCAATCATCGAACAGTTGTCGTCACCGTACGCTTTGAAGGTCTGAAATAATAAATCGATGATGGAAATTTTACGCGCGCGTGTTTCGATGTTTTGCGCCACCGCCGCCACGCGTTCTGTTTGCTTCTGAACGAAATTATTCATCGCGTTCTCCAAGGCGCGCGCCAAGCATAATAGTCCGCCCGTGCAATGCAAAATATGGTACGCGTTGAAAAATTTGATATGCGGCGACGCCAAGCCCGCGCAGGATTCGCACGCGCGAGAGAAAAGGGAAAATCGTGTAGCACGATTCCACAATCAAGCCGGCTCGCTCGCACGCACGCCGCAATTCGTCCGGCGAAAAAACATGCGCGTGATCGGCGTCGGTAAAATGCGCGGGGTCGGGATAATGTGCGTTGGGTGTTGCAAGCGCGATGCGTCCGTTGGGTTTGAGCAAGTATTTCCATTCAGCAAGCGCGGCGTCAACGTTCGGCAAATGTTCGACGACGTGCTGTCCGATGATCGCATCGAACGATGCGGCGCGGAAGGGAAGTGTGATGGCTTTGCCGATCTTCACAAATGTCATTGCGAGAAGCGTTTTTTGCGACGAAGCAATCCCCACAGAACTTGGGAGATTGCTTCGCTCCGCTCGCAATGACAATTGGCGCGCCAATTCCAACGCCACATCCAGCGTGTCCACCCCCACCACACTCGCTCCGCGCACACGCAACATTCGCAACAAGCCACCGCCACCGCAACCGATTTCCAACACACGCGCGCCCGGCGTAACGCGCGCCAACGCAATGAGCAACCGCGCTTCGATGCGCCAATCGCGCCAGGATTCGCGGGCAGTGAAATAGGATTCAGAATAGCTCATTGCAAATTTCATATTTTAGATTGCAGATTAGAACATCTGAAATCCTAAATCTGCAATCTGAAATTTTTAACGCGTCGCCGCCGGCACGTAATACTTGGTGACATACTCTTTCACCATTCGCCGCGTTGAGTACTTGCACGCAATCGTCTTGATCGCGTTTTTCATCACGCGCACCCAGCCGCGTGGCACGCGATTCGCGTCGCGGGTGTAGAACAGCGGCACAATTTCGTTTTCGAGGGTTGCGTAAAATGATTCGGCGTCGTTCGCGTCTTGCGCGTCAGCGTTATCCCACGCGTGATCCGCGCCAATCGACCAGCCGTTCACGCCGCGAATGAAACCCTCGCGCCACCAACCATCAAGGACGCTGAAATTGGGCACGCCATTGAGCGATGCTTTTTCCCCGCTTGTGCCGCTCGCTTCAAGCGGACGGCGTGGATTGTTGAGCCACACATCTACCCCTTGAACGAGAAATCGCGCAACGTTGATGTCATAATCTTCGATGAAGACGATGCGCTGGTCAAATCCCGGCTCGCGCGAATGCTGAACGATTTCCTGAATGAACCGCTTGCCGGGATCGTCGGCGGGATGAGCTTTGCCGGCGAACAAAATTTGCACCGGTCGATTAGAATTCAAAATGCGTTTGAGTCGCTCACGGTCGCGGAACATCAGCACCGCACGTTTGTACGTCGCAAAGCGGCGCGCAAAACCGAGCGTGAGCGTGTCCGGGTTGAATGGCGTCGTGATGCCGCGTTGTTTCAAGAAATCGAAAAGCCGGTGGCGCAACGCAACGTGTGTCGCCCAAAATCTTTCGTCCGGAATATTGTCGATGGCTTGCCACGTTGCCGGGTCGTCGATGCGTTCGCGCCAATCGCGTGGCAAGGACTCGTCGAACAGCTGACGCCATTCGGGCGCAAGCCACGACAGTGAATGCACGCCATTCGTAATCGAGCCAATCGGCACGTCAGCGTCGGCGCGGTCGGGCCAGAGAAAGTGCCACATCTTGCGCGCGACATCGCCGTGCAATTCGCTCACGCCATTTGCCGCGCCGGAAAATCGCAACGCGAGCACGGTCATGCTAAACACCACGCCCCAGGGTGATTGTTGCCGCGCGAGATCAAAGAATTGTTCGCGCGCGATGTTCAGGGGTTTCCAAAAATTCGCAAAGTATTTTTCGATCAGATCGAAACCAAAGGCATCGTTGCCGGCAGGCACCGGCGTGTGCGTGGTGAAAATCGTCGTCGCGCGAATTTGTTCGCGCGCTTGCTCAAACGTCAATCCTTGTTGCACCAGTTCACGCGCGCGTTCCAAAACTGAAAAGGCGGAATGTCCTTCGTTGAGATGCCACACGCGTGGATGATAGCCCAGCGCGCGCAATGCGCGCACCCCGCCGATGCCCAGCACGATTTCCTGCGCAAGCCGGATTTCTTGATCACCGCCGTACAAACGCGCGGCAAGTTCACGGTCGTGCGGCGCGTTCGCTTCCACGTCCGTGTCCATCAAAAACAACAGCACGCGCCCAATTTGAAAGCGCCAAATCTTGGCATAGATCGAACGTCCCGGCAATTCCACTTCAATCATGATGTCGTGACCATTGGCATCGCGCGCCGGCATCGCGGGAACAAGCGCAAAATTCAATTTTTCGTACGAAGCATCTTGCCAACCCTCGCCGTTGATCGTCTGCTCAAAATATCCTTGCGGGTACAAAAAACCGATGCCGACGAAAGGCAAGCCCAAGTCGCTGGCTTCTTTGATGTGGTCGCCGGACAAGACCCCCAAACCGCCGGAATAAATCGGCAGCGATTCGTGCAAGCCGAACTCGGCGGAAAAGTACGCGATGGGTTGATTCATCAGATAAGGATACGTCGATTCAAACCAGGACGCTTTCGATTGCAGATAGGTATCGAAAGTTGCGATCACGGTATCAAATTGACGAAGATACTCACGGTTCTCGCTTGCGGCGCGTAATTTATCCGGGTTCACCTCGCGCAGGAATTTGACCGGGTTGTGATAAACCCGTTCCCAGGTTTCGTTATCGATGGCGCGAAAGAGGTATTGTGCCTCGGGATTCCAAATCCACCACAAGTTGTACGCGAGTTCGCCCAAGCGCGCGATGCGCGGCGGAAGCGCTGCGATTTTCTCCGCCGTCTGTTGCAAATCATATTCGAGTTTGCGCACCGCGCGCATCGTTTCTTGCTGACTTGCGATGGCGCGCGCATAAAGTTGCTCGTATTTTTTCGCCGCCGAGTTCCACGAGAGATCGCGCTGTAACGCGCGCGTTTGCAAACCGCGCCACAAATCCTTGACTTGATACACTTGGATCGCGCGCGCGATGGCGGCGAACAAAGCCCAGCGATCGTACGCGCGAAAGACAAACCCGGTGCCGGTATTTTGGCGTGCGTCGAAATCCTCGACCGAGTCCGCCAGCCCGCCAATCGCGCGCACAATCGGGATGCACCCATACCGCATCGCCAGCATTTGCGACGAACCGCTCGGCTCGCTCCGCGACGGCATCACCAACATATCTGCGCCCGCATAAATTTTCCGCGCGCGCGCAGAATCGAACGTTAGAAAAATCGCCACGCGATCCGGATATTGTTGGCGCAACCGCGTGAAGAAATCGTGATAATGCTGATCGCCCGTCCCCAGCACGACGAATTGCGCGCCAAGTGTTTCGATGACATGATCGATCGAATCCACGATGAGGTCAATGCCTTTGGGACTCGTCAAACGACCCACCATCGCGATCAATGGTACATCGGGATTCAACGGCAAACCACATTCTTTTTGCAATGCGAGTTTATTCGCCGCACGCGCGTCCAGCGATGTCGCGTCGAATTTTTGCGCGAGGTTTGGATCGGTTGCCGGGTTGTACCAATCAGTGTCGATGCCGTTCAAAATGCCGGTGAGACGATCTTTGCGCTCGCGCAAAATTGGATCGAGTCGCTCGCCGAATTCCGGGGTTTGAATTTCGCGCGCGTACGTTTCGCTGACGGCGTTGATCTGATCGGCGAACAAAATGCCGCGCGCCATAAAATCGACGACCTGGTTCAAGTCCGGCGCAACGCTGGGATGTGCGATGAAACCGTACGCCGCCAGCCCGGCAATTTCCAAAACGCGATGTCCAAAGATGCCTTGATATTGAATATTGTGAATCGTATAAACAGTTGCGGTGTTGGCAAAAAATGGATCGCTGGCGTAAATCGTGCGGAGCCAGTTGGGCACGAGCGCGGTGTGCCAATCGTGACAATGAATCACATCGGGTTGCCAGTTCAAGCGTTTCAACATTTCAAGCGCGGCGCGCGAAAAGAATACGAAACGCTCGGCGTCGTCGGGGTACATATAAATCCCCTCGCGCCCAAACAATTCCTTGTTCTCGACAAAGTACGCCGGGACATTGCCATCCAACTTGCCTTCGAGCAGAGATGCATCTTTGGTGGTATTGCCAAACGGCACCGGAAACGGATCGAGCGTCTTGTGTAACCTGAATTTCGCGGGATCGATGAGTCCATAATGCGGCATCGCCACGCGCACATCGTGACCGAGCGCGTGGAGCGCAATCGGCAACGCGCCGACGACATCGGCGAGGCCGCCGGTTTTCGCAAAGGGCCAGATTTCGGCGGAGAGCATAAGAATTTTCATAAATGAAATTCACCCGGGGGATTGTTGATTGATTGGATTTCCATTTTTCGATTTCAGATTTTCGATTAAAAGACACAAAGTCGACAATCGAAATTTGTACTGCATTACCCGCCCAAAAATTGCAACGCCATTCGCACGCGGTCTTCAATCGTTTTGGCGCGCGTTGACACCGCGCGCGCCGCGCGCGTCGCTTCCGCCGCACTGTAACCCAAATTGATCAACGCATCGATCACGTCTTTATCGAGCGGTGAGATTTCGCCAACGTCCGCCAAGCCGGTCACATCGATTTTGCCTTTCAGTTCCAACACCAACCGTTGCGCGGTTTTCTTGCCGATGCCCGGCACCGCCGTCAGCGCATCGACGTTGCCTTCCGCCAGCGCAAGTTTGAGCGTTTCGATGGGCGCGGCGGCGAGAATGCTCATCGCCACTTTGGGCCCGACGCCACTGACGGTCATCAGCGTTTCAAAGAGTCGCAATTCTTCTTCGGTGGCAAAACCGTACAACGACAGTTCGTCTTCGCGCACGCGCAAATGCGTGAACACCTGCATCTCACTCCCGATACCGCCCAAGCCCGCCGCCGTGTTCGCCGACACACGCACACGAAAGCCCACGCCGGCGACGTTGAGAATTATCGTATCATCTTGTCGCGCTTGTAATTTACCTGTGAGCGAACCAATCATTGCGAAACCTCAAAAGGATGAAAGATGAACACTGAAAGATTTTTTCATCTCGCATCTTTCATGTTTGAAAATCGCGCGCTATGCGCGTGACAAATCGCAATTGCCAGCGCGTCCGCGGCGTCATCCGGTTGCGGCGCGTGATCAAGTTGCAACAGCAGTTTGACCATCTGTTGAATCTGGGTTTTCTCCGCGCGGCCGTACCCCACGACCGCTTGTTTGATTTCCAACGGCGTGTACTCGTGAAGCGTCAAGCCGGCTTGCGCCGCCGCCAGCAAAGCGACACCGCGTGCCTGACCCACAGACAGCGCGGTGCGAACGTTCTTGCTGAAAAATAATTTTTCGACGACGGCATCCGTTGGTTGGTGCTGGCGAATCAGCGTGACGAGCTCCGCGTAAATGTGTTGCAACCGTTGTGGCATCTGCCAATCTGAGGGCGTGGTAATTGCGCCGTACGTAATCATCCGCAACCCATCATCATCGCTTTGCACAACCCCATAGCCGGTAATCGCCGTACCGGGATCGACTCCTAGAATAATCACGTTACTTGGCGTTCTCAAATTTGTGCATAATCGCGTCGCTGATGTCTAGATTACTGTACACTTTTTGCACGTCGTCGTGTTCTTCAAGCGCTTCCATCAACTTCATCGTCGAAACGGCTTGCTCATCACTGATCGTTGCCGTACTTTTGGCAATCCACGCGATTTCCGCCGACGCAATCGGGACTTTTCTTTTTTCGATGGCATCTTTGAGCGTGCGCAAATTTTCGGGCGCGCAATACAAATCGAGTACGTTGCCGTCCAGTTTGTAATCTTCCGCGCCGGCGTCGATCAATTCGAGTGCGAGGTCTTCGGGGTTTTTCACATTTTCCAGCGTGAGGACACCTTTCTTGTCGAACATCCACGCGACGGCGTTCGTGGCGGCGAGGTTGCCGCCGCCGCGCGTAAAGAGGTGGCGGACTTCTGCCGCCGCGCGATTGCGATTATCGGTCAAGACTTGGACGAGCAGCGCTGAACCCCCTGGACCATACCCCTCGTACATGACCTCTTCAAGTTGCCCCCCTTCGCTCAATTCCCCGGTGCCGCGCTTGATGGCACGCTCGATATTTTCTTTGGGCATATTTTGCGCGCGCGCTTTTTCGATGGCGAGCCGCAGAGCGAAATTCGCGCCGGGGTCGCCGCCGCCTTCGCGCGCCGCAATCGATATTTCACGTCCGAGCCGCGTGAACATTGCCCCTTTCTTTACATCCGCCGCGCCTTTCTTGCGTTTGATCTGTGCCCACTTGGAATGTCCAGACATAGAAATCCTCCGCTCTAGCAAACTCCGTTGTTCGATTGCATTATATCACGCCAGCAAGAAATCGAAAAATCGGACATCACACACTCACCTGGCGCGGTTTGGCGCGATGTTTTTCCGCCAGAATGATCGATTGAATCAATTGCGCGGTTTCGTTCAACTGATCGTCTTCGTTGACGATGACGTAATCGAATTTTTCAAACTCGTTCATTTCCAACTGCGCCGCGTGCAAGCGAATCCGGAGATATTCTTCCGGTTCGGTGCGGCGTTTCCGCAAACGCATTTCCAGCACCTGCATCGACGGCGGCATCAAAAAGATAAACACCGCTTCCGGCACGATCCGCTTGACCGTCGCCGCGCCTTGCACATCGATGCGCATAATCACGTCCTGTCCGCGCCTCAACGCTTCGCGCACTTCGTTCCGCGAGTTGCCGTACTCGTACCCGTACACCAACGCGCGTTCCAAAAACTCGCCGCGCGCTTCCATCGCATCGAATTGTTCTTTGGTGATAAAGTGATAATCCCTGCCATCGACTTCGTTCGGACGTTTGGGGCGCGTCGTGTTCGTTACGAGAAAGTGAAACGGATAATTGAGTTCGCGCATCCGGCGCAACGCGGCATCTTTGCCCACGCCGGACGGACCCGAAACGACAACCAATAATGGCGGCGGCGCAGGTAATTGAATTGGCAATTCGGTCATAATTTTCCTTTCGCTTTGAACGGCGCACCGACGCGAATAATTTTCTCGGAATGTCCCAAGCCCTTGGTGGCATTCGCCGAATCGACGATTAACTTGGCGGTATCGACTACCAATCGATAATTCACCCGGCGATGCGCGGTCACGATGATGACGAGGTCGTGCCGGCGCAATTCGGCGCGCGTCAACGGCACCGATTTCAAATCGACGCGCGCGCGCCGCAGGGCAGTATTGCCCACGCGAAATGCCGGCACAAATGGATCGTGATAATGTACGCGCGCGCCATAATTCAACAACAATTCGATCACGCGCTCGGCGGGAGAATTGCGCGCATCGTCCACGTTGGGTTTGAACGCGACGCCCAAAACCAACACGCGCGCGTTCTTCAACGCTTTGCCGCGACTGCTCAACAAATCGTTCGCCAGTTTAACAACGTGGTAGGGCATTCCTTGATTGATATCGGCGGCAAGTTCGATAAAGCGCGTGTAGAAATCGTACTCGCGCGCCTTCCACGACAGATAGTACGGATCGACGGGGATGCAATGCCCGCCAACACCGGCGCCGGGATAGAATGCCATAAAGCCAAATGGTTTGGTTTTGGCAGCGTCGATCACTTCCCAAATGTCGATGTCCATACGTTCCGACAACAGCGCCAGTTCATTCACCAGTGCAATGTTCACCGAGCGGAAAATATTTTCGAGCAGTTTACTCATCTCCGCCGCGCGCGGCGACGAGACGACGAATACCTTTGGCGTGAGATGCACGAGCAACGCTTTGGCAAGGCGGGTGCATTTCGGCGTGAGACCGCCAAGCGTTTTCGGTGTGTTCTTGACGTTCCACCCTTGACTGCTCGTTGCGCCGGGATCGATGCGCTCCGGCGAAAACGCGAGATGGAAATCTTTGCCGGCTTGCAAGCCGCTCTGTTCCAAAATTGGCAAGCAGACTTGTTCGGTCGTCCCGGGATACGTCGTGCTTTGCAAAATGATGAGTTGTCCTTTTTGCAAATGCGGCGCGATACTTTGCGTCGCCGAAATGACCGGCTTGAGATCGGGCGCTTTCATCTCGTCAAACGGGGTGGGCACGCAAATAAAAATTACGTCGGCGTTTTCGATGGCGGCATAATCGACCGTCGCGGAAAATTTTTTCTGTGCCAGCATCTGCTTGACGCGCGCGGTAGCAACATCGGGAATGTAACTGATGCCGCGATTCAGCTTCTCAACTTTGTTGGCGTCAATGTCAATGCCGACGACTGAAAAACCCTCACGCGCAAATTCAATCGCCAACGGTAACCCAACGTATCCCAGCCCGACGACTGCCACGCGCGCGGTCTTGTGGGCAATTTTGTTTTCAAGCGACATTTGTTTCCTCGATCAAGCAAATTCGAATTGATAGAGCGCCATCGCGCCGGCAAGCAAGACCGCCGCAAAAACCCAATTGCTTTCGACGACACCCAGTTGCGTGCAGAACAACGCCGCCACGCCGAGTATGATCGCGGCGAGATAGAGGATCGACACGGCTTCGCGCCGGGAAAATCCGCGCGCAACTAATCGATGTGAAATGTGATCGGTGCCGGGATTCGTCAATGGATTCAAACCGCGACGCAACCGTGAGACAAAGACCAGTGTCGTATCGAGAATCGGCAAGCCAAGCACGATGATCGGAATGAACCACGTGGCGACGACGGGGTGCGTTGGAAAACGCAGTTTCAATCCGACTGCCGCAAGCATAAAACCTAAAAACAAACTGCCGGTGTCGCCCATAAAAATCAGCGCGGGATTGAAATTGTAAATCAAGAAACCCAGCGCGACGCCCAACAACGCCGCGCTCAACATACTCACAAGATATTGTCCATTCGATACTGCCAGCAAGAGGAAAAAGCCGGCGGCAATTGCCGCGATGCCACCGGCAAGTCCATCCATATTGTCGAGCAGATTGAGCGCGTTCGTGATACCGACGAGCCACACCAACGTGATCGCCGCATCGATGATCGGTTGATGCAATAGATCGACTACCACGCCGTTGACGATGAGCAACATCGCCGCCGCCACCTGTCCGATCAGTTTGACCCAAGCCGGCAAACCCGCGCGGTCGTCCCAGAATCCCAAAAGCGAAACGCCAGTCGCGCCGACGATGATGCTGATGACTTGCGAGACGTAAAAGCGGTCGGCGAACAAAATCAGCGCGAGCATAAACGCACCGTACATTGCCACACCGCCCAAGCGCGGCATTGGCGATTGGTGAATTTTGCGCGCGCCGGGCTGATCGACCATCCCGGCGCGGAGCGCGATTTGGCGCATCATCGGCGTTGCGCCGAGCGCAAAGACGAGTGCGGTGGCAAAGATGAGCAACAACGTAGACATATGATTTGCGTTTTACTTTTTAGACTTGCGAAAAATCTCACCGCAAAGACGCAAGTTTTTTACGAAACCTCAAAAATTGTACCCTTCAATTCTTTGTGTCTTGGCGGTTTAAATTATTCCGGCTACCGCCTTTTATTTAAGCGTCTTGTCTTGCAACAACGTTACGTATGCCTGCATCAGCAGTTTGTCCGCATCCGATGCCAGCGCGAGTGCGGCTTGCGCGGCTTTTAACGCTTCGGCGAATTGGTTCGTTTTGTGCGCGTTGAGCGCAGCTTGCACATTTTGCCAGAACGGTTTTTCATTTTCCGGCGCCAGCGCGGCCACTGCAACGAGCGCACGTTGCGCATCGTCCAGGCGAACGAGTTGCAGATTCAACAACGCAAGATTTTTGTGCGCGTCGTAATCGTTCGGCACGAGTCGCACAAGCGCATCGTACTCTTTCACCGCAAACTGGGGTTGCCCGCGCGCTTTCCAGCGCGTTGCCAATGTGCGCCGCGCGTTCACATCGTTAGGCGATTGCAGAACCGTTTGAATCTCACGCTGGAGAAGTTGTAGTTGATTGTAGAATTCGGAAAAACGAGCATAGTCCGGGCGCGAAGGCGCGATCAGATTCATCACCCGGCGCATCGCCGTAACCGCCGCATCGATCTGTCCCTGTTCGGAATAAAAATTCACGACTGTCAGCTGCGCCAAAAAATCGTTCGGGGCGAGCCGCGCGATTTGATCCATCTCTTGCCGCGCCAAATCGAGTTGTCCACTCGCTTGATACAACTCGGCGAGCGCGAAATGCGGCGAAAGCAATGCTGGATTATTTTGCGCAATCGTACGATATGCTTGAATCGCACGCGGCGCGAAGGTTGGCTGGGTGAGCACACTCGCCGCGCCGGCTTGCAGTCCACCGTCCGGATCCGTCAACGCCGCCGGGTCGAATTGAATGGCTTTAAGATAATTATCGACGGCGCGCGCGGGATCGTTTACGGCACGATAATAGTCGCCAAAATAAACGTACGTCTGCGCGAACTTGGGATCGATGGTGAGTGATTTTTCCAGCTGAAGCCGCGCCGATTCCAGATCGCCGGCTTGCAAATTCGTCAGACTCCATTCGTTGCGAAGGTACGCCGTATTCGGACTGAGTCGCGTTGCCATTGCGTAATAGTCCGACGATTTGCGGAATGCCTCGGCGCGCGCCGGGTTTTCCACCATCGTCCCCACGATGCGTTGCATCCGCGCGAGATTCGCGGTGTGATCGGTATTCAATGGGTTGAGCCGTTGCGCGCGCAACAAGGTTTGCTCGGCAAGGTTTAGATAATTGGCGCGTTGGGCGGCATCGTTGGTTGCGCGCCCGGCTTCGAGATAAGCGCGGCCTAAAAAGAGCGCGTAAAAATCCTGCGTCGGTTGCAATTCAACTGCCCGCCCGTACGCTTGAATGCTCTTGTCCCACGCCCCCGTGGCATCGTAATTCGTCCCGGCTTTGTACAAAATATCGGCTCGAATGCCATTAAAGTTCGTCACGAAAATCAATGCCACACCCAGAATCGCAAGCGGCGCGGCAAGCAAAAGCGTCAGCCCAGATCGAAACACGAACGCCGGCCGCGGCACAACATCGAACCACAAGGCGAGCGCGAATATGACGCCGCAGATCACAAGCGCAAGGTAGTACAGTCCCAGCAAGTTGATGAACGATTCTGTCAAATCGCCCGGCGTAGTCAAAAAGCGCGTCTGCACCATCACAAACCACAACACGGCGGTAAACGAAAGTATGATGAACAACAAAATGTCGTACACCGCTGTTTCACTCGTTGCGCGCTCCGCCAAACCGATAATGCCGATCACCGCCCACGTCAGAACGAACAACCCCAAAATGCCATACGACGGTTGATTATCTTTGAACAAGAGCGCGCGTTGAACAGCTTCCAACGGGCTGGGCGTGCCGGTTTGATTGGTGATAAATTCAAACGCAAGCGTAACGAACATCAACGTTGCGACAAAGGTCCACGCGACAACTGGCGCCGGCGAAATTTCGATGGCGGTTCGCGTTGTCGTCGCACGTTGTGTTTCCGCCAGACGTCGGCGTTGCCGGCGGCTTAACGGCGCGCGCGGTGATTCTTCCGGCGCAACGCGCGGCGCGGCAATCGGCGCGGGCGCGCTTTCAACCAGATGATTCATCCCGATGACGACAAGAAGCGCGGCATAAAACCAAAAATGTGTACGCGTGGAAACGATGGCGATGCCAAAGTGAGATTCGACGAAATGCGCGATGATTGCCGCAATCAACGCGCTGAGCCACAACGCGCGCCGCGCATCGATCATCGGGCTAGAAGTGCGATAACGCCGCCACGCATCGCCGACGAGAAAAATCATAAAGCCCAAAATCATCCCGGCGGGCAACGCCACGCCAATCCAATGCCAACCGCGCCACACGCCAAAGACAAGCGCAAACGCCAAACCGACGGCGAGCCACAACACGCCGAAAATATTTCGTTCACGCGCCGAGGCGATCAGCCCCAGCCATTTGAGTCCGTAATAAAAAATCGCCATGAACAAAAAGATGCTCGCCGCAAAACCGAACAAGCCATTCATCACGAGCGCGTCGAAAGTCTCGTTGTGCGAACGGTCGGGCGAAGCATTGCGCGCTTCCAATTGTCCCAGCTCCGCCGGGTAAAACGGATTGAACGCGACGTACATCGCCTCCGGTCCATAACCGACGAGCGGACGCAAAATATTGATCGCATCATCGCCGGTGGTGGGCGACCACAACGGTTCGTGCGGCAGGAACAATTTCAACGCGCCTTGCCAGATCAACTCGCGCACGCGCGCCGTCGGCGAATTGGGATCGAGGATTTGTCCCAGGCGCCCGACGTACGGCACACTCTTGAGCGATTCGAGCGGCGACGCCGGCAAATTGAACACGACGAGAAACAGCATCGCGATAACTGCCAGCACGATGATGCCGCCGAGCAGCCACGTTTGCCACACGCGCGGCAGTCGGCGCATAACGATGAGCGCGCCGAGCAACGCGAAAACGAACAAGCCCGCGCCCAAGCCGACGAGCGGACCGCGACTCTGCGAAAAAATGATCGTCGCGAATTGTGTCGCCAGCACAATCGCATACGTCATCGTGAGCAAAGTGAATCGCACATTAAAGCCGCGCATCAAACCCAGCATCAGCGCGGCAAGCCAAAGCACGAGCGCAAATCCGACTGCCAGCGTAAAATTGAACAACCACAACGCGAGCAAAATTACCGGAGCGAGAATCATCACGCCGATCAACCACGTTGGGCGCGGCAGTCGACTCTGCATTTCAATCCAGCGCGCGAGTGTGAGCGGAATCGTCATAATCAAATACGCGGCGACGAAAATCGAATTGCCCATATGCGACGCGACGCGTTCCGTTGTGTCGCCGCCCCACGGCAGTGGATCGAGTTTGAAATGTTGCAAGACCCCATAAAATGCAATCGGAAAACTGGTGGCGATGATGACGCCCACCGCCCGGTCGAATTGCGCGCGCGACCGCAGATTGCCGGCGGCAATCAGAAAAATCACGATGTACGAAAATGTAGAGTACGTGCCTTGCAAGCGTTGGTACGAACCCCAGAAACTCACGTTCGGCGCGACGGAAAAAATCGTCGCGATGATGTACGCGACGACAATGGCAAGTGTCGGCAGAATCAGCGGATTGCTTTGCAGCGTTGCGCGCGCGGCATCGGCAAGCGAACCCGCCGGCAATCCGGCATCAATGCGTTTGACGAGCCACGCGATGATCATCACCAACGCAATCGAACGGACGAGGGCAATTTTGTCCGGCTCAAACACCCGGCTCGAATAGACGTTGAAAAAGAGCGGCGCAACGATCAAAGCGGCGAGCCAGCCGGCTTCCAAAAGTTTATCGCAAAAGAGAGAGAGACGAGACATCAAGGTCATCGATTCCTGCAAAAGATTCCGCGTCATTATACGACGGTTGCAATCGATGCGCAAATCTAGACAAAAAATCTTTCTTGATGTACACTTGCTGCAAACAAGCGTGGAGGATAACAATGGCGTTGATCAAATCTATGCGCAGATCGTCGCCAGATATTGGGTTGACTAACGATTCTGACTTTTGAATCCTGGAGCAATAATGTCCGAACTCACTCAACTGTACGATCAAATTCGCGTTTGCCAAAAATGTGATCTGGCAAAAGGACGCACGAACACCGTGCCGGGCGAAGGACCGGAAAACGCCGAGATTATGATGATCGGCGAAGCGCCGGGCTTTCACGAAGACCGGCAAGGACGACCGTTCGTCGGCGCGGCGGGCAATCTGCTCGACGAATTGCTGGCGACGATTAATTTGAAACGCAATGAGATTTACATTTGCAACGTGCTCAAATGCCGCCCGCCGCAAAATCGCGATCCGCAACCAGACGAGATGGACGCGTGCAAGCCATACCTCGATCAACAGATCGAACTCATCCAGCCCAAGATTATTATCACGATCAGCCGGTTTGCAATGACGCGTTGGTTCGCCGATAAAAAGATTTCCGAGATTCACGGCAAACCGAAAAAGTTTGGTAACCTCGTCGTTCTGCCGATGTATCACCCGGCGGCGGCATTGCATCAACCGAGTTTGCGCCGCGTGTTGGAAGAAGATTTCAAAAAGATTCCCGCCATTCTAAAAGAAATGACACATCTGAAGGAAGAAGTGGAAGAGACGCCGCGGAAGGATAAACCGCCGGAACAGTTGAGTATGTTCTAAACACAAGTCAATTAGTCAACTAGTCAATCAGTCGGCTGGTTGACTAATTGACTAGTTGACCGATTGACAAATTGACTTTATGAAACCTAAACTCAAAATCATTCCTCTCGGCGGCGCGGGCGAAATCGGCAAAAATATGACGCTCGTCGAGTACGACGGCGCGATTCTCGTGATCGATGCGGGCTTGATGTTTCCGGAAAGCGATATGCTCGGCGTCGACATTGTGATTCCGGACATTACGTACTTGCTGGAGCGGCGCGAGCAAGTGCGCGGCATCATCATCACGCACGGACACGAAGATCACATCGGCGCACTACCACACATCTTGCCGCGTCTCAACGTCCCGGTTTACGCAACAACGCTCACGCGCGGTTTGATCGAAGTCAAACTCAAGCAACACAAACTTTTGAAAGACGCAACGCTCCACACGATTCAAATGCGCGACACGCTTCCGCTCGATCCATTCATCGTCGATACTTTTCACGTGAGCCACAGCGTGCCGGACGGCATCGGCTTGGCAATCACGACGCCCGCCGGCATCATCGTCCATTCCGGCGATTTCAAATTCGATCCCAGCCCGGTCGATGGTCAACTCACCGACTTTGCAACTCTCGCGCAAGTGGGTGCGCGCGGCGTGCTGGCGTTGCTGAGCGACAGCACGAACGCCGATTCGCCCGGGCACACGCCCTCCGAATTCACCATCTATGACAGTTTCACGCGCGTGTTTGCGCTGGCGGAGGGACGCATCATCGTCGCCACATTCGCATCGAATATTTCGCGCATCCAGCAAATCATCGATGTGGCGTTGCAGTTCAATCGCAAATTGGTCATCATCGGCAAATCGATGCAAGAAAACGTCAAGATGGCAATTGCGTTGGGGTATATGCGCGTGCCGGACGGCGCGATCATTCGCGCCGATCAGATGCACCAGTACGAAAAAAATCAAATCGTCATCGCTTGCACCGGCGGGCAAGGCGAACCAACGAGCGCGCTTGTGCGCATGGCGAATCACGATCACAAGCAAGTAACGCTCACCGCCGGCGACAGCGTGATTCTTTCCGCCACGCCCATTCCCGGCAACGAAGAGATGATCAATCGCACACTCAACAATCTTTTCCGCGCCGGCGCGTACGTGTATTACGATGAGTTGATGCACGTGCATGTTTCCGGACACGCGAGCCAGGAAGAGCAAAAATTGATGCTCAACCTCGTGCGCCCAAAATATTTTATTCCTTTGCACGGCGAGTACCGCCATCTCGTTTTGCACGCGCGCCTCGCGCAATCGATTGGCGTGCCGGCGGCGAACACGTTTGTCATCGAGAATGGCGCGGTCGTCGAATTCGACGCTGAGGGAAATGCACGCGTCGCGCACGCCAATGTGCCGGCGAGCGATGTGCTGGTCGATGGCATCGGCATTGGCGATGTGGGGACAACGGTTTTGCGCGAACGGCATCATCTATCGGAAGATGGTTTTCTCGTTGCGCTCGTGACGATTGACGCGCACACCGGCGAAGTGGTCTTTGGACCGGAAATCATCACGCACGGGTTTGTGTACACGCAGGCATCCGAGGATTTGATGGCTGGCGCGAAAGCGGCGATTGCCGCCACGTTGCAAAAAGGGGGGCGCGGCGCGTCGCTCAGTACCACGCTCAAAGATGTGTTGAGCAAGTACTTGTATCAACACACGCACCGCCGCCCGATGGTGATTCCGGTGGTGACGGAGTTGTAATTCTTTTGCCACAGATGACTGTGCCTGAAGTTCGGCACAGCCAACGCAGAAACACACAGAAAAATAAAACGCTCGCGGAGACGCGGGCGTTTTTGATTTCTGGCTTATTTCAATCTTTGTATTTCGATGATCTTATCAATCAACGGCTTGTATGTCGAATTTGACAGATGGGTTTGATACCAATCTGCATACGTACCTTTTCGCAAATGCTTATCAATGAGTTTTTGTTCTTCGAGTAGTACGTAAAGATTATGGATGGCACGGCAATGGAACCCCTTTGATTTTGGCGCTTTCAAGCCGGCTAGTCCATATTGGGAACATGCTGGGCAATCACATTCTTCAACCTCTGCCTTATCTTTTTGGGACAACGGGCGTATATCCCAACTTCCCAACTTCTTGACAGCGCGATCTCCCGTGCCGGGAAGCTGAATTATTCCTCTTGCGGCTCGATTGCGCCAACCTGAGGAATCTGCGGAATCCAATTCTAACAATGCCGCCAAGTGAAGGGTCGAAACACCCCCAATGCCAAAAACGTGAATCTTTTTCCCTTTAAATGACTTCCTGGTTTTGCGTATGCTTTCTAAAATATGATCATAAGAAGCCGCTTTGGGGGTTCTGAGCAGATTAGGAACCAGTCCACCCAAGCCAAATTCTGGTTTGCGCGCTAAAGAGGAATCTTTACGAACAGACTCTAGATAGTTCTCAAGAAATTTTCCAACATGAACGATGGGGATGAATCCGTCGCGACGGTACATCTGATTCATCTCCATGGTGCGCTTAAAATAGTCGCGTTGCTTACGTGGCGACATGCTTGGCGTTGGAATAAAATCCTGCGGGATAGGATACCAATCCGGTTGCGCCTGCTCAACGAACTCAAGGTATTGCTGGATATTGAATCTCTGCTTGCCCGACAGGAAATGAAACGCCCCATTGTCGAGATACACTCGAACACGTCTTCGTCTGACCCCCAAGAATTCGTGGATACCTTCATCCATTGCGCGTTGGCGTTGATTGGGTAGGTTATGAAAATCGGCGTACGAAACCATCACACCTTTGACTTCGGGCATGTAGAATTCTGACTTGGGATCCCAGAAGCGGGGATTTAGATTTTTTAAGCTGATACCGGGAACTATTAACATGACAATTACCTACTTCGCATGTTTTTTTGTGCTTTCTCTAACACCTCAAAAGCATCTTCTTCCTCACGTTCACCTTTCGACTCCGGCGCTTTCATTTTTACCAACACTGGAAAATTAATCAATTGTCCAGACAAAAGTGCTTCTCCAACGTCAAGATCAGGAAGTAATCGCGCCTCGTCTTCACCAAGTGTTTCAATCACACGCCGTACAAAGTTCTGATCCGCAGGATTAACCATGCGCATGATAACGAAAGAGTTGCACTGTGAAAGCGTAGTTTCATCCAGGCGTGACGGGCGTTGGCTAATCAAGACTAGCCCAACGTTGAATTTACGCCCCTCCTGAGCGATTTGTTTTGTCGTTGCAATCGCACGTTGCTCCGCAGTTGTATTTGCTTTCGGCGGTACGAAATTGTGTGCTTCTTCGAGAACTAGCAACACCGGAAGTTTTATTTCATCTTTCACTTTTGCTTCAAATATCTCATCGGCAATTATGCTATAGATGGTCGCCTGGAAATCGCTGGTATATCCTGCAAGAGATACTACACTTATTCCACCATAGCGAACCAGATTCTTTCGATCCGCCGGCAACGGATCTGCCGAGCGTGCTACTCGCTGATTTGTTTGCTCCATTCGATATAGGACGCTGGCTGCTCTGTATGTGCGCTTCTTGATTCCTTCCAATGTTCGTTGATCGGTCCCACTATAAGCAGATAGCCCTTTCCATCCCCAGTCCTCAAGAACCTGGATACCGTCTTGGTCTTCGCGCTTTAGAACACTTTCTGCAGCCTCAACTAAATAGGCAATTAGCCACATGTTAGCTCTGACACCATATTCATTTAGCTCCGTCTTTCCTATTGTCTCTGCGAGCCAACGGACTCGCACCTTCATCTCATCCTTATCATTCACAAGAAAGGATTGCGCCGCTCGAAAGATATCCCCAAACCGAGTACGCATAGTGTCGGTCAAAGCATAACCGAGCGAATTGACGATTTCCGCCACGGTCTCAGCGTCTTCATCAAAAATGGGGAATTGAGCAAAATAGCGTTTGACGCGCCCTTTGAGATTCGGAATATCCGCTAGTCCAGTGTAATCTCCGTGGGGATCAAAGATGATGATTGGATAGTTTTTCCTTGTGAGTTCCTCAATGATGCGTCTGGCGGTCCAGCTCTTGCCTGCGCCTGTCATCGCCAGAATAGCAAGGTGACGAGTAACTATTGCATGACCATCTACTTTCACGTCAACTTCTTTGCGGTTCGATAGGTATGCAACATCGAGAGCGCGGTTACTTTTCTGTTCCAACTCTCCCAAGACCACCCTTGCAATATCCTTTGAATCCGGGCGATACGCACTTGTTGCTGGTTGCGCCGGATAGCGCAAGTGGTCTAGTTTACCGCCAGCACTTCCATCCAGTGGCTCTGCACCCAATACTTGGCAAACCGCAGTTACCATTTCACGGCTCAATGAGAGTACGGTATCAAAAGGATCTGTCCGGGTCGCGGCGAGTTCGTGCCCTGCTTCGGATGGAAAAAGAGGATTGAGGCGTTCTATGCGTTGTACTTTTGCCCAAATGCGAATTTCTTCCGTCTGATTACTTTCAGGGCGATGCAGTTTAGCATCAACCGCAATAATGTCTTGTTCACGAATAGTTTCATGAGCAACCGCCAACCGAAACTCGCGGCTTGTGCTTTCGCCAACGATTGTGCCAACATACCGGTCGTTTTTCTGCTGTAGCTTGGAAGAAGTAACCATTCATGAACTCCTTTTAACTCTTGGGGCGAAATAGCCAATCTCGATGTGTCATATAGATTGCTTGCACTAAGATACGACGCATTTCAGCATCATTGATTTCACCTTTCTGCAAACTAACACCAAGGTGATGTTGGATCAACTTGCTGTAAGCATTGGTAAGCCAATTAGGTACGTGCGCGAATTTATCCGCGATGTCCAACCCCACAGGGAAACCATAACCCGGTAGTAACTTTGAATACAAATATGCGTGTCTTGACGCCTCGGCTAACTGGTTTTGTCCCATATCTTCGAACACTTCTATCCTGATTGGCTCGGTAGTCTCATTGACTTGCAGATAACATCCGATGACACGAGGGAAACCAGTTTTGCCAGGTTTCAATGGTGCGAAGTTCACCCTGCTTGTACCGGCTTCGCCGGGCAGAGATACGTCGCCGTGTCGTAGCGTATCATATTTTCCAATGCTCCACGACTCTGAAACATCACCTGGTCGAAGGAGCATTCCCATCAAGAGCGCATCAGTATATCCCAACTTGTCTAGCAAAGTTTTGGGGGAACGGAGATCTGTGCGTCCATACATTTTGTTAAAATAGTCTTCCTTGTTCTTTGCACGCAAACCGCGGAAGACTCTTTCCAAAAGAACTTTCTCGCTGAATTCACGCAACTCGCCCCGCTCAACTGCTCCCGTTATAATCGGAGGCGGATTCCGTTTGCGTGCTTCACGAATCAATCGTCGGTACAAATATGCAATCCAGGCAAGCGGTTCAAAAAGGCGGCATCGAATCCACTCATCTGATCGGTCAGTCATTTGGGGATAGATATCTAGTTTCGCCTCAAGCAGAAAATCTTCCTTGAGTTGCTGACCCATTTTCGGATCTGGAGCATAGTGTTGCAGAAAAAGGTCAATGTCTTTTTCGGTGAATGGCGTATGTCCTGCGTAAGCGCCCATCAAATAAACGAGAGGCCCATGAAACATCAAGACACGAAGATCAGGAGTTCGTTCAAGGATTGCCAAGCCACCAAGTAATTCTGCCATGATACGAACTAGGTCAGGAAAATCCTTGCGTTCTTTGCTCCCTCCCTCCAAATCTCCAAAGATAACCGGGTAATAACCGAACTTCTCTCGTTCAGTTAAATTGCGTTCGCCCGTCCGTACCAAGTACGATCCTACTCTCAAAAGAATAGGCACTTGGCTTGAGATTTGGACTTGTCCAATACCGCCATCAATAAATGTAACCACTTCGCCTTGAACTGTAGTCCAATCGGCGTTTTCGATTTTAGATATTTTTAGTATCGGATCATTGCGCTTTCCAAGATCAGCCTCACGCATAGCGCGACGCAATGACGTCACGAACTGAGCCGTGTTATTGAAGTAGTTATTACGAAGGCTTTCGGCAACAGTCAGCGCGTTTTGCGCCAACTTCAGCATCAAATATGGTTGGCGTTGCAAATCATCTTGCACTCCATCTTTCGTAAACCAACGGTCTTGATCAATCGGGTCTTGTTCCATCTTTATTTGCACCTACCAAAAGTGTTTCTAAATATTGGATGCCTTCAACCATTCCTTCATCGCTTTTGCTTTTTCACCAATTCCACCTTTAGCGTATTTGATTGTAATGTCTGAATTCACCACATTCTGCAATCCATCCATAGCCAAGAGATAGACCTTTCCCATGTTGATGTGGATTTCCAAGTATCCATTACGAGATACTGATCGCTTTAATCGTTGCATAACTTTCGGATTAAGTTCTACTGCGCGTTCTTTATTCATTCGTTGATCGTACCACGGAATGCGTTCTTGCGCATCAATCAGCCCAAACTTGGCAGACAGAATCTTGATGTCCACGTTTGGCGGAAAATAGCCCTCACGCATCGCCTTGCGGATGACACGATAATTTACACCGTCGTAGCGTTCAATCGCTGGCAATAATCCTTTGGTGCGGAGTTTGCGTTGAGAACAAGCAACTAAAAGTAGTTTACGTGCACTTTGCTCAGTTTGCATTATTCACCCAACACGACGGGATTGAAATTGGTCTCTCGATCATAAACATCCACCCCCTCTTTTTGCTTCAACCACGCCACTATCACATACGTTAACGGTGTCGCTAGCACCTCATACACCACTTTGAACAACCACTGAGTCACAATCGCACTTGCCAATCCATCTATTGGAATCGTACCAACAAATGCTACTGTCATAAACACTAACGAATCCAGCCCTTCGCCCACAAGCGTCGAACCAATGGTGCGCGTCCAGAGCCAACGGCCTTGTGTGGCAATCTTCATCTTTGCTAATACAAAAGAGTTGGCAAACTCACCAATCAAATACGCAATGAACGAAGCAACAAGCAGGCGTGGGGTGTAGCCAAGAATCGTATCATATGCAGATTGCCCTTGCCAAAAAACTGCGGCTGGCAATATGCCGCCAATGGCAATTGCAATCACCGCAAGCAAATTACAGAAAAAGCCTAGCCAGATCACGCGGCGGGATGCGGCGTACCCATAGACCTCGGTCAACACATCGCCAAAAATATAGCTGATGGGGAAGATCACTACTGCCGCCGGGACAATCAAGCCAAAGACATCAACCAACTTGACCGCTATGACATTCGCGGTAATGAGGCACGTTACGAATACCGCGACAATCAATGTAAACCAAGTGGAATTTCGCACGCTAGCTCCTTATGATTTTGATGTTGACAACCTGTGGTATAATGAGATTGGAAATTCTTGATTGCCAGTCGCCTGTAGATGAAAGCCGGCTCCATGCCGTGCGCTCGACAACCGAGCCTAGCCTACAGGGGGCTGGTTTTTTCTATGTCAAATGGATTATCTCGGCTGTACCAGTTCTTGGGATACTTGGCACTATCGTACCGATCCACTAACAAACTGACTTTGTCTTCTACAAACCGATAATACCGCATCTCTCGCTTTACAAAAGCCCGGTACACGGCCCAATTCAGATAATCCACAACTTGCAGACACGGCTCACCCACCGCTGTCTGCGGCTCAACGTGAAACACCGTTTCCACCCTAGTAACTATACTTCACACGGGCATAAACTGCGCTTTTTTGAAGGTCTGAAAATTCAATGTGAGCAACGAATCTAATGCTGACTTGTGTTTGATGTCAATTTCGCTCAAGCATGTTTCAATTGCCGCTTTGAAGGTCG
>DAOTXS010000061.1:0-8570 GCA_034435055.1 Anaerolineae bacterium | reverse complement strand
TCAAATCGAATTTCCGCGAAGGTTTGACCGCGCTCGAATATTTCATTTCGACGCACGGCGCGCGCAAAGGTTTGGCGGACACCGCGTTGCGTACCGCCGATGCCGGTTACTTGACGCGTCGCCTCGTCGATGTAACGCAAGAGATCATCATCACGGAGCAAGAGTGCGGCACTGATGAAGGCATTTGGATCGACGCAAGTTCGAAGGAACGCACGGGCGAAGCTTTTGGCGAACGCGTCATCGGTCGCGTGGCGGCAAAGAGCATCGCGCATCCCAAGACCGGTGAAGTCCTCATCGCCGCCGGCGAATTAATCACCGAAGAAAATTGGAAACTGGTCGAAGCCGCCAAAGTTGAAAAAGCATTTGTGCGGAGTCCGCTTACGTGCGCGTCGCGGCACGGTTTGTGTGCGATGTGTTACGGACGCGATCTCGCGCGCGGCGGATTGATTCGAATGGGAGAAGCTGTTGGCATCATCGCCGCGCAATCGATTGGCGAACCGGGGACGCAATTGACGCTGCGCACGTTTCACACCGGCGGCGTTGCCGGCGTCGAAGATATTACCCACGGTCTCCCGCGCGTGGAAGAATTGTTCGAAGCGCGCGATCCCAAAGGCGAGGCGATTATTGCCGAGACCGACGGTGTTGTGCGGATTGCGTCGAGCGATGGCCAGCGACAAATCAAAATCACATCCTCGCACATTCAACGCGACGCGTACGCGGTGCCGGCGCGGACGCGCGTGCTGGTCAAAGACGGCGAAAAAATCGATGATGGCACGCCGCTGTTCAAAGGGAAAAACGGTTCCGAAACAATCGCGGCAAAAGGCGGCGAGGTCATTCGCGAAAACGGTCAGGTGATCGTCAAATACACCAAGCGCGAAGAACACGTTTACGAAATTCCAGCCAGCGCGCGTCTGCGCGTCGAAGACGGACAAAAGGTGCGCGCCGGCGATCAATTGACCGAAGGCTCGATGAATCCGCATCGGTTGTTGGCGATCCTGGGACGCGAAGCCGCGCAAATGTATTTAATCGAACAAGTGCAAACGGTGTACCGTTCGCAAGGCGTGAATATTCACGATAAGCATATCGAAATGATTTTGCGGCAAATGTTCCGGCTCGTGCGCGTCAAATCGACCGGCGACAGTGATTTGTTGCCGGGGCAAATGGTGGATCGTCTTTCGTTCGAAGACATCAACGCCAAGATCATCGAACGCGGTGGCGCGCCGGCAACGGCGCAACCGATTTTGCTCGGCGTTACCAAGGCATCGCTGAACACCGAATCATTTTTGAGCGCATCCAGTTTCCAACACACGATCAGCGTCTTGTCCGATGCCGCGATTGCCGGACGCCGCGATAATTTGTACGGTTTGAAGGAGAACGTTATCATCGGCAAGTTGATTCCGGCGGGCACCGGTTTCCGCGCGCGCAAGTCGGCGGACTTGATGGAATCGCTTGGCATCGCCGGGCGACGCGGTCATCGGTTGAACGAAGATATTCGTTTGGACGACGAAGAACTTGAAGAGGCAGAAGAATTTGAAGAAGCGTTGATTACGGCTGGCGTTGCCGAAGCCGAAGCAGAGGACGAGTTGGAAACTCAAACGCCATCACCACGCGCGTCCGTCAACGAGGAAGACTCGGAAGCCGAAGAATCCGCAAGCGGCACCGAGCCGGAGAACGAGCAAGAAATTTCAACCGACGACGAACTGTCACTCGAAATCGATGATGAAGATTTGGACGAGGACGAAGAAGAAGATGAGGACGAAGAATAATCCGAACCGCGGATAAACCTCAAAAAAAGACCTGTCGAAGTTTTGCGCAAACACTCCGACAGGTCTTTGTTATTTCCACTTGCCGCGCACTTTGTCGACCCACGCAAATTTTCTCTGCAACGCTTTGGTGTACAAACGCTTCCAATCGAAGCCGACGTGATCGCCCCAAGATTTATACACCGCCGGATCGATATAATTTTTCAGCGACGTTCCCAAGTTGTAATCGCGCGTCCGTTTTGCCAAATCGAGTTGAAATGATGCGCGCGCGATTCGCTCCTCGTAATTCTTCTGCGCAATTTCTGGTGCGTGTCGCGCTTTTTCCAACACTTGGCGCGTGTGGGCTAAACGATCTTCGTACCGTTGAGGTTCTTTCGCTAACGCATCCTGCGCACGCTTGAGTGCGGCTTCGGCTTGCGCGACACGCTTTGCGGCATTGCGCGTTTTCTCGCGTTTCGCTTTCGTTGCCGCTTCCAGTGCTTGGCGCGCGTTCGCCACCCGCGCTTTCAAGCGTTTGGCTTTTTCTTCATTCGATTTTTTCAATTCGGCGACGGCTTGGCGCGCGGCGCGCAGACGTTTGTTGAAATCAGCCAACGCTCTTTTTGCTTTCGGCGCGTTTTTCGCTTCGAGCGCGGCAAGTGTGGCTTGCTTCTTTTTCAACGACACTGACGCTGCGGCTTCGAATTTTTTCTGCTCGGCGATAGCTTGATCGAGCGCGGCTTGTTTGGCTTTGATCTGCGCGTCGAAATCCGGCAACGCGGCTTGCGCGGCGCGCGCTTGCGCCAACGCTCGTTCGCGCACTTGAACTTGTGTAGCGAGTTTGGCTGGCTCCGGCTTGGCGGCAAGTAGTTTCTCGAATGCTTTTTCGCGCGCCGAAATCTGCGCGTGTAATTTTTTCACGTCCGGTTTTGCGGCGCGCAATCGCTGAACTTCGGCTTCGCGTTTGACCAAATTCTCCTGCCAATTTTTGGGCGGCGTGCGCTTGTGATTGCAAACGATTGCCGCTTCGAGGTTGGCAAGTTTGGCGACGTACTCTTTTTGATAGCTCGGCGCATCTTGCGCCAGATTCCCCTCGCGCCTGAGATACGAACGAACAGCGTGCGTCGCGTGGTACGTGCGAAAAACTTTGGCGGTCAAGCCGTCGACGATACTTCCCAGAAATTTGTTGACGTGGGTCGAGTCGATCTTGTCGAAGAGTTGGTCGCCGGGTTGTTTGCCGCGCGCAAGGTCTTGCAAGTTGCGTGCGAGAATCAACTCGTCGCCTTGCAGCGGCAAGAATTTTTGCCACTGTACGCTGTCCTTGCCGAGAAAATCGAATTCGATTTGTTCTTTACCAACCTTCACGTGCTCCACGCGCAGAGTCGTCGCGCCCACCGTATCCGCTTCGTCTTCATCTTTTTCGTCGCCCACGCGCATCGCAAGTCGATCAATCAAGTAACACACACTCGCCAGTTGGCGCGTCTTCATTTCATCGACGCGAATTTTTTCTTCCCGCTTTTTCAACGCTTCTGCGGCGGCTTGAAGCTTGGCGAGATCGTCTTCCAGTTTTTTGCGCGCTTCCGCATCGCCAACTTGCGTCGCCGCCAGCAATCGATTTTCTATGACTTGGCGTTTAGCGTGTAATTCCTTGCGTTCTTTTTCCAACGCGGCGCGCGCGGACTGGTCCTCAAAATTCATCCGCTTGGCAATTTCCGCGCGCACTTTGTCGACGTTCGATTCAAGTTTTTGCGCTTTGGTGTACTTTTCCTGATCGCGTTCCTGCCGCAAATCTGCCGAGTCGGCGAGCCAGATGTACTTGCGCTTGTCGGATAATTTGTCATACCACGTTGCCAACCACATCGATTCATGATCGTGGACGATTTCTTTCCACTGATGATCGGCGGGCGCGGGCGGCACCGGCGCGTCTTCATCGAGATTGAGCGTCACTTCTTCCGGCTGGACACGCTCTTTCCACTTGCCGCGCAACGGATGATTGCCGCGTCCCATCAAAATTCCCGGCGGCTCGACGAGGTACGCGCCGACTTCGGTCTCTTTGCCGTCGATGATTGCCGTGCCGAATTTGGCTTTCAACTCCTCGCGCAATTGTTTGTTCGCCGCCGAGCGTTTCTTTTTCTCCTCGTCGGAAAGATTCGCGGTCTTTTCGCGATCGGCGATCGCGTTGAGTTCGGTAAAATCAATGTCCGCCAGCGTGATGTCGGCAAAACGCGCATCGAGTTTTGTTTTGAGATCGCCTAGAAAATTTTTTTGAAATACCGGATCGAGGACGTACGGCGTGTCTTTTTTCTTTGCCCACGCCATCAACATTTCTTCCTGCTCCGGCGTCAGTTTCACTTTTTCGTTTTTGATTCTAACCGTCAACCCACGATAATCGTACGCGGGCGGAAACGCGACCCCGTTGTGTCGCAAGGTTGTCCACTTCAAGTTGGTTTTCTCCCAGATTCAAAATTGCGGCGAGGATTATAACGCAAAAACGCGCGAGCCGCAATTGACTCGTGCGTTTTGGTCTAGCAGGTGAGGAGGGACTTGAACCCCCAACCCCCGCTTTTGGAGAGCGGTGCTCTGCCAAATTGAGCTACTCACCTATCTGTCAACATTCTAGCATAAAAGATGCGAACGCGCAAATCATCGAAACAAATCATGTGCTTTCGCCCGCGCGATTTCTTTTGCCGACCCCTCGCGCCGATTCATCGGCACGCCGCGCGCGTGAATGATCGGGCGACCTTCGTTGGCTTGTCCTTGCAACAACGATGCCGCCGCCGCAATTTGATCCGCGATGCCCACCGTCGTTACTTGCAATTGATAACCGAACAAATCCGGATGCCCGCGCAAATCTTCGATTGCCGGCATCCCGGCAACGCCGATGGCAACGCCGACCGCGCCGTTGCGCCACGCGCGTCCGTGCGAATCGTTGACGATGACGCCGATATCGCGCGACGTGAGAACGCGCAATTGCTCACGCAACCGATGCGCGGATTCGTCGGCATTTTCCGGCAAGCGCAAAACCCATTCGTTTTCGTCGTGAGGCGCGACATTCGATTTATCGACGCCAGCGTTCGCGCAAACCCAGCCGTGTTTTGTCTCAACGATGATCAATCCGTCGCGCACGCGGACGATTTCGCGTGTGTCCCACAACACCACCTCGCAAAAACGCGCGTCCTTGTTCGATTGTTTTGCCAACTCAATCGCGCGCGGCGACGGCGTCACATCGCGCAAACGCACCATCCGACCTTCAGACTTGCTCACGATTTTTTGCGCGAGCACCAGCACGTCGTCATCGTGCAGTTCAAGGTCTGCATCACGCAAGCCGCGCAAAACAATCGCGGCGAGATCATCGCCGCGCTGGATGAGCGGAATGTTCGGGAGAGCGGTCAAGGTGATTTGCACACTTACCTCGGAATTCCCACCAAGCGAATGCCCGCGCCGCGCACTTTGTATTTGATGTTCACCGCGATCAACACGGCGGTCATGGCTTCGACCGCCACCGCGTTTGCCAGCACACCACCATCAAACGCATCAATCCCAATTTTGCGAATCAACTCGATCACAGTTTCGCGCGCCGCTTTGTCGCCGCCGCACACAATCACATCGGAATCAATTTTGTCTTCGACCGATTCTAATTTCTCCGGCGAAATGTTTTGGAACGCGCACACCACCTTTGCCGAGTCGCCGAAAAATTGTTGTACCTCAGCCGTAACCGAACCGGCGGCGGGCGGTTTGGCGCGGCTCTTGCGTTCCGGATCGAGTGACGATGCGATGTTGATGACAATTTTGTTTTGTACCACGTCGCGCAAATCTTCCAAAATTGGTTTCATTCCATCGTACGGCACCGAAAGCAAAACGATGTCCGCTTGCGCCGCCGCGTCGTGGTTCGATGTGCCGGTGACATTTGTTGCACCAAGTCGTGCGTTCATTTCGCGCGCGGCGTTCTCGCCTTTCGTCGCATCACGCGAACCGATGATGACGGGGATGCCGGCTTTGGCGAAGCGATACGCGAGCGCGTTGCCTTCCTTGCCCGTCCCTCCAATGATGGCAATTTGGTGACTGGGTGATTGGGTGATTGAGTGATTAGGCATTGGCACGTTGTCCTTTCTTGCTGTTGATGTAGGCGTTCAGTTTTGGCGCAAGGGTTTGCAAATCGTTCATCATTTCATCGAACTCGACTTGGGCGATCAAATTCCTTGTTCTCGAGCGCCGAACAAAAAACTTGGCTTCGTAGAGCGAACCGCGCGCATAGTACAAGAAATGGATCTTTTCCGCAAAATGATAGCGTCCGTAACTTTCGGCAATATTCGCACCAATCGAATCCACGGCGCGAATCAATTGCTTGCCCACCGTATCTTTGGCGAATGGTGACCACCGGCTTACAATCTCCCACCACTTGTCTGCAATTTCCTCCGCCAATCTGTACACTTCAATCTCTTCCAGTGGTTGAACCGGCATCGCTCACCTCCAATCACCCAATCACCTAATCACCCAATTCTTGGACTCGCTTCCACACCTTCTTTGCCGCCTCCTTCGCGCGCGCCGCAATCGCTTCCTCGTCGAGTGTGAGCAGTTGGCGATCTTTCATCAGCAACTTGCCGGCGCAAATCGTGTGCGTAACGTGCGTGCCATCCATGCCGAAGATGAGATGCCAGGGGAAATTGCCAGCGGTGAGCGGCGTGTACGGGATGTAATCGAGCAGGATGATGTCCGCGAACGCGCCCACCGATAACTCGCCGACTTTGGGTTTCCAAAAAACTTGCGCGATCTTGGCATTGTTCGCGTACGCCATCTGCAGCACTTGGTCGGCGCCCATCACGCGCGGATCGCGGCGATGCGACTTGTGCAAGAGGTATGCGATTTTCATTTCGGCAAAGTGGTTGTTGGAAAAGCCGTCATTGCCCAAGCCGATGTTGATGCCGCGTCGCATCATTCCCAGCACATCGGCGACGCCGACCGCGTTGTTCATATTCGAGCGCGGATTGTGCGCGACGTTCGTCTTGGTGCGGCGCAGTCCTTCGATTTCGGTCGCGTCCACGTGAACACAGTGCGCGGCAATCGTCTTGGGTCCCAACACACCGCGCTCTGCCAGCCGATCGCCCACGCGCATTCGATACTTGAGCAACGCATCGTCTTGATCCGCAATGTCCTCCGCGACGTGAATGTGAAAGCCGCTGTTCAGTCCCTCCATCGCCTCCAGACATTGCTCCAGCGTCTTGTCCGACACCGTGAACGACGCGTGCACGCCGAACGATGCCGCAAGCCGATTTTCGGTTTTCGATTTTCGATTTTCGATTGCTTTAAGAAATCGGATGTTCTCGCGAATTCCTGCGCGCGCGCCCGCCGCGCCGTTGCGATCGGTCACTTCGTAGCAGAGTGACGCGCGCAAGCCGGATTCCAGCACGGCTTCAGCGATGGCATCGAGCGAGCCGTCAATCGCGTTGGGCGATGCGTGGTGATCAATCAGCGTGGTGGTGCCGTTACGAATCGCGTCCACCAGGCAGACGAGCGCGGAGAGTTTGCAGTCTTCGAGCGTGAGCGCGCGATCAATCTTCCACCACAGTTGTTGCAGAATTTCCGGGAAATTTTTGGGTGGCGGACCGGGTGGCAGTGACATTCCGCGCGCGAACGCGCCGTAAAAGTGTGTGTGCGAGACGATGCTGCCGGGCATCACCAGTTTGCCGTGCGCGTCGAGGCGTTCCACATTCGGATATTTTGTGATGAGGTGATGGGTGGTGCCAATGTCTGCGATTTTGTCGCCGCGAATGTACACCGCGCCGTTTTCGATCACGCGATTTTGCGCGCCGAGCGTGATGAGGGTGCCGTTGGTGATGAGCATCTACTTCTCCCGTGTCATTGCGAGGAGCATCCTGAGCGAAGTCGAAGGATGCGACGAAGCAATCTTTCAAAAGACTCTTGAGAGATTGCTTCGCTTCGCTCGCAATGACAATTCGCTCTTCCTTACCCGCGCGCCGCTTTTAGTTTCGCATCAATCTCGCCAACCATTTGCTGATGCCTGATCCACCATTCCTGACTGCGTTGCGCGTTCAATTCTTCGACGGTCTTGCCTTGTTGTTCTATCCAAGTGTAATATTTTAAATGCAACCATTGTTGGCGTGTGTCGCGCGTGCCTTCCTTGATCCAATCCAACTTTTGATCGCAAAAGATATGCGCGCGCGCGGTTGCTTCGGCTTCGTCCATCTTGCCAAAGCGCGCGGTCATATCTGCCATCACCGAGTGATAGCGATCGATCGCGTCGGTGCAAATCGTGACGATGACATCGTCCTTGCCAAAACCATAGAACTTGGCGGTCTTGATCGCGCCCAGCACGTTGCACACGCCGCTGATGCCAAAGATCGTCGCCATCTTTTCGACCGACGCGCGCGTGATGCCGAATCGTTTGACGAGTGTGTTCCAGCCGGCTTCCTCGGTGAGCAATTGCAAACCTTTTTTACATTCGATATCGTCAATGCACGTGATCGCATCCTGATTCATCACGTTGTGAATCCACGTGACGTGCTTGTCGCCGATGCCTTGAATGTCGTGCGCGCCGTAGCCGTTGTTGTAGAGCGTGGGGCATTGAATCGGCTCCAGTCCGACGATTTTGTGATCGTGCCACACTTGCTTCAACCGATCGCCCGCCGCAATCGTGCCCGCGCTTCCCATCGCCGAGACGTACGCGGCGACCTTGCCGTTGCCGATGCCTTGCGCGTGCAGTTGCGCGGCGAGTTCGACAATCGTGTTGCCGGTAACGTAGTAGTGGAAACGATAGTTGCCCATCACCTCGAATTGGTTGAGGATGCGCACCTTGGGGTCTTGGCGCAA
>DAOTXS010000060.1:0-87226 GCA_034435055.1 Anaerolineae bacterium | reverse complement strand
CACGTGGGTCTTTGAGAGATGCGAAATACTTGGTGATCGTTTGATGAGTCTTGGGCGTCATAGTGTCCCTCCTGGAGAGATGCACTAATTATCGCACAAAATCGCTTAATTCCTCCAAATGCGATTGCCCTAGTCAAAGATTCGTTCGCGCAAGTGTTTGGTTTGGTTCGAAAAATCGATTGAGGGACAATGCCGATAAATGCGTTTTGGCAGTCTGGTGCTATAATGACCTTGCGACTTTTTGTTTTGAGGAGGCGCAATGCTAACGGGAATCCATTTTCTGCTCACGTACAAATGCGCGTTCGAGTGCGATCATTGTTTCGTGTTCGGCAGTCCGTTTGCGGAAGGCACGTTCGCGCTCCAACAAGTTGTCCAAGTGCTGGACGAAGCGCGCAAGATCGGCACGATCAAATCGATTTACTACGAAGGCGGCGAAGCGTTTCTGTTTTATCCCCTCTTGATCGAAAGCGTCCGGCTTGCACGCGATGCTGGGTTCAAGGTTGGCATCGTAACAAACGCGTACTTTGCGACGACCGAAGACGATGCGGCGTTGTGGCTCAAGCCGCTCGCCGAACTTGGCATCGCCGATCTCAGTATCAGCGACGACGCGTTTCACTTTAGCGACGAGGATAATTCTGCCAAGCGTGCGATGCGCGCCGCGCGCAAACTCGGCTTGCCGGTCGATTCGATTTGCATCGCCAAGCCGACCGTCGCCACAAACGCGCCGCGTGAGAAAGGCGCGCCGGTGGTTGGCGGCAACGTGATGTTTCGCGGCAGAGCGGCGGAAAAATTGACCCGGGATTTGCCGCGCGTCGCTTGGCGAGAGTTTGCCGAATGCCCGCACGAGGAACTGGAAAATCCTGGGCGCGTACACATCGACGCGTACGGGAATGTGCATTTGTGTCAGGGCATATCGATGGGGAATGCGTGGCAAACGCCACTGTCAACGCTCGTCAAGAATTTCGCCGCACGCCAGCATCCGATTCTCGCGCCGTTGCTGGAAGGCGGTCCCGCGGAACTCGTGCGCGCGTTCGATGTTCCGCACGGAGACGCGTACGTCGATGCGTGTCATTTATGCTATACCGCGCGCAAGGCGTTGCTTGACCGGTTTCCGGAATATCTTGCACCGAGACAGGTGTATGGAATCAGATGAAATATCAAGCCGCAACTGGATAGTGTCTTGTCAAAAATGTGTTTCTCAGCTACAATATGTGCAAGATAAAATAAAAAGGCGCAAGGTTTGTGATGGCAAATCAAATTTATAATCATTCGTGCGAGCATATGACTGAGCTGGGCGATAACACTGTAGCGTTGACGGTAACTTCACCTCCATACTGGAACGCTATCGATTATGATATTCACGCAACGGATAAGAGTCAGCATTATCGTACGCGTGCTTATGCCAACGGTTATGCAGAGTATTCCGATTATTTAGATTGGCTTGAACGAATCTTTGGCGAAGTGTTCCGAGTCACAAAACCAGGCGGATTCTGTGCAATTATCATTGGCACGGTTTTGCTTGATGGCAAACATTACCCTGTGCCATTTGATCTAACGACAAGATTAACCCGCCGTGGATGGGAATTTCATCAGGATATTATTTGGCATAAATGTACGGCAGGCGTGAAACGTGCTGGCGTTACAATTCAAAAACCGTATCCCGGTTATTATTATCCCAATATTATGACAGAATACATCCTAATCTTTCGAAAACCGGGCGATCCGATCTATAAAGAGCGCAATGCGTCCGAAAAAACGTCAGCGGCTTTTCCGATCAACCGTCTATTCACAATGGATACGGCAAATAATATTTGGCACATTGCGCCGGTTCCTCCAGATCTGCTAGATCATCCGTGTCCATTTCCTGAAGAAATCCCCTACCGTTTGATTACGATGTACTCTTACCCCGGTGAGTTAATTCTGGATCCCTTTGTGGGATCAGGACAAACGACCAAAGTAGCGCGATGGCTCGGTCGCGAATTTGTTGGTTTTGAGGTGATTGAAAAATATGTCCAACTGTCGATGCGACGTTTGCGAGAACCGCTGTCCATTCGTCCCAAGCAATTAATAGCCGTGTTTGAGAAAATTGGCTTGGATGATCCAAGCGGAGAACCTAAACTATTGCCGAGCATAGAAACCCGCCAGAAAGAGCCCCGGAAATCTGGCAAGCAAATGTTGTTGCTTGAACGGCCAAGAAGATATGCCAAATCAAAGCGAAAGAAAATAAAGACCTAGCGTGTCGAGGATGTGATTGGCTAAATCAAACTGGTACAATTTACCGAAACCCCTTGCCCGAATTGCGAGCAAGGGATTTCATTTTATTTGTTACTTATAGTAGACGCGAGGCGTTTGAATGCAAATAGCTCAGATATTAGGAAACAATATCAAAAAGCGGCGACAGAAATTGCAGATGACGCAGTCTGATCTAGCTGTGCGGTCAGGGCTTCATCGGAGTTACCTGGCGGGAATCGAATCAGGAAAGCGAAATGTATCTTTGAAAACCATTCAAAAACTTGCTCAGGCACTTGAAATGCAAGTTATCGATTTGTTGCGATAGGGCATTCGGGTTTTCAAAATGGAGGTGGCAAGTGAATCGCGCAATGCTTGTGGAAGGAGAAAAGATAGTTCAATCTTTGATCAGCCAAATTCCAGCAAAATGGGATGGGAAAAATTGTATCGAAGAACTCAAGCGTGCTGATTATCAATGGCGTCAGATGGAATGGATCGGTTGGTACTTTGAATCTGCCGCAAAATCGATCCTAAAAAAGAAATTGGGTGGTGATACCGGTCCGAATTTTCAAAACGTCGATTTTGATTATCAGCTCAAGCACGTTTGGGATTTGAAGGTTCACGTAACGAAGAGTAGTAAAGGCATCAATAAACCTTGGGCAATTTTGAATGACCGAGAAGCAATCACAGCTTGTATTGAAGATAAAGGAAGCATCGGCTTCATTATTTGTTGTGGCATTGCGGTTTTTGACACCGACGGCTCCTTCCGAAAATGGCACAATGCTCTCAAGGGAGAAATTAGCGATTATGAAAGAAAACGCATAGCTCGCGGAGCGCCGTCAAGGTCTCGTAAAAAATCGTTCTCGGTTCAAAATTACGTGGTGTTTGCTTTGGCAAATCCTGAAGATATAATGATTGGGTTAAAAGACAAATGGCTGAAATTTTTTCAAGAAGGAATGCGAAACTCGGATGGAACACCGCGTCGTCCGAAGATCATGGTCAATATTGACCGAGTGCCTGATTCATTTTGCAAATGGTATCCTATTATGAAATGAGGTTACCTCATGCCCCCTAAAACCAAAACCCATAGCAAGTGGACGTGCCAACAATGCGGTTTCGTTTCGACCAAATCGTACGGGAAATGCCCGGAGTGCGGCGAGTGGAACTCGATGGTCGAGTCGATGGTGAGCGCGGCGGACGAAAAGAAATCGTCGCTCGCGTCACTTGCGCCGCGCAGTGCGCCGCAAAAAATTTCCGATGTCGTCACTGAAGGTTTTACCCGCATTCCCGTACCGATGAACGAACTTGCGCGAGTACTCGGCGGCGGTATCGTCCCGGGATCGCTCGTGCTGATCGGTGGCGAGCCGGGGATTGGCAAATCGACGTTGCTGTTGCAGATGGCGGCAATCCTCGCGCAATCGGCGGGGACGGTGCTGTACATTTCCGGCGAAGAGTCGGTGCAACAGATGAAGATGCGCGCGGAACGACTGTCGCTAAAACCGGACGCGCTCTACTTGCTCACCGAAACGAACGTCGATGAAATTCTTGCGCACATCGAACGGTTGCAACCCAAAATTGTTGTTGTCGATTCGGTGCAAACAGTTTATCTCGAAGAGCTCACAAGCGCGGCGGGGAGCATTTCGCAGGTGCGCGAATCGGCGGCGCGCTTGATGAAGACCGCGAAGGAAACCAACACCGCCATTTTTCTTGTTGGTCACGTGACCAAAGCCGGCGCGATTGCCGGCCCGCGCGTGTTGGAACATATTGTCGATACGGTGTTGTATCTTGAAGGTGAACGCTTTCACTCGTATCGATTATTGCGCTCGGTGAAAAATCGTTTTGGCGCGACGAGCGAAGTCGGCGTGTTTGAAATGACGCAAGACGGTATGATCGAAGTCGATAATCCGTCCAAGGCGTTTCTTGCGGAACGTTCGTCCGATGTTGCCGGCAACGCGATTGCAGTAACGATGGAAGGCACGCGACCGTTGCTCGTCGAGATTCAGGCGTTGACGAGTTCATCGGCGTTTGCGTATCCGCGTCGCACCGCAAACGGCTTCGATATGGGACGCTTGCTGTTGTTGACGGCGGTGCTCACGCAACGCGTCGGACTCAAACTATCGGCGCAAGATGTTTTTGTGAACGTCGTCGGCGGATTGAAAATCGCCGAACCCGCCGCCGATCTCACCGTCGCGCTCGCCATCGCGTCGAGTTTTCGCAATCAAGTCATCGCGCCGGACTTGGTCGTCATCGGCGAAGTGGGCTTGAGCGGCGAACTGCGCACGGTGTCGCAAGCGCAACGCCGATTAGTCGAATCGGCGCGGCTGGGTTTTACGCGCGCGCTCGTGCCGCACACATTGCTCAAGATGAAAGACAAGCCGGACGGTATCGAGTTGATTGGCGCGCGGACCATTGGGCAGGCGATGGAGGTTGCGTTGATTCGCTAACGCCAGTCGTCGTTGACAATTGCGTGGGGCTATGTTAAGATACGATTGCACCAACGGAATTATCCATTTATATTCCCGGTTCGCCAACTGCATATTCTTTTTACCGGAGCGATGCACCAGTTTGTTTAGCGCGGTCACCCCACCGCCCAATCAGTAATTGCAATTATCTTTATCTTTTTGGGATGAGTGCGCCGCCGAGGGGCACTCTTTTTATTGCAGTAGCACCGGGAGGAGGGTTGTATGAGCATCGAATTTCTCCTCCGCATTTTCGGAATGATCGTCTTTGCGGTTATCGGTTGGCAGATTGGCAGTGCCTTGAGTAGCGGCGATGCGCAGATTCGATACATTCTCGTCCTCGCGTTAGCCGGCGCCGCGCTCGGTTTATTGATCACCCCGTGGCTGACGATTCGCCCGTACACCTGGGTGCGCAAAATTATTCGCCAGGTGCCGGCGCAACAACTCCTCGCCGCGACGATCGGGCTCTTGATTGGTTTGATCATCGCCGCGCTAACCGCCTTTCCACTTTCGTTTCTGCCCAATCCACTTGGTTCGATTCTGCCGTTTGCCTCGCTGATTCTCTTTGGTTATCTTGGCGCGTGGGTGATGGTGATGCGCGAGCGCGATTTCTTTGCGTTGCTCGGCGGTCGGCTGGGACGCGACGGCTTGGCAAAATCGGCGTCCGAAAAATCCGTCTTGCTCGACACGAGCGTGATTATCGATGGACGCATCGCCGACATTTCGCGCACCGGGTTCATCGACGGCACGATGATGATTCCCCGTTTTGTTCTTGCCGAACTTCAGCACATTGCCGATTCGCCCGACAACTTGCGCCGCAATCGTGGCCGACGCGGGTTGGAGATGCTGAACAAACTTCAGAAAGAATCGATTGTGCCGATTCGTATCACTGACCTCGATGTGGAAGATGTACACGAAGTCGACGACAAGTTGATTCGACTGGCGAAAAATTTGCACTGCCCGATTGTTACCAACGATTACAACCTCAATCGCGTCGCGGAATTGCAAGGTGTCCGCGTGCTGAACATCAACGAGCTGGCAAACGCGATTCGTGCCGTCGTTCTGCCCGGCGAAGGGATGAAAGTTCGCATCGTGCAGGAAGGCAAAGAGTTGGGGCAGGGGGTTGGCTATTTGGACGATGGCACAATGGTCGTCGTCGATAATGCGAAAAAGTTCATCGGCAACCAGATTGATGTTACCGTAACCCGAATGTTGCAAACGAATCAAGGGCGGATGATCTTTGCCGCGCCGATCGTTGAAGAGAAAAAGTAGGAATGAACGCGCGAATGTTTGTGTGCTTGTGTAGCGTGGGGACCTGCGGCGGACGCAGCGTCCCCTTTCGAAATTGGATTCACGCCACACCGGAGAAAATCCTATGACTCTGCAAGTCTATAACACACTGACACGACAGAAGGAACCATTTATTCCGCACAACCGGGACCGCGTGGCGATTTACGTCTGCGGTCCCAATCTTTATGACCCCTGCCACGTTGGGCACGCGTTTTCGTACATCGTCTTTGATGTGGTGAAACGCTATTTGAAATGGCGCGGGTATCAAGTTCGTCACGTTCAGAATTTTACCGATATCGAAGATCGTATCATCGCGCGCGCGCAAAAAGAAAATCGGTCGATTCAAGAAATTGCGCAGGTGTACATCGAACGCTTTATGAACGAGATGGACGCGCTCAACATCGAACGCGCGGATGCGTACCCGCGCGCGACCGGCGTGATTCCGCAAATCATCGAAATCACGCAAACGCTGATCGAAAAAGGATTTGCGTATGAGGTAGACGGCGATGTGTACTTTCGCGTTCGTCAAGACCCGGACTATGGCAAACTGTCGCATCGCTCGCTCGATGAAATGGAAGCCGGCGCGCGTGTCCAAGTCGATGAGCGCAAAGAAGACCCGATGGATTTTGCGTTGTGGAAAGCGTCGAAACCGGGCGAGCCGGCGTGGAATAGTCCCTGGGGCAAAGGTCGTCCTGGTTGGCACATTGAATGTTCGGCGATGAATTACGTGGAGCACGGCGCGCAAATCGATATTCACGGCGGCGGGCACGATGTGATCTTTCCGCATCACGAAAATGAAATTGCGCAGAGCGAATCGTTCACCGGCCAAAAACCGTTTGCGAAATACTGGATGCACAACGCGTTGTTGCGTTTGAGCGGCGACACGTCGGCGGAAGATAAAATGTCGCGACACGTTGGCAACACGTTGTGGATCAAAGACGCACTCGCGCGGCACACCTCCGACGAGATTCGGTTGTATTTGCTTTCGACGCATTATCGCACGCCGCTTGCGTGGACGGACGTGGATGTGGATGCGGCGGCGCGTGGCTTGGAACGATTGCGCGCGGCGATCAAAGATGCGATTGAACCCAAATCATCGGACGATAGCGCACTCACACAATTTGCCAAACAGACGCGCGAAAAATTCATCGCGGCGATGGACGATGATTTCGGTACGCCGCAAGCTATCGCCGCGCTGTATGATCTCGCGCGCGAAATCAATCGCGCGCGCGGCGAAGGTGCATCGCCGGAAATGCTCGCGCCCGCGCAAGCGACGTTGCGGGAACTTGCCGGCGTGCTGGGGCTAACACTTGCAGAGAAAAAATCGGAGACGATGCAAGCCGCGCCGTTCATCGAGTTGTTGATTCAAGTGCGGAAAGATTTGCGCGCGGCGAAACAGTACGCGCTCGCGGACAAATTACGCGACGAGCTTGCGGAACTCGGCGTTGTGTTGGAAGATGGACCGCAAGGTACGACGTGGAAGACCGGATAATTTCATCCGCGAATTGCGCGAATTACACGAATAAAAAACATGATGGCATTTCGAGGCGCGGTGTTTGCACCGAGAAATCGCATTTGCGGAAATTAGCGTAATTTGCGGATCCATTTTGAAAATGCCAGATTATCTTTACGGTCGTCACGCGATTTTGGAAGCGTTGCGGGCGAAACGGGCAGTCGAAGAAATTTTAATCGCACGCGGTGTGCACACGCACGGCGCGTTGAGCGAGTTGATCGCGGAAGCTAAAATTGTTAACGTGCCGGTGCGTGGTGTCGCGCGCGATGAGTTGGATCGCATTACGCGCGAGCATCAAGGCGTTGTTGCGCGTATCGCCGAGTTTGAGTACGCGGACATCGACGATTTGCTGGCGGTGGCGGAAGAACGCGGCGAGCCGGCATTTTTGTTGATGCTCGATTCCGTGCAAGACCCGCAGAACTTTGGCACGTTGTTGCGGACAGCGGAAGCGGTTGGCGTGCACGGCGTTATCATTCCCGAACGCCGCGCGGTCGGTGTAACGCCGGCAGTCGTGAAATCGTCGGCGGGTGCAGTCAACCATTTGAAGATCGCGCGCGTGACGAATCTCGCGCGTACTATCGACGAGTTAAAGCGCGCGAATGTGTGGACGGTCGGCATCGAGAATGTGCCGGCGGCGCAGGATTTTTCCAGACTCGATTTCACGATGCCGCTCGCGCTCATCCTGGGCAGTGAAGGTGAAGGATTGAGCCGGCTCGTGCGCGAGAAATGCGATTTTCTAATTCGCTTACCGATGTGGGGCAAGGTGAGTTCGCTCAATGTTGCCACCGCCGGCTCGATTGTGTTGTACGCGGTCAAGCTGGGGCGGGAAGCTAAAAGATAAGTAGCAAAGTCTGTTACACAAAACATGCACATAACAATTATTGCTCTTGGCTCACGCGGCGATGTTCTGCCTTATGCCGCACTTGGCAATGGACTCAAATCTGCTGGACATCAAGTTCGTTTCATCACCTTTGAAAATTTTGCAACGCTAGTTGCCAAAAACGAATTGGATTTTCATCCTATTCATGGAAACGCCCAAACTCTAGTCGCCAACGGAGGAGCAAACCTGTTTGGGCTGGTGCGATCTTTTGGTTCTCTTGCACAAGGTTATGCCCGAAATCTCTCCGACCCTCGGTTGGGCGAAACCGACCTGATCATCAATCAATTACCGGGTGGATTATTCGGTTTTGATTTGGCGGAAAAGTATGACGTGCCGATGGCACTGGTAGCCGTAATTCCATTGGCTCGAACCCAAACCTTTCCCCTTATGGGATTTCCCAAACTCTTTTTCCCGGGTTACAACCAAGCCACTTATTATCTAGGCGAACAGATAGTATGGCAAATGTTTCGGACTGTAATTAACCGCTGGCGCAAACACACACTCCAATTGCCCACTCTGCCGTTTAAAGGATATTTTGAACAACTTGGAACACGCCGGTTTCCAATTGTGAATGGCTTTAGCCAGCATGTGGTTTCGCGCCCAATCGATTGGAGCGAACATATCCATATCACGGGCTATTGGTTTCCGAAAGATACACACTGGCAACCGCCAAGCGATTTGTCAGCATTTATCGAAGCGGGGAAACCGCCCGTGTTTATTGGTTTCGGAAGTATGCCCATCAAGAACCCGCAACGAACCACCTGCATCATTCTTAAAGCCCTGAAACAAACCGGGCAACGCGGCATCTTACATGCGGGCTGGGGCGGTCTTGGAAATCAGACATTACCCGATTATGTTTTCAAGATCGATTACGCCCCATACGATTGGTTATTTCCACGAATGGCAATGGTGATTCATCATGGTGGTTCAGGCACAACTGCCTTTGGACTTGGCTCAGGAATCCCATCGTGTGTTGTGTCGTTTGTGTTTGATCAACACTACTGGGGGGAACGAATTGTTCAGCAAGGAGTAGGTCCAAAACCTATTCGATTCAAAGAATTGACCGTCGAGCGTCTACGGGAAGCGATTCGCATTGGTATTGATGACTCGCAAATCCGACAAAATGCTGTCGAACTTGGGCAAAAGATTCGAGCAGAAAATGGAATTCAAAATGCTCTGAAGGTATTTGAAGCAATGCCAGTCCACTAAGACACACTGTTAATCAATTTGTCTTCTTTGCAATCAAAAACCCTGTCGATGATAGACAGGGTTTTGCGTTTGCGATCTCAAACATACTTTTTCAGAAATTCGATTGCCCTTCGCCACGCCAACTTTGCCGCGCGCGCATCGTACGCCTCTGGCCGATCACTTTCAAAGAACCAATGTGTGGTGCCGGGATACGTGTAGAATTCGGCTGTGCGTCTCGCCGCGCCAAGTGCCTTTGCGAGTGCTTTGATCGACGCCGCTGAAACCCATTTATCGGTTTCGGCAAAGTGACATTGAAAAGCGGAGCGGCTGTGCGAATAATTTCCGCCGCGCGCGGCGTAAAACGAAACGGTCGCGCCGATGGGAAGCTTGGGTCGTTGCGCGAGCCAGCACGCCCAATGTCCGCCCATCGAAAAGCCGACGACGCCGATTGGTGCATCCTCGACCGAAGCGTGATGCGTCAAAACATCGACGGCGCGCAGAATCGTTTTGTACGTCGGTTCGCGTTTCGGTTTAGAACGCAACTTTTTCGCTTGATCGATTGTCGTCGCGATTTTGCCTTCGTACAAATCCGGCGCGAGCGCGACAAAACCGGCTTTCGCAAGTCGGTCGCAAAATTTTTTAAAGAACGGATTCAGTCCCCACCACGCGTGCAAAACCAGCACGCCTTTGCCCTTGCTGGATTTCGGCGTAGCAAGATAGTACCATTCTGCGTTTGATAATTTGCCTGCGCGCATCATTCACCTCGTCGAGGTTTGGCTATCGACCAGCCAGCGGCTTGACGCACCGAAAACCCAAGTCATCGACGGCTTCGCCGGCAGTTCGGAAGGTGCGTTTAGAAATCCGCGAGTCGAAGGCGTTGGATTTGAACGAGCCGCCGCGTATGACGAAATTGCCGGAATTGAAATCGGAATTGAATGGGTCGCGGATGACCGCCGGCGGAATCAGATTGCGAATGCTGTCGGCATAAAAAGTTGGGCTGTACGCATCGGCGATCCACTCGGCGACGTTGCCAACCATATTACAGACGCCAAACGGACTGCACCCTTTGGGGGTGTAAGTAAAAATCGGAACTGGACCCAAGTTGCCCATTGCTGAGTTGGCGCGTTCTCCTTCCCACGCATTCCCCCAGGGATAGATGCGTGGGTCGGCACTCCCGCGCGCGGCTTTTTCCCACTCGGCTTCGCGCGGCAATCGTTTGCCCAGCCACTCGCAATACAACGATGCCATGCGATGTGAAACCAGGACGACCGGCAAATTATCGAATGCTGGGTTGCCGTACGCCACGTTCGGGGATTGCGGCGAGTGAACACCGCGGGGAATCTCGCAGTTGCCCGCCGTTACGCATCGCCGATAATCTTCGTTGCTGACTTCGTACTGATCGATAAAAAATGCGCTGACCTCAACCGAGTGCCCGGGTTTTTCGTTAGCGTTTGCTTGCCCATCTTCCGGGTTGGCGCCCATCCAAAAAATCCCGGCGGGGATGTACACCATTCCCGGCGGCGCGGCTATCGTCGGCGAAGGTGTGATCGTTGGCGTCGGCGGGATGGGCGTCAGTGTTGGCGTACTGGTCGGCGCGAGGGTTGGCACAGGTGTGGGTACGACTGTTGGCGATGAAACAATCGTGGGTGTTTCTGTTGCAGGAACCGATGCAAGCGCAATCGGTTGGAGGTTGGTTGTCGGACTGGGATTGGGCATCGATGGGGGTGCGCCGAAAAATTGATTGAAAGCAAAAATCAGGGCGATGACGAGCGCGCTGGCGATAACGGTTAGCACTCGGGGATTATCGAGTTTAAAAATCCGAGTTTGATTTGACCGAAGTTCGCTTAGTTCAGACGATGGGATGCCCGCCGCTTTTTCTAACGCAGTAAACAAATCGAGTACGTTGGCAAAACGTGCGTTGGGGTCTTTGGCAAGTGCGGTGAGTATCACTTGATCGAGATCAGACGAAAGATCTGGATTGATCGAGGAAGGCGGCGGCGGCGAGGTGTAGATTTGATCGTGGATGATGGCGTACGGCGTGTCTGCGCTAAAAGGGACGCGCCCGGTCAACATTTCAAACAGGACAATTCCCAAAGCGTAAACATCGGTGCGCGCGTCGGTTGGATCGTTTTTAGCTTGTTCGGGTGCAAGGTATTGTGGGGTGCCGATCAGCGAATCCTGGGATAATGTCGAAGTGGCGGATTGCATCATCCGCGCCAGCCCAAAGTCGGCGAGATAAATTTGGCCGTCTTGTCCGATGATAATGTTCGATGGTTTGATGTCGCGGTGCAACACGCCTCGGGCGTGGGCGTAATCGAGTGCTGTAACGACCGGGCGGATGAGGATGAGCGTTTGCGTGAGAGATAAAGGCGCGCCGCGCAAAATGGCTTTGAGCGGTTTGCCTTCGATATAACGCATCACGAGGTAAGGGGTGTCTTCGTGGATGGCGAAATCGAAGATGGGCACAATGTTGGGGTGATCGAGTTTGGCGACGATGCGCGCTTCGCGTTGAAAGCGTGAAAGAAAGTTTGGATCGTCTTTGATGGCGGGGTTCAGGACTTTGATGGCAACGTAACGGTCGAGCGCGGCGTGGTACGCTTTGTACACCGTTGCCATACCACCGTGCCCGATTTGGTCGATGATGCGATAAGGTCCAAGCGTTGCGCCCGGCGCAATGGTCATTGATTGCCCCACTCTGATAAAATGCTCGTAACTCGCAATGCCATTATAACAGAAATTGCGCCGGTCGCAAAAGGGTTGAGCAGCGCTCGCGGTTCGTTAGCGCGCAATATGTCTAAACCGTTTTTTTAACCTCCGCGTTTGGCTAACTCTTCCTCGCGCAAAGTCCGCCGGAGAATCTTGCCGACGAGTGTTTTGGGGAGTGCGTCGCGGAATTCAACTTCGCGCGGGACTTTGTAGCGCGTGAGATTCTGCCGGCAATAGTCGAGAATTTCTTCTGCCGTTGCCGTTTCACCCGGTTTCAAAACGATGTACGCTTTGACATTATCGCCGCGCTGAATATCCGGAATGCCCACTGCCGCCGCTTCCAACACTTTTGGGTGTTGATACAACACCTCTTCGATTTCGCGCGGATAGACGTTGAACCCGCCGACGATGAACATATCTTTTTTGCGGTCGACGACTTTGAAGAAACCCTCTTCGTCCATCGTCCCCAAATCGCCGGTGAGAAAGAAATCGCCGGGCAACATCACCTTCGCCGTTTCGTCCGGCTTGTTCCAATAACCGAGCATCACTTGTGGACTGTTGATTGCAATCTCGCCGACTTGGCCAATCGGCAAATCTGCGCCGGTGACCGGATCGACGATTTTCGACAACGTGTTGGGCAGTGGCACGCCAATCGTTCCGATTTTGCGCGTGCCGCTCATCGGATTGACGTGCGTCGGCGAGCACGTTTCAGTGAGCCCAAATCCTTCGACGAGTTTGCCGCCGGTGATGCGTTCGAATGTTTTCTGGACTTGTTCCGGCAACGGCGCCGCGCCGCTCGTGCATGATTTGATGGACGTGAGATCGAATTGCTTCAGGTCTTTATAGTTGTTGATCGCGGCGTACATCGTCGGCACGCCGGAAAAAATCGTGGGGCGATGTTTGTGGGCGGCTTTGAGGACGCTGGGCAAATCGCGTGGATTGGGCACGAGAATCATCGCCGCCGCTTCGTGAACGCCGGTGTTCAAAACACACGTCATCCCGAAGCTATGAAAGAGGGGCAACGCACCCATAAACACATCTTTGCCCGGCTGTCGCTCCACAAACCAAGCCAACGTGATAACCGCTTGCGCAACCAAGTTGCGATGGCTGAGCATCGCGCCTTTGGAAACGCCGGTCGTCCCGCCGGTGTAACCGAGTACCGCGACCTCCTCCTGCTTGACATCGACCGGTTTGAAATTCCCGGCTTGCTTGAGCAAGGTTTGGAAATCATACATCCCAGGTTCGCCGCGCACATCGGGACGATGTCCTTCTTTCTTTTCTTTTGCAACGGTGAACAGGAATTTGAGCAGAGGTGGAAAATATTCTTTGATGTTGCACAGAATCACGCGCTTGAGCGGCGTTTGCGCGCGCGCCTCGCGAATCGTCTTCCAGTTCATCGTGAGCGCGACAATTGTTTCAGAACCGCTATCGGTGGCTTGATACGCCAACTCGCGCGGGACGTACTGCGGATTCGTTGGTACGACGATGGCGCCGGCGCGCAAAATGCCGTAGAACGCGATGACGAATTGCGGCGTGTTGGGCATGTAGATCATCACGCGGTCGCCTTTTTTCACGTCAAGTCCTTGCAACGCCGCCGCGAATTTGGTCGCTGCCGTGTCTAGTTCGCGGTACGTCATCTTGTGATCGAAGAAGATGATGGCAGTGTTGTTTGGAAATTTTTCCGCCGCCATCGTCAATGATTCGTGGAGCGTGTGCGATGGAATTTCCACCGTTTCTGGCACGCCGGGTTCGTAGAATTTGACCCAGGGTTTGGTTGCGTTCATTGTGTTCCTCCGATATTATTTGGTCAGCGCGTTGGTTACGCGTTCAGTTTTTTCTCCAAGCTACTGATCCGACGTTCCAGCGCATCTTTGTAAGGGGCATAGTTTCTGATCTTGGCAATCAGGCGAATGTGATTGAGGCAGATGACAATGGTGCTTACAAAGAAGACAATTGCAATGAGATTAGTAATCAAGTCCACTAGATCGACGTCGACTTGTTCAATCACGTTGGGGATGTAAAATCCTGGAAATGCCCAAGCCGCATTTGCGATGCTAAAGAATACAAAAGCGAGAAAGGCGGTGCTCGTCGTATCCAAAAAGAGCCGGGAACGATCAGCGTAGAGTTCAGAAATGTGTTCCAATTCCTTCTTGAGGGTAGCCAATCTCTGTTCGGTCACAAATGCCGGGACGCTTTCCAACCACTCTTGAACAAGCGGTGAAAGAAGATTGCCGCCAATACCGATAAATAATCCCACCAGCATGCTAACAAACCAATCGATGTTCATTGCTCTCCCTCCTTGTTCACAAGGCAAACGCGGAGACGACATCGATTATCGTCTCCGCGTTGTTTGATTGCCTAGTCGAGATTCTCAAAAATCCCCGCCGCGCCCATTCCCCCACCGATGCACATACTCACCATTCCAAACTGCACCTTGCGTCGTTTCATCTCGTGGATGAGTTGCACCGTCAACTTTGCGCCCGTTGCGCCCAGCGGATGCCCCAACGCAATTGCGCCGCCGTTGACATTCACCTTTTCGTCGTCCAACTCTAGCTTGCGAACAATCGCGAGCGACTGTGCGGCGAATGCTTCATTCAACTCAATCACGCCGATGTCGTCTACTTTCAGCCCGGCGAGTTTCAGCGCTTTTGGAATCGCCTCGATGGGACCGATGCCCATAATTTCCGGCGGCACGCCGGCGACCGCAAACGCGCGCATCTTGACGAGTGGTTTCAGCCCCATTGCTTTTGCGCGCTCGTGATTCATCACGACGACTGCCGCCGCGCCGTCGCTCGTTTGCGACGAATTGCCGGCAGTTACGGTGCCGCCTTGCATAAACGCCGGTTTCAAATTCGCCAACGCTTCAAGCGTCGTGTCGCGGCGCGGCCCTTCATCGACGTTGAACACGTACTTGTTTTCGACTTTTTTACCGTCGAGCATTTCAACCATCGACACAGCGAGTGGGGTGATTTCGTCCTTGAATTTGCCCGCGTCGATTGCCGCCATTGCACGTTGGTGACTGCGCAACGAAAACTTGTCCTGATCCTCGCGCGAGACGCCGTACTCTTTTGCAACATTCTCGGCGGTCAGCCCCATTCCCAGGTACACGCCCGGATATTCGAGTGCCATATACGGATTCGGCGCAAAGTGGAAACCGGTCATCGGCACCATACTCATCGATTCGATACCGCCGGCGATGATCGCATTGCCCCAGCCCGCCATCACTTGCTGCGCGGCGAGCGCAATCGATTGCATCCCGGACGAGCAGAATCGATTGATCGTCATCGCCGGGACGGTGTACGGCAAGCCGGCGCGCAAACCGATCACGCGCGAAACATTCAAACCTTGTTCACCTTCCGGAAACGCGCAACCCAAAATCAAATCGTCCACCTCTGCCGGTTTCAATGCCGGCGCGCGCTTGAGTGCTTCGGCGACCACTGCGGCTGCCATATCTTCGGGCCGATAGGTGCGCAACTTGCCACGGGGCGCTTTACCCACGGCGGTACGCACGGCGGAGACGATAACTGCGTCTGCCATATTTTCCTCCAGATTGATGAATCGCCGAGACTGCCAAGGTCGCAGATAAAATTATTTTTTCTCTGCGCTCTCCGCGTTCTCGGCGGTAAAATACTAATTCCGCAAGATCTTACCAGTGTTCAAGAAATGCGAAATCCGCTCCCGCGTTTTCGCTTCCCCGCACAACGAGATGAACGCCTCGCGTTCCAAATCGAGAATATACTGTTCGTCGACCCAGGTTGGCGAGGTGAGGTTGCCGCCGCACAAAATGTACGCCAGTTTGCCGCCCACCACCGCATCGTGTTCCGACGCATACTTGCCTTGCACCATCGAATACAACGCGACGCGCAACGCCGCCAACATTCGTTCCCCGGCGGCGTAAATAATTTTGCCGCGCGCCGGCGGGCGATAACCTTCCGCGACCATTTCGAGCACGGTGCGTTTTGCTTCGGCGATAAGTTGATCGCGATTCATCACGATGCGATCCGACGGCGCAAAGAATCCCATCTGCTTGGCTTCTTCCGCGCTCGTTGCCACCTTGCCCAAGCCGAGTGTTTCAAACACGCGTTGCACAAAGGGAAGCGGGTCAACATTCGGCGTTTGCATTGCCGGCGAAACGACGCGGCGCAACATTTCCTTGCAACCGCCGCCCGCCGGAATCAAACCCATTCCGACTTCGACCAAGCCGACGTACGATTCCGCGTGCGCGACGATACGTTGCCCCGCCATCGCCACTTCGCAACCGCCGCCGAGCGTGTATTGATACGGCGCGGTTACCACCGGCTTGGGGCTGTATCGCACCGACATCAAAAAGTTTTGCAACGCTTTCGCGATCTCGTCGATCTTGTTCCACTCTTGCGCTTCTGCCGCCATATAAATTGTCATCACGTTTGCGCCGGCGGAAAACGCTTCGCCTTGATTGCCGATCACCATCCCAACGAAATTCCGGTTGACCTCTTCGAACGCCGCACTCGCAATTTCCACAATCCCTTCGTCGAGCGCGTTCATTTTGGTGTGGAATTCCAAACACGCCACGCCGTCACCCAGATCGATCAACGAGGCGCTGTCATTCGATGTGATGACCTTTTCGTTTTTCAACACGATGACATTTTTCGGCTTGAGGAGTGGGCAATAACTTTTCGATTTCAAGTCATAGTACTTGCCGTCCTGATAGAAACTGGGATGACCGGTCGCCAGCATTTCCTTGACCCACGCCGCAACCTCGAGTCCATCTTTTTCCATCCGCGCGACCGTCTCCGCGACGCCGAGCATATCCCAGATTTCAAAGGGACCGGCTTCGTTGGCAAAGCCCCACTTCATCGCGTTATCGACGGCGTAGATTTCATCCGCGATTTCTGGTACCCGGTTCGAGGCATACGCCAACGAACGCGCCGTCGTGTTCCAGATGAATTGCGCCGCGCGGTCGTTTTGCGAAACGATGTAGCGCAGTTTTTCGCCCAGGGTGTCGTAAAATTCCGCGTTCGTGATCGAATCGTAGTGAACTTTTTGCGGCGCGCTGTATTCCATCGTCTTGGGATCAAGCACGTGGAATTCGCGCTTGTCGCCGACACGCACTTCTTTGTAGAAACCTTGTTTGGCTTTGTTCCCAAGCCAGCCGCGCTTGACCATCTCGCCGAGCAAGCCCGGCTCCTTCAAATCCTCGCGCGATTCATCTTCCGGCACGGCGTCGTACAGATTTTTCGCAACGTGGTACATCACATCGATGCCGACGAGATCGAGCAAGCGATACGACGCGGTTTTGGGACGACCGATGATCGGACCCGTGAAATCGTCGACTTCATTGAAGGGATAACCATGCTCCAGCGTGTACTTGAGCGCGTAGATGCCCATATGCGTGCCAATCCGATTCGCAATAAAGTTGGGACGATCTTTGCACAGCACAACGCCTTTGCCCAGCACCGTCTCGCCAAATTCCATCACAAATTTCAAAACGTCCGGCGCGGTCTTGGGGGATGGAATGACTTCGAGTAGTTTGAGATAACGCGGTGGATTGAAGAAATGCGTACCGAGAAAATGTTGCTGGAACGATTCACTGCGTCCGGCGCAAATGTCCTTGATGGGAATGCCGGACGTGTTGGTCGTGACAATGCTGTCCGGTTTGCGCACCGCGTCGATGCGCGCCATCAAGTCTTGCTTGATCTTCAAGTTCTCGATGATCACCTCGATGATCCAATCCGCTTGCGCCACAAAATCGAAATGATCTTCGAGGTTGCCAACCGTGATGCGGTCAGCAATTTGGGGGGTAAACAGTGCCGCGGGGCGGGCTTTTTTCACCGCCTCCAACCCGGCATTTACAATCCGATTACGGACGACCGGGTCATTCAGCGTCAGCCCTTTCTTTTCTTCTTCGGGGGTTAGTTTGTTCGGGACGATGTCGAGCAAAAATGCCGGAATCCCGGCATTGGCAAAGTGCGCGGCAATCGCGCCGCCCATCACGCCCGAACCGATCACACACACACGATTGATCGAATGCGTCATTGCATTTTCCTCCTCTCCATTGTTAGGATTCGATCCAACGGAAAATCTACCGACCGTTTGGTAGATTCATTATACCACGCGCATTAGAGGTTGTCAATCAACATTCGATTTTATTTTTTTCAACTGGGCGATGAAAAATCCTTCCAGCGTACTTGACGGCAAGATGCGGGTTGCGTTTCGCACCGCCGGCGAAAAATCGTGATCGTTCCACCGTGCGATGCCGGGTTGCGTCGGCATCCTCAAGTCGATTGGCTCGATGGCCACCACGCCGGATTCTTTTTGCAACAGCCAATCGATCACGCCTTCGTTTTCTTCCGGCGATAAGGTGCACGTCGAGTACACGATGATGCCGCCCACGCGCGTCGCGCTCACTGCCGAACGCAGCAAATGTTGTTGGATCGTGGCGAGGAATTTGACTTTACGGAGTGACCAATCGCCGAACGATTTGGGGTTGCCGGCTTCAAAGCGTCCTTCCAAACTGCACGGCGCATCGACGAGCGCGCGGTCAAAGTATGCCGGAAATTTTTTCCACAAATCTTCGCCGTTCATCAAGCGCGTGCGTACGTTCGTGACACCCTGCAATTTCAAGTTGGCGACGAGTTTGCTCAAGCGAATCTTGCTGCGATCATTCGCGACAATTTCGCCGGTGTTGCGCATCAGCGCGGCGATTTGCGTGGTCTTGCTACCCGGCGCGGCGGTCAGATCGAGAATCTTTTCGCCGGGTTGCGGCGCGAGGACGAGCGGCGGAAGCATACTCGATAGACTTTGGACGTACAGTTCGCCATGCTGATACATCGGCGTGGCAATCAACTCGGCTTTCGATTTATTGCGCAGAATGAACGCGTCGTCGTACCAATCGACCGGCTCAACCTGGAAATCGAGCGCGGATAATTTTGCCAGCAAATCGGCACGATTGGTTTTGAGCGGGTTGACGCGAAACGTTGTCGGGCGGCGCGCGAACGCCGCCATCACCGAATCGATTTGATCGGGCGGGATGATGTGTGTCAAGCGTTCGAGAAAAATGGGGGGTAACAATTTGCCTACTTTTTCGGGTGGCATATTCTACCACGAATCACCAATGAGACAAAAAGCATCGGTTTTGACCAAATTGTAACCCGCCAAGTTTGACTTTTGACCACCCGATTGTTATACTATCATAAGAAATAATTATCGACACGGTGATGGCGCCGTGTTGATTCCAAGCGTCCCGCACGGGCGTACAGTTTTGCGCGTGCTTCGGGGCGTTTTCTTTTTTGATGATTCGCGTTTTCCAAACGCTTGAATCAAACCCTTGCCGATGAACGGCAAAATCCTGCGTGCTCCGTCTGACTTGTCCTGACGAGGGGGCTGAGACAGCGCCACGAAATCGAAAGGAGGAATGCCTGGCGAAAATCTAGCTTGCTCATTTTCATTCAAATTCTAGTCTCTCAGTGAGGAGAAGAAACTGTATGAATCGAAAGACCCTCGTCATACTCGCGGCGCTCGCGCTCTTGAGCATCATTGCGCTGGCGTCCTGCGCGGAACCGACCCCCAAGGTCGTTGAGAAAATTGTCGAAAAACCGGTGGAAAAGGTTGTGGAAAAACCAGTCACGGTGGTAGTGCCAGCACCCACTGCCGCTCCCAAACCGACTGAAGCCCCCAAGCCACCGGCACCGACTGCCAAGATCGACATCGTCAGTGTCCCGATGAACTATCGTGAAGCCGGCGATTTCATCACCACCACAATCAAATACATTACCGATACCGCTGTTGGGCCCGCGAATGCTGTTGTGGCAACAGCGTTGACCGGTTTGAACAACGTGCCGATCAACATCCCTGTGCGCGTGGCTGGTCTGGGTGTTGGGACAGCGCCCGTCACACGAACGACGTGGACGTTGACGGTGCCGCCCGGCTCGCAAGCAAAATTGAAAGATGCCGCTGCTGCCAAGACCGAGTTCACGCCGGATGTCGTTGGTACCTACAAACTCGATCTGGTTTTGGCAAATGCTACCGGCTCCAGCCCGATGGCATCGGTCAAGATCTATGCCGGCACCTTCGTCGGCGATAGTGCCAAGAACTGCGTCCAATGTCACAAGACCAAAGTGGACGAGTGGGCTAAAACCGGTCACGCCAACATCTTCCGCCAAGAACTGGACAATCTAATCGATGGTCCTCAGGGTGTTGGTACTCACTATGCCGAACGGTGTGCTATCTGCCACACGACCGGTTCGTTCTATACCGCCAAAGGCACTGGTGGTTTCCAAGATGCTGTTGCCAAGACCGGTTGGAAGTTCCCCACATTCAAGCAAATTGATGACGCTTACGCCAAGAAAGGTCCCAGCAACTGGGAGACTGCTCCCGCCGAAATCAAAGCGATGGGGAATATCCAGTGCGAGCAATGCCATGGTCCCGCCAGTCAACATCTCAAGGGCGAAAAAGTCATGGCGACCGATATGAGCAATGGCGTGTGCGATGCCTGCCATAACACCGCCGGCACTCACACCAAGGGCTTGCAAGAACAAAGCGCCAAGCACTTGACCGGGACAACCTTTGAAGAAATCACTGGACCCTCCCGCCAAGCGTGCGCACGTTGTCACAGCGGTGAGGGGTACGTCACGTTCTTGAAGAACCCCACCAACATGGCGGCGTGGGTGAACGAAGAATCGTACATCGGCTGCTCCACCTGCCACGACCCACACGACGACAAGAACTTTGCGCAATTGCGCATCGTCGGCAAACCGGTTGAATTACCATTTGAAGCGAAGGACGTCGGACTTTCGGCAACCTGCTTCGAATGCCACAACGGTCGCACCAAAGCGGCAGATGCTATTCGTGGTTCGTTCCCACACTATGGTGCAAATTCCGAAATGCTAAGCGATACTGGCGGCGTAACCTACGGCCAAAACGTCCCCAACTCGCCACACGGTATGCTGATCGGCAATGCGCCCGTACCCGATCCGGCTGACAAGACCGGCAAGACTCTCTTGTTCGGAGGTCAGAAACCCGGTCCGTGCGTTGTCTGCCATATGTGGCCCCAGATTGCCGATTCCAAAGACCCGAACTACAAGTATCGTATGGAGGTTGGCGCACACTCGTTCAACACCGTCAGCGTTGATCGCAAGTTTGAGTACGGCGCCTCTTGCGTTTCCTGTCACGGTCCGGTTACCGATTTCAACCTGAAAGCCAAAGCGGACTATGACGGCAACGGTAAAGTCGAAGGGGTGCAAGACGAAATCAAGGGCTTGCTGAATGCGGTGTGGAAAGCATTGGAAGCCAAAGGTGTCAAGCAATCGGCGAGTCACCCGTACTGGGTTCCGCCACGCGATGCCCAAGGCAACGTGGATGACAAGCTCGAAAACGCCTTCTACAACTTCCGCATCGTTTACGGCGTGATGTGGCATGCGGATTCGTCCGGCAAGATTGTGCCCGGCAACGAAGGCAAATCGCAAGCCGCGCACAACTTTAAACGCTCCTGCGCGTTGTTGCAACTCTCGCTCAAAGACTTGGGGGCAACACCGGCTGGCGCGGCGGACTGCACCAAGTAAATGGTCAGAGCGCGCATCGCGGTCATCGTCTCTTCATAGGTTAACAAGGTAACCGCATTGTACCCAACATCCTAGCCGCATCATTCGGTCAACGCGACTCATCACACTCAACATCGTTATCGCATCATCCCCTTTCGCGATTTCGCGCGGCGGGCTGGACGAATCTCGATTTGCTCCAGCCCGCTCTTGTTTTTTGAAATCTCCGGTCTATGTTATAATACAATCGATGGGACGCATTATCGCGATCACCAACCAAAAGGGCGGCGTCGGCAAAACGACGACGACAGTGAACCTGGGCGCCGCGCTCGCCGAAAAAGAAATGTACACCTTGCTCGTCGATTCCGATCCCCAAGGATCGTTATCGATTGCGCTGGGATTGCCGGCGTACGATTTGGAATTCACACTCTATTCGATTCTCACCGACACGCGCATCCCGGTCGCCGCCGTTACCCACCACATTCGCCCACACCTCGACGCGATTCCGTCGAACATCGATTTGGCTGGCGCAGAACTGCAACTCGTCGCGATGATGGGCCGCGAATTTATTTTGCGCGACGCGCTCGCCGGTTTGCGTGATCGCTACAATTACATTCTCATCGATTGTCCCCCCAGTCTGGGATTGCTCACCGTCAACGCGCTCACCGCCGCTGATGAAATTCTCGTGCCATTGCAATGTGAATTTTTGGCGATGCGCGGCTTGGATGCGCTCATCGATGTCGTACAACGCGTGCAACGCCGGCTCAATCCCAATTTGAAAATGCTTGGCATCGTCCCGACGATGTACAACCCGCGCCGCGCGCATTCGAAAGAAATTTTAGAAAAAGTTCGCACGACGTATCCCAACAAATTGTTGAACATCGTCATCAAAGAGAGCGTGCGCTTCGTCGAAGCACCTTCACAACGCCGCACGATTTTCGAACTCGATAAACACAACGAAGGCGCGGATGCCTACCGCGCGCTTGCCGAGGTGATTATTCATGCTGACCAATTCAAACAGTGAAAGCCGCCGCCGCCCGGTCGATGCACTGTTTGGCGAAGAATCGTCCGCCGCATCGAATTACATCGTCGAACCGCCCAAGCCGCCCACGACCATTACGCCACCGATGGTCGAATCGACACGTGCCGCCGACGCGACGAATGACGCGCCGCCCGCAACATTTGCCAGCGAACCGCCGCCCGTTATTTTGCCGCCAGCCGAATCGATGCCGGAACCAGCGCGCGAAGATCCGCGTTTTCTCACCTTGTCGTTTCAAATCGAGCGGCTGTACGACGAGGTGAAATCGCAATTGCGCGATAGTCCCCAATTGACCGAACGCTGTTTCGATTTGTTGCTGCAAGCGCGTCAAGCGTACGAACGGCATGATCACGCGCACACGGAATTTTTCATTCAATCGACTGACGCGTTGATCAAGCGAAGCATCAAAAGCGCGCAAGCATCGCGCAGTCCGGTCGTGTTGGGATTGTGGGTGTGGCAAATGGTCGCGTTATTGATCGGCGTGTTGATTGTCGCGTTGTCGTACGTCACCGGACTGACGCTGTTCGGTTTGCCGGTTGCCACTGAATTGATTGTCTTGATTCGCACGCTCGGTTGGGGAATGATCGGCGGCGTCATCGGCGCGATTTACAATCTCACGCGCTTTGTGCAACGGCGCGAGTACGACCCGGCGTACGCGATGCATTATTTTGCGCGGCCGATTTTGGGGACGTTGCTTGGCGCGTTGCTCTTTGTCATTTCGCAAGCCGGGATTCTCGCCGGCAATCTCATCATCGGCGATTTCAAAGCCGGCCCGATTTTCCTCTACGTCTTTGCGGTGCTTGCCGGGTTCAAGCAAGAGTACGTCGGCGAGTTCTTCGACAATCTGATGAAAGCGATGTTTGGACGTTCCAAATAAGCACGCGAAGCGGGCACAAAACAGAAGGCAGAGACCATTTTGGTTCTCTGCCTTCTGTTTTGTGCCTACTGTTTTACTCGTTCTATCCGCGCTCCCAGTTTTTGCAACTTTTCCTCAATCCGTTCGTACCCGCGATCGATCTGTCCGATGTTGCCGATGACACTTTGACCGCGCGCGCACAACGCCGCAAGGAGCAACGCCATTCCTGCGCGAATGTCCGGCGATTCGAGTCGCTCACCGTGCAGATGGCTGGGCCCGACGACGACCGCGCGATGCGGATCGCACAGAATCACGCGCCCGCCCATATTCATCAACTTGTCCACCCAAAACATTCGCCCCTCGAACAACTTTTCCCACACCAACACCGTGCCTTCGCATTGCGTCGCGGTGACTAACGCGATACTCATCAAGTCGGTGGGGAATTGGGGCCAGATACCGTCAGCAATCGTCGGCACCGCATCGTGCAAATCGTTTTGAACGCGCAACGTTTGATGCGCTGAAACGAACACATCATTCCCGCGCACCTGACATTCGATGCCGAGGCGCGCAAAAGTCAGAAACACCATTCGCAAATGTTCCGGCGCGGCGTTCTTGATGGTGAGTTCGCCGCGTGTTACCGCCGCCAAACCGATGAAACTGCCGGTCTCGATGTAATCCGCGCCGATGGTAAATTCCGCGCCGCACATTTTATCGACACCGTGAATCGTGTACGTGTTCGATCCAATGCCCTCGATGCGCGCGCCCATCTTGTTCAACAACATCGCCAGGTCTTGCACGTGTGGTTCGCTTGCCGCGTTGCGAATAATCGTCGTGCCTTTTGCCAACACTGCCGCCATCAATGCATTCTCGGTGCCGGTCACGCTCGCCTCATCGAGAAAAATGTCACGCCCGCGCAAACCATCAGTTTGCATTTCGAATCCGTCGTTGACGTGAATCTCAACGCCGAGCGCGCGCAACGCGTGCAGGTGGGTATCGAGCCGGCGTCGTCCAATCACGTCGCCGCCCGGCGGCGGGAGTTGAATTCGGCCCATCCGCGCGAGCATCGGTCCGGCAAACAGAATCGATGTGCGAATGCGCGAACAAATTTCCCGGTCAAGTTCGGTGGTGGTGATGTTGCGCGCTTGCAAAACCAAATCGCGTTCGCTCGACTCGCGGATTTCCACGCCAAGACTGGTGAGAAGTGCGAGCATATCTTCCACGTCGCGGATGCGCGGAACATTGCGTAACGTGATGGGTTCGTCGGTCAACAAACACGCGGCGAGCATCGGCAGCGCGGCGTTCTTGTTACCGCTTGGCGTCACCGTGCCGCGTAATTGTATGCCACCTTCGATGATGAATTTGTCCAAGTGTTTTTCTCCGATTCCAATATGTCCTTTGTGTTCAGAATGACAAAAGGTACATGTCATTCTGAGGCGCGATTTGTGTGCTGAAGAATCCAGCAAAAAACTCGATCAATCAATGTCCCCATTCTTTGCTCAAATCTTCCCATTTCGGATTCACTGACTCGATCAGCGCAATCTTTTTCGCGCGCAGCCACCCTTTGATCTGTTTTTCCCGCGCAATCGCATCGCGAATGCCGGAGAACGTTTCGTAGTAAAACAATCGCGTGACGTTGTACTGGCTTGTAAAACCCGGCGTGATTCCATTTTTGTGTTGAGAGATGCGGCGTTCGAGATTATTCGTTACGTTGGTGTACAACACGCGGGTGCGATTTGCCAAGATGTAGACGTAGTAGTTTTTCATAAAGCATTTTGCAGATTTGAGTACCGTGCTAGATTCTTCGCTTCGCTCAGAATGACAGCTACACCGCAAATCGAAAATGAATGAGGTCCCCATCCTGCACCACGTAATCGCGTCCTTCGATTCGCATGATGCCTTTCTCGCGCGCGGTGGCAAGCGAGCCGATTTGCAACAGCGTCTCGCATTTGATGACTTCGGCGCGAATAAAGCCGCGCGCCATATCGGAATGCACTTGCCCCGCCGCGTCGATGGCGTGCGCGCCGCGCTTGAGCGTCCACGCGCGCAACTCTTTGCCGCCCGTTGCGGTAAAGTACGTGATAAGGTCGAGTAGTTTGTAGCCGGAACGAATCACGCGCTCCAAACTGGCTTCCGTCAATCCCAACTCTTTGCGATACTGCGCCGCGTCGCCACCCGACCACTCGGTCAATTCCATTTCGCATTGCGCGCAAACGATCAACGATTCCGCGTGTGCCTTTTGCGCCAGCGCTTTGACGTGCAATGCCAACTCGCCGCCGGTGGGCAAATCGTTTTCGCCGACGTTGGCAATGTAGATCAGCGGTTTCAGCGTCAACAGTTGCAACGGTTTCAACGATTCACGTTCTGCATCGGTCAACGTCATCGTGCGCAACGGGTGTCCCGCCGACACGTGCGCAATCACGCGGTCGATGAAATGCAATTCGTCGATGATTTCTTTTTTGCCGGTCTTGGTCGCGCCGTGTAATTTCTCGCGTCGATTTTTCAGCGTCTGTAAATCGGCGAGCGCGAGTTCGAATTCCAGAATTGCGACATCCTCGCGCGGATCGATGGCGCCGGCAACGTGCGGCACATCGTCGTGATGGAAACAGCGCGCAACCATCACAATCGCATCGACGGTGCGAATGTGTCCCAGGAATTGATTGCCGAGTCCTTCGCCTTTGTGCGCATCTTTCACCAACCCGGCAATATCCACAACTTCGAGTGTGGTCGGTGTAATTTTTTCCGGGTGAATCAACTTGGCTAACGCATCAAGGCGCGGGTCCGGCACGGCAACGACGCCGATGTGCGGTTCAATGGTGGTGAATGGGTACGGCGCGACGGGCGCGTGTGCGCGGGTGAGCGCGTTGAACAAGGTGGATTTGCCGGCGTTCGGCAAACCAACGAGACCGAGTTGGAGGGTCATAGAATTTCCTCCTGTCGTTTCAATCACGAGGTACGCCCATTATATCACAACTCGAATTTTCCATTTGTCATTTGTCTATTGTGTGGTATAATCGCGCGTGAAATTTTCTAAAGTAAAAAGGAGCGGCAGTGAATTTCTTTCCTTCGTCGGTTGCTTTTTCGATTCCGTTACCCGACGGTAGTTCATTTCCAATTTATTGGTACGGTATTCTGATCGTCACCGGCGCGCTGGTTGGCGCGTACATCGCATCGCTGGAAGCCAAACGCCGTAACATCGATCCCGATCACGTGTGGAATGGTTTGTTGTTCGCGTTGATCTTTGGCGTGATCGGCGCGCGTTTGTATCACGTCGTTTCCAGCCCGCGCGGCACCAACATCGGTTTCGATTATTATATGGCGAACCCGATGGAGATTCTGAATTTTCGTCAGGGGGGACTTGGCATTTACGGCGCGGTGGCGGGCGGCATCCTGGGATTGTTTTTGTACGCGCGGTTGCTTCGTTTGGAACCGGACAGCGGCTTGATCAAACTCGCCACGCGACTCAAATTGGTGCAAGACTGGAAACCGACCAACGTAAGTTTGCTTCAATTCCTCGATCTTGGCGCGCCGGGGTTGGTAATCGGTCAAGCGATTGGACGCTGGGGGAATTTCTTCAATCAAGAGTTGTACGGCTATCCCACCGATTTGCCCTGGGGCATTCCGATTGACGCGGCGCATCGCCTTCCCAACTTTGCCGATTTGACGCAATACCCGGTCGAAACGACGAAATTCCATCCGACGTTTCTCTACGAATCGATTGCGTTGTTACTCATCACCGGCATTTTGCTGTTCGTCGCGCGGCGGTGGAAGAATGAAAAACCCGGCGATCTGATTTTGTTGTGGGGAATGTTTTACGGGCTCGTGCGTTTCCTCACCGAGTTTCAACGTCCCGATGCGTGGCTCATCAGCGGGATTGCGACCGCACAATTGATCGGGCTGGGCTTGATGGTTGTTTGTGGCGTCGTGTTGATGTACCGCCACACTGGACCCAGCAAAGCACAACTTGCGGCGGAACGCGCCAGACAACGCGGACGAAGACAACAATAAAAATTGTAGGGGCGAGTCATCTCGCCCCTACAATTTTTATTTCGATTTCTCCAAAATCTCGACGGGGACTTGTACCAACCGTTTGAATTCCTCCGCATCTTTCTGCGAACCAACAATCGCATCGTAATGCATCGGAATCGCCAGCGACGGTTTGATCTTGTTCGCCACGCTTGCCGCTTCGCTCGCGGTCATCACGTACGTGCCGCTCACCGGCAAGAGCGCGATGTCGCATTGGATTTGCGCCATCTCCGGAATTTCGTCCGTGTCGCCGGCGTGATAGATGCGTTGACCGTTCAGCGTCACGATGTAGCCGACGTGTCCCGACGTGCGCGGATGAAATTGTTTGTGCGGATTGTACGCCGGCACCACTTCGATGGCGATACCATTCGCGGAAATTTTGTCGCCCGGCTTGACGACGATGAACTTGAAACCACCTTTCGCGGCGACTGATTGTGGTGCGACAATCACGGTGTCTGCTTGGGATATGTTCTTGATGTCGTCCGGCGAAAAGTGGTCATAGTGTTCGTGCGTTACCAAGATCACGTCTGCTTTGTCTGCGTCCACCGCCAGTTTCCACGGATCGATGTAAACGACTTTTTCACCCTGCAATCGAAAACTGTCGTGCCCCAGCCAAAAGATTCCTGCCGCCATTTTGTCCTCCTCTAATTGCTCAACCATTTGACGCTGTGCGATTTCTATCTTATAATTTGATCGATTCTGCGGGAGTAGTTCAGTGGCAGAACGCCACCTTCCCAAGGTGGATGTCGCGAGTTCAAATCTCGTCTCCCGCTTGTAAACCTGGAAGGTTTTCAAAACCTTCCAGGTTTTTTATGCGCTCAACAAAATCGTCAATACCAATTGCGCCACTGCGATAATCGGCGCGAGCGCGATCAACGCGTACAATTTCCCCCTTTCGTTGAGCCGCGTTTGGCGAATGCGCCAAAAGACGGCGTAAAAAATCGCCGCGCCGCCGCCCCACGCCAACGGTGCGCCCCACGGTACTTTGCCAAACATCGTTTGCGTTGCTTCGGGATAATACCACCAGCGCAATTGCGCCGCCGTCGCTTCGATTGGCAGAGCGATGCTCGCGGTGATCAGGAAAACCAAAAGCATCATCCACTTGGCGTGGCGCGGCTCGACCCAGCGTTGCGCAAATGCGAATGCAAGATATGCGACGCTGATGCTCAACAACGTTACCAACACCGGCGCGCTGCCCAGGCGCATGATCGCTGGCGCAAAAACGTACACCTGAAAAAGGACTTGGTTCAACATCTCGCGGATGATAGCGACAAGATACCCCGCGGTGAACCATTGCTGTGCCAACGCGCGTCCCTCGGCGCGCGCGGCGTGCCAATATCCCCCAACGAACAGAACGATGGCGATAAATTCGATGATCGACGTGAACATTACGGTCTGCCTTGCGGCGTGCGTGCCGAGCCGAGCCAGTACAGTCCCAGCCAGAAAATCGGCGCGAGCAAGGTTGCCAGCACACGCGCGTCAACGCCGAGGGCAAGATCAATCGTGCCCAAAAACAAAACGAGCAACAATAGCAACACAAAAGGCAAATGGTTCAAATGAAATTTCCTTGTTTATGCTTTGAACTGATTATAGCACATTCTGACCGACACTCCCAATCTTCATTTGACAACTCCTTAGATGCGATTTATGATACGACCCCGTTTTGAATTTACGATGATTGGTTTTGGCGAACTCCGCAAATTATCGATTGCATGGCACGCTGATCTTGGCGAGGTCGAACGCGCTTACGCGACCGATTGGCTATTGAAAAAACTGTTCGATGATGTTACGCTACAATCGGCGCTGGTGTTGCGCACAAGTGCGGCGTTGCGGTACGCGCATTTTACCGACTATCCTTTTCTCGACGCGCCGGAGTTTTGGTCCTCGCGCGCCATCGATGCGGCAACGTTGATCGCTTTGTTCGATGCGAGCGCGCCGCCGTTTTTCCTCACCAGTTTTTCGGGAAGCGCGGCAACGGTTGAATATGTGGGTCCCTTGGGACGACGGTCGGCGGCGCAAGCGCGCATCTCGCTGTCGTTCATCGCCGGGCAAGCGCGCCTCGCGCCGGTACGTGTGCCGCTGATTCATCGTTTTAGCGATGCGTGCCCGGCAATCGTCGCCGCCGTCGCGCTCGAAGAATTGGCGGCGGAACGTTTGGCAATTCTCGGCGCGGCGCCGCGCGTGCGTGACGTGTTCGATCTGTGGTTTATCGTTACGCACGCGGCAATCGATTTCGCGCGCACACGCGCCTTGGCAAACGAAATCGCGCAAGCGAAAAAAATTGCGTTGCCCAGCCGCGAATCGCTTTTCGATCCGGCGCATCGTGCGGTTTTGGAGCGCGGCTGGTCGAACGCGCGTTATCAACCGGCTTTGGCGCAAGTTGAACAAGAGTTGGCGCGCGCCTTGCACCCTTAGTGAGTAGGTTCGTTATGCTCGAAGATTTGAATAATCAAATTCATGAATGTGAACATCGCCCCGATGTCCAAGTCCGGTTGAGTGATGGGCGCGTGTTTAGCGGACCCGCCGGCACGCGCTTGGAAGCGTTCATGCGAAAAATTTTTGCGCCGCCCTCGGTGCCGATCATCGCCGCGCTTGTCAATGGTCGCTTGGCAGAATTGAGCGAGCCGATCATTGCCGATGTCGATGTCGAACCCATTTCGCTGGCGACGGAAGACGGAATGCGTTTCTATCAACGCGCGCTCACGCTCTTGCTTGATGTCGTGGTGCGCGAATTGTTTCAAGCGCGGATTACCGTCGATCACACGGTTACGTTTGGCGGCTTGTTCTGCCGCGTGCTGGGACGCGAGCCGTTCACCGAGGCGGAACTTGCGCAAATCGAAACGCGGATGCGCGCGTTGGTTGCCGAAGACGTGCCGATCACGCGCGAAACGCTTTCGATTGACGAAGCGATTGCCAACGCGCGCGCGAACGGCGACACGACGCAAGCGCTCTTGCTCGAACAATCCGACCGCACCGAAGTGCGCGTCCACGTGTTGCGCGGCGTCAAGCATTATTTCCTGGGACGCCGGCTTGCGCCATCGACCGGGTATTTAAAGTACTTTGCGGTCCGTCCGTACCCGCCGGGATTTCTTTTGCAATTTCCCAATCGCCGCCGTCCCACCTCGCTGGAACCGATTCAACCGTCGCCCAAGATCACGATGGTCTTTCGCGAGTACGGGCAGTGGCTCGACCGGCTTGGCGTGCCCGATGTGGCGACGTTGAATCAAGACCTCACCGAAAGTCGTTCGCGCGAAATCGTTTTGGTGGCGGAAGCGTTGCACGCGCAAAAGATCGCGGAGATTGCGACGACGATTGCCGCGCACCGCAATCACATTCGCCTTGTGACGATTGCGGGACCGTCGTCGTCCGGCAAGACGACGTTCGCGCGGCGGTTGACGATTCAACTGTTAGCGAACGGCTTGCGTCCGTTTCCATTGAGTTTGGACGATTATTTCGTCTCGCGCGAAGAAACGCCGCGCGACGAGAACGGCGAGTATGATTACGAGAACATTCACGCGCTCGATCTCGAATTGTTCAATCAACATCTGCTCGCGCTCATCAACGGTGAACGCGTAACAATGCCGCGCTATAATTTTCACACCGGCGAACGCGAGACCGGGCACGCCGTGCAACTCACCCCGCATCACGTTTTGCTGATCGAAGGGATTCACGGGTTGAATCCTAATCTGATCACGCAAATTCCGCGCGAAAAGATTTTTCGAATCTACATCTCCGCGCTCACGCAACTGAAACTCGACCGTTTGAATCGCGTGGCGACCAGCGACACGCGGCTGGTGCGCCGTCTCGTCCGCGATGCGCGCACGCGCGGATATACCGCAAGCGAAACGATTGCACGCTGGGAAAGTGTGCGGCGCGGCGAAGACAAGAACATTTTTCCGTACCAAGAGCAAGCTGACATTTTATTCAATTCCGCGCTGGTGTACGAACTCTCTGCGCTTCGCCCGATGGTCGAGCCGCTCTTGCGCCAAGTGGAACCCGGCACGCCCGAGTACGTCGAAGCGCGGCGCCTGCTCACGTTTCTAGAGTGGTTCCATCCTTGCGATTCCACCTTCGTCCCCGAAGATTCGATTCTCCGCGAGTTCATCGGCGGTTCGGTCCTCACGGATTTCGTGCCGCATTTGTGAAAAAAATAGACCGGGCAGATTTCTAGAAATCTGCCCGGTCTTGTCCTACTTTTTTCGCCGCCGGCTTTTATAGCCCAGCTCACTTGCCTTAGACTCCACCGCGTTTAGAGTCCGCTTCAACTCTTTCGCAATCTCACGATGGAGTGTGCCTTTGCGATATTGCTCTTTCAAAAAGGCAAGGTCTTGCGCCGACCACTCTTTGTTGTGCTTGCGGGGTTTTGCCATCCTAACCTCCTCCTGTGTCAATCTGGTAATCACAGTATAACACAGTTCGAGGGTTTGACAAGGGGGTATTTATTTTTTCACTACGCTGGGCGGGGGCGCGGGTGTACGGTCGCCCAGGTCGAAATGATCGACCCGGACGCCGGCAATTTTGAGGTATTTCATTGCGAGTTCGTCCGGGTAATTCCCAGCATAGACCACGTGTACCAAGCCGGCATTGATAATCATCTTGGCGCAAACGTGGCACGGTTGATGCGTCGTGTAAATCGTTCCGCCTGCCAGCGAGATGCCGTGCAACGCGGCTTGAATGATCGCGTTCTGTTCCGCGTGCAAGGTGCGAACGCAATGTCCATCGACGATTTCGCATCCTTCGTCGAGGCAATGCGGCAGACCTTTTGGCGCGCCGTTGTAGCCGGTCGTGAGAATGCGTTTGTCTTTGACGATGATTGCGCCGACTTGCGCGCGCAAGCATGTTGCCCGCCGCGATACATCGAGCGTAATGTCCATAAAATATTGATCCCAGGATGGTCGATGCATTTTATCCGGTCCCAAACTGTCGATCACCCGCGTCGCCCAAGCCGGGAACGATGTACGCATTCTCGTTCAAATGGTCGTCGATTGCCGCGAGATAAATGTCCACGTCGGGATGTGTGTCTTGCAATCGTTTGATGCCTTCCGGCGAGGCGATGATGCCGACGTATTTGATTTTCTTCGCGCCCCAGTCTTTGAGAATTTGCGCCGTCGCACACGCCGAGCCGCCGGTGGCAAGCATCGGATCGAGAATGAGGCAGACATCGACGGTGGGCGCAACCGGGAGTCGATTGTAATACTGAATCGGCTCCAGCGTTTTGTGGTCGCGGTACAAACCGATGTGCCACACTTCGGCGGAGGGCATCATCTCCCAAAACCCCTCGACCATTCCCAGCCCAGCGCGCAACACCGGCACCAAGCCGATGACTTCTTTCAGTTCGGAACCTTTAGTCGATGCGAGCGGCGTGGTTACGTTGGTTTCGACGAGTGCGAGATCGGCGGTGGCTTCGTACGCGAGCAGGATGGCAACCTCGCGGATCAACTCACGAAATTTTTTCGGCTCGGTTTTGAAATCGCGCATCAGCGTAACTTTGTGGCGCAAGAGTGGATGATTGGAAACGTGAACGGTGGACATAGGATACCTCAGTCGTCAGTGGATAGTAAACATCAAGTCAGACAAGTTAAACAGAATTCAGTTTGGATTCTTCAATCTCTTTGCCACACTCGCGACAAAAAAGTTTGAACGGCTCATTTGTCAATTCTGAGCGAATGAAAGAAAGTTCGCCGTCAATAAACTGATAAATGTCGTACGAATTCAACGGTGTGATGAACTCATTGCTGCCACATACGGGGCAACGACTGATTGTGTCCATAACCGCGATTCCTTTCCGTATCTTAAAAAATTCCCCAAAACTCTTGACAAATGATCCCAGGTGTGTTATATAGAATTTGCGTTCTAATATCTATGTGGGAGAAAGATGATGCAAAAACGGAATCCATTTGACAGGTTGTCTGAACAGGAAAAACACGATGCGACTCATTTCGTTCAGCAAAGACTTTTGCGAGAATCAAAGATAGCGGCATCTTATGAATCGGCACGGTACGTGGCGCGGCAGATAAGCGCGGATACCACCGACTTTGTATATCGTGCTCCTATGTCTACAATCAAAAAGCTTCTCAAAGAGTACGAGAGACTATTGGGATTTTAGTGAAGGTATCAAAATTCATCTAACAACCAACTGATCCAGCTTGTTATTGTTTGAGCACGTCTATTATACGTTGATTCTTTCCCAAGCAACCCGTGCAATTCGTGTTTCAACGCATTCTTGACGAGTTGTATGTCAGTCAATTTCTTGCTCTCAGTCTCATTTATGAGCAAGGTGCCTAAGTCGACCCCTGCTCCTTTGGCGACAGCACGAATTATGGGAGCGTTGACTAGAGCTTGTCTGAGAATACCCGAACGATCTTTCATATCTGCTTCAACGTATTGTTTCCCCAATGGCGTCAAAGAGTATTCAAATGTTCCCCCTCGCTTAACGCGTTGTGCGAGTTTTAATGCACACGCCGCAGCTGCGTAATAATCACCTTGTCGCTCTACAACATTCCACGCGTGAGCAAAGTCATTGGGATGTGTTTTACCCCCTGCAATCAGTAACGGCACTTGTGCAACTTTCTCCATATCATCCGCTTGCGGAATTAATGTTCGTTTGATGAACTCAAGATCTTCTTCCTCAATAGTAGTGAGCGTTTCATCCTCAATAGGTTCCCGACGCACAGGAGCAGCAAGCCGAGAAATTTGCCGAGCAATTTTCCTCCTCGTTTTTTCTTCCTTTGTTGATTGCTTCGACGCATTTTTTTGTAGCGAATCAACGAGCGGATCGAGTTCCTCCAAATTGATAGGGACTGAATTTTTCCACCAAAGGTCATAATGCCTTTTGACATTCTCAACAAGCCAATGGTCATCAATCAAAACTCCCATTTCTTCGTTACTTTGCAACCCCCCTTCAGTTAGATTTGATGAAGTTATAACCGCTGTTTTGTTGTTGAATATGTAGACCTTTCCATGAAGATTTCTTAATGCCTTTGCTTGTGTGTTCTTCGCAAGCCACTTGTATGCCCGATAATCTGCAACACCTTGCAAGAAATCATTTCCGTTTAATCTTACAATAAACCTCAACTCCACCGACGAGTCTCGTTTCGCTGTCTGTTCAAAAACCTCAGACAAAGCACCAAAACTCAGAAACGGAACTGCAACATCAATACTTGTATCCGATTGCCGTACCAACGTAGCCAATTCCTTTTTCCAAGGCGTCGTTAAGATTTGCATCATGCCCCCCTTTTTCAAAAGTTCATGACCAATAGCTCATCAATTGCTCCGCGCCCATTTCCATTTGCATTAATCGCGCGGTTTGCCTTGACAAATTCGGTATGAAAGCCCCGATACAACTCAATGATAAATGGTTTGGGGGAATTACTAAGCATGACGAGCACTCCGCGTTTGTCCAGTTCGCGGAACACGTTTGCCAAGCGGCTCTGCTCTGCTTCCCCAAAATCATCTTTTGTGTAACTTGTAAAACTCGAAGTGGGAGACAATGGCGCATAAGGCGGATCGAAATATACAAAATCCCCCTTTTTTGCTTTAGCGACTCCTTCTTCAAAATCACAAACACGCAAAGTTGCGTTTCTCAACTCACTACTCGCGCGTCTCAGGTTTATTTCGTCGCAAATCTTGGGATTACTGTAGTTTCCGAATGGTACATTAAATCTGCCACTCCGATTCACACGATAAAGCCCGTTAAAGCATGTCTTATTAAGATAAATTAAGCGCGCGGCTCGTTCTGTGTCAGTAAGTTCTGCTATATCTGTCTCATCGCGAATCTTGTAGAAATTCTTCTCGTCATTCTTGTGACTGTATTGTTTGCGAAGCACTGCAATAAGAGCTTCAACATTGTCTTTCACTACTTGATAAGTAGTGATCAGTTCTGCATTGGTATCACAGAGAGTCGCCAATCGTGGCGCAAGAAAAAAGAAGACTGCACCACCGCCAAGAAATGGCTCATAATATCGCCTAAATTTTCTTGGAAAAAATTTCTGAAATTGTGGAAGCAATTGGCTTTTGCCACCAGCCCATTTCAGAAAAGGCGTAGCCTTCTCTCGGATTTCGGATTCGAACTCTATCTTAAGTTGTGTTTCGCGAATCCTCTTTACCTTAATGGTCACTTTTTCCCTTTCCCTTTTTCCCCTCCGCTTTTGCTCGGGGCATGCTTTTTACTTTCCGTCTCTTCCAGCGCCAACTGCTCAACCTCGCCTTCTTCCTGTTCTTTCTTAGCGCTCTCTGCCTTCTGCTTTCTGCTTTCCGCCTTCTGCGATTCCATCCGCGCAATGCTCGCCACCGCGTCGCCTTCTTTCAACTTGATCACCTCGGTCTCTTTGGAGGTGCGTTTGCCTTTGGGCAGATTCGCCACGCGCGAACGCAACACCATCCCATTCGCCGAGATAATCGTTACGTCATCGTCTTCATTCACCACGCGCGCCGCCACGATGACACCGCCGCGTGCCGGGTCGCGTCCTAGCGTCGATACACCTTTGGTATAGCGATTCTGCACACCGTACTCTTTGATTGGCGTGCGCTTGCCAAAACCTTTTGCGGTCATCACGAGCAAGAAGCCATCTGGTTGAACCACATCCATCGATGCGACTTTGTCGCCTTCGTTCAACTTGATGCCGTACACGCCGCCGGCAGTACGACCTTGCACCGGCACGTCGTCTTCGTTGCATCGCATCGCTTGACCTTGCTCGGTAACGAACATCAATTCACCGCCGCCGTGTGTGAGTTTTGCCCAGCCCAGTTCGTCGCCTTCGCTCAGGTTGATCGCATTGACGCCGGCGGAACGAATGCCATCGAACTCGGAAAGCGGTGTGCGTTTCGCGCGACCTTGCGAAGTTGCCATCGTCAAGAATTCGGCTTGCGAAAAATCGGAGACGGCGACCGCCGACGTTACACGCTCGTTTTGCTCGAACGATAGGAAATTGTTGAGCGGCAAACCTTTCGGCGTACGCGTTACGTCCGGTGCTTGGTGCGCGCGGAGCGGGTACGCTTTCCCCTTGTTCGTGAAAATCAAAAGCGTGTCGCGCGTTTGCGCCGGCAAAAGATATTGCACCGCGTCTTCTTCGCGCGTGGCAACCTTGGATGAAGTAGATGTGCGGCGCACCGAGGATTGCGGCACGCGGCTGATGTACCCGCGTTGCGTAATCGACACCAGCACCGCTTCATCTTGCACCAAATCCTCGGCTTTGAATTCGGTCGGTTGTTGTTCTTCCGCGCCGCCTTCGGAAATATGCGTGCGGCGAACATCGCCAAAACGTTTTTTCAAATCGCCGAGTTCTTCCGAAATGACGCCGAGAATTTTCTTGGGACTTTTTAATAACGCTTCGAGGAACTTGATGGTCTGTTTGACTTGCGCCAATTCCTCTTCGATTTTTTTGCGTTCCAACGCGGCGAGCCGGCGCAACTGCATATCCAGAATTGCTTGCGCCTGCAAGTCGCTCAGCTTGAAACGCTTCATCAAGCGTTCTTTTGCCACGTCCGCATCCGGCGATTGACGAATCGTCTTGATCACTTCGTCCAAATGATCGAGCGCGATTTTCAAACCTTCGAGAATATGCGCGCGCGCTTTGGCTTTTTCCAAATCGAATTTCGTGCGGCGCGTGATGACCTCTTGCCGATGTTGCACGTACAACTGCAACATTCGTTTGAGCGACAGCACTTTGGGTTCGCCATCGACGAGCGCAAGCATGTTGATGCTAAAGCCGGATTGAAGCGGCGTGTATTTCAAAAGTTGATTGATGACCGGGTTTGGATTTGCGCCGCGTTTCAGTTCGATGATGATGCTCATCCCTTGTCGATCCGATTCGTCGCGCAAATCGGCAATGTCTTCGATCTTGTGGTCGCGCACCAAATCGGCGATGCGTTCGATGAGCGCGGCTTTGTTCACTTGATAGGGCAACTCGGTGATGACAATGCGCGCTTTGCCGCCGCCGGCTTCTTCGGTGTGAATTTTCCCGCGCACGACGATGCGCCCGTTGCCGGTCGCGTATGCTTGCTTGATGCCTTCCGCACCCAGAATAATTCCCGCCGTCGGAAAATCGGGACCTTGCACAAACTTTATCAAATCATCCACTTCCACATCGTCGATTTCTTCCCAGCGTTCGATCAAATAATTGATTGCGTCCACGACTTCGTTCAAGTTGTGCGGCGGGATATTCGTTGCCATTCCGACGGCGATGCCGGCCGCGCCGTTGAGCAAGAGGTTCGGAATTTTCGCCGGCAACACGCGCGGCTCGCGCATCGTGCCGTCGAAGTTATCGGCAAAGTTGACCGTGTCCTTATCGATGTCGAGCAACATTTCTTCGGCGATTTCGGTGAGCCGGGCTTCGGTGTACCGCATCGCCGCCGCCGGGTCGTTGTCAATCGAACCAAAGTTGCCTTGCCCATCGATGAGCGGATAACGCATATTGAAATCTTGCGCCATCCGCACGAGCGCGTCGTACACCGCTTGGTCGCCGTGCGGGTGATAACGTCCCATCACATCGCCGACGATGCGTGCGCATTTTTTGAACGCGACGTTGTGACGCAAACCCATCTCGCCCATCGTAAATAAAATCCGGCGTTGCACCGGTTTCATTCCGTCGCGCACGTCCGGGAGTGCACGCGCGGTGATGACGCTCATCGCGTAATCGAGGTACGCGTTGCGCATTTCCGTTTCGATTTCGATAGGTCTAACGTTGCCGATGTTTTGCGGTTGCTGTTCTGCCATAATGTCTCCAGAAAATTTCCGTCGCTATTAACTAATGGTGCTAGTTTGCAGGTGGATGGCTGTGAGATTCAAGTAGCGCGTCGCAAAATCAAAGCACAAAATATGCTCAAGAATCGCACTAGCACCATTAGTTATTATAATCCAAAGCGAACAAAATTGCTAACGGCGCAAAAAAAGGAGCGTTACGACGAACGCTCCCTACGGTCGATTGTTTCCACGTTCGGTTGTTCTTCGCCCGTACTTGCGCCACACGGCAAAATGCGATAACCCAAACACGCGCAACGGCGTGCTCTCGAAAAAGTACGTCACGCTTCTGAATAAACGCGCCAACCCGGCATTCTTTCGTGCGATCTTGTCGTAGCCCGGATAAATTTGCGTGTGCGTAATCAACGTCCCGTCCAATCCATCGAACAAGGCGCGGATGTCTTGCGTGCGATACGCGCGGACGTGCGGCGCAAATCGATTCCGCAGTGAATCCGGCAACCAACCGACGAAAGGAATGTTGCCAAACACGTACCGTTTGCCCAAATACGCACCGTGCGTTTCAAACGGATACAAGCGGTTGGGCGCAAAGACGATGACGCGCCCGCCGGGCGCAACCACGCGGCACGCTTCACGAATCGTTGCGTAATCATCGTTGACATGCTCGATGACTTCGTGCAACAAGACGACGTGGAAAGTTTGATCGGGGAAGGGAAGATTTTCGGATGCGCTTGCGGCGAGACGAAGCAAACGCTTTTTGCGATGCGCTTCGTTCAGCTTATCGAAATCTGAATCGACGCCGATTTCGTGCGCGCCCAGCCCGCGGAATTTTTCGAGGTACGTGCCGATGCCGCAACCGATGTCCAAAATGCGGACGCCATCAAAGCGGACATATCGGCGAATCATATCGAGCCGGCGGTCTTGCCCAAAGCGCCACACGTACGAGGGATGCCCAAGGAAAATGGATTTGTCTTCGATGGTCACACGCGTATCGTAGCAGAAATCCTATTAAAACGCAAAGAGTGGGAGAGAGGGAGAGAACGTTCTCCCGCGCTCCCACTCAGTTTTACCAAGAATACCGCACCGTGTAATGCACTACGCTTTCGGAATCCGGCTTGATGTTCACGCGATACTCAATCGTCTGCGAATCTAACTTGGTGAAATCCTGATTCGTTTTCAAAATTTGCCAGTTCGACCAGCGGAAAAGCCGTTCGACCACGCGCACTTGTACCGCTTCTTTTTTGTGATTGCGTAACTTGATCTCGTACGTCTCTTCGATGACGCGGTCGCTGATCTTGGTAAAGTTGGTTTGCTTGCGCTCGCCCACCACATCGAACGCGTTGCCGATGTTCAAGCGAATCATCTCGTCTTTCGGTGTGTGATCGATGTTATCTTCGCCGATGAATTGATTGCCGCCGTCCGCATCGGCTTTGTAAACGCGCAACGTGCCTTTGGGTAACGGAATGCCCAGTTTGTTCGCTTCGCTATTCTTGAACTCGATCATCACGGCGACTTTGGTGTTGCTCGTCTTGCCGTAATTCGGATCGGTGATTTGATAGCCGTAGAATCGATACGCCGAGCCGCCGTCGTACACGAACAACTTGGTGATGCCGACGTTCGTTGCGTTTGTAAACTCGATTTGTTTCGTTTCGCGATTGCGAATCGTCGTCGCGCGTTGCAACGAGTACAACTTGTATTCGAATAAATCTTGCTGGACGAACTGCGAATCGGCGGCTTTTGCGGCGGTCGGCGTAGGAAATCCGCCAGCCGCTGCTGGTAACTGCGTTACGCGCCGCACATCGCCGGCAACAAGTTTCAAATTCGCATCTTCGTACGTCGCGCCGCTTTGGTTGTCAATCGTGACCCAGCCGTTCATGTTCATCGCGGTGTCTTTGTCATTCACGACGACGACGTAATTTGCTTTCCAGTTGATGCCGTTCGTCATATACGTTACTTGCGCATCTTGATTGCCTTCTCTCGATGCGTTCACGAGCCAGATGAGCGTCGGCTTGGTGATGAGACCGCCGGGCAAGTTGGGGAATTTGAGTTCGCGCACGCGCGCGAGTTTGACCGTCGTCACTTGTCCATCATCGCTTTGCAGAATGATGTCGTCGGAACCGCTCAGCAATTTGCCGGCGTATTTCGTTCCATCTTCGGTGACAAGCGCGATGTTTTGATCGAGATACTTTTGCAGAATCTTTGCCGAGCCAACAATGTCGTACGCGTAATTCTGTTCGAGGACGCGCGTGCCGTTCGGGTCGGTAAGCGAGGTGAATTGCACGCTCGTCGGATCGATCTGCGAAGCCACGTCGGTGAAGCGCACTTCGTTCATGCCTGATTTCAGCGCGAGCACGCGTTTGTCTTTGACGAGCGCGATGTTTTGATTGTAAACGGTGATGTCCACGCCGCCGCTTTTAGCTTCCGCGCGCGCGGCTTGGAATGCCGACGTTGGACTGCCGCCCTGACAACCGATGGCAAAAATCACACCGACGATCAACAAACTGACCAAGAGTGGAAAAGTAATTCGGCGAAACATTTTGACCTCCCGCAAAATTGTTTTTCACGGATGAGACGCCGAATTGCCGGAATTTGTTCCAAAATCCAAGTAGGCAGTACGCAGAAAGCAGTACGCAGAAACCGCGATTGGGTTTTCCGCCTACTGCTTTCTGCCATCTGCATACTGAACGTTATTCGCTCAAATCTTTTTCAACGTCATTGACCACCACGAACGCCGCGCCGGCTTCGATCATCGCCAGCGCCGCGCGCTGCGATTTTATTCCGCTTGCCGCACGAATCTTGAGATTCGGACTCGTCGCGCGAATCAGCCGTACGTCGTTCGGCGTCGTGCCGGTCGGCGCAAACCCGGTCGATGTCATCACCATCGTTGCGCCAGCGGCTTCCGCCACTTTGCACGCGCGCGTTTTTTCTTCATCGTTCAGCAACGGCATTTCCAAAATCACTGTGATCGGCTTGCCGCGCGCGGTGCGAAGGACACCTTGAATATCGTTTTTCACCGCAAGGTCGTCGCGGTCACGCACCGCACCAACGTTGATGACAAGCGCGAGTTCGTCCGCGCCGCGTTGCAATAAATCTTGGGTTTCGTACATTTTCGTCGCGGTGGTCACGCCGCCGTGCGGAAAACCGATGACCGAGACTACTTTGATGTGCGTGTCTTTTAACGCTTTGCGTGCCGCTTCGATGTAATGTGGCTTGACGAACACGGAAATACAATCGTATTCGATTGCCGCCGCGCATCCAACTTCGATTTCTGATTTCGATAATTCCGGCGCGAGGAGGGACATTTCGATTTTGCGGAGAAGAGGAACAGGAATCAGCATAGTTTGTTAGAATGTCATTGCGAGGAGCGAAGCGACGAAGCAATCTCCAAAGAACTGTGGGGATTGCTTCGCCGCACAAAACGCGGCTCGCAATGACAGTTCGTTAGTTGCCTTTACCCGATAATGCTTTTTCGATGGGTACGCCGTTCAGCGTAATGTTGGTATTTTTCACGGTCGAAAATTGCAACGCGAGTTCTTTCAACTGCGCTTCGACGCGCGGGTCATCGCACACGCCGCCGAGTCCCAGCGTGCCGGAAAGTTGAATGATCGCCGTGCCATCGATCACCGCAACCGCATCGATTTTCAGATTCGCATTTGCGAGCGCGTTGTACAATCCCGATTGTCCGATATTCCGGTCTTTGATCGACAACAGTTCTTTGAGTGCGGCGGTGAGCGGCGCTGGCGTTGCCGGAATCGTGCGCTCCACCGCGACGATACTATCGTTGCACCCGATCTTTTTGCCGGACTTGCCGTTATCATCGAGCGCGACGAAGAACAGTTTGACCTTCATCGTCCCCGGCGCGGTCGTTGGCGTACGCGTCGGCATCGTTGCGACGGTTGGTGCAATCGTCGGCGTGACGACGCGCGTAGCAGTTGGCGCATCGGTCGGCGCGGGCGTTGGAATTGGCGTGGCGACCGGCGCGGGGACGATGATGCGTGTCGGCGTCGAAACTAAAAGCGACGCCGGTTCGGAATTGCAACCAACCAGTCCAACTGTCGCAAACGCAATCAAACACCATCGAATCGGCGACATTGCATCACCTCAGTGGCTATCTTACGCGATTGCCGCGAAAAAAGCAACAGCACAGCCATTTGTGACTGTGCTGTACGCGAGAGAAAAATTAAAGGTGCCGATTTTGCGTCGCGCGGAGCCCCGACCACGAAACCAAAGCCGGCACCTTTATGAGCAATTACAAACCTTCCAGCAAATTCGCGGCGGCGAGAATGACAAATCCCAGAACGACGATCCAGAAGGCGAAGCCGGATAGAACCGGGATAGCTACGAAACTGGAAACAAGACCAACTAGAGCAACAACCACCGCCACCCAAAATGTAATTTGCTTTGGCGCGCTGAGTTGCATCGTGCACCTCCTCCAAGATGTGTACAGTTAGTTATTAGAACACCGCCCGGGCTCCGTTGCCGATGGCAAGTCGCGGGAGGTTAGCGCATTGCGAATCGCTCAATACTGCAGAAATTTGCGGCGCCGTTTGGCGAGCGAAATCCACGTTTTGACTGTCTTTAACGCCGGCGGCTTGGGCGTCAGATTCTTTTGTGCGTTGATCTCAAGCAGCTTGGCGTGCAGATTTTCGGGATTGCGCGCTTTGAGTTCTTTGATCGTGTCCACGCCAGCATCTTCAAGCAAATCTGAATAGACCCCGGCAATACCCTTGATGCGCGCGAGGTCGGCGCGGTTGGCAAGTTCCAAAATGATGTCGGTTGACACACCGCCACATCCTGCCAGTTCTTCACGACCTTGAGGGGTCAACGCGGCGTTAAAGAACTTGTCTGTGTCCTTCACTCCCATTGCTTTCAATTTGGCTTCAAGTTCAGGGGTCATTCCCTTGAGTTTACCGATTCCAAGTGACATCTTTGTCCTCCAGTGTGGATTAGTCTTTGTCGATTTTCAATTGTGAGTATAACATAGAAACATAGCAAGTCAATCCCCAACTACAAAAACCATTATCCGTTTATTTTATATCTTTGGCTTTTTAATTCCCGTTAGGGTGTTGTCAAAGTCCTCATGATGTCATTGCGAGGAGCGTCCCGAGCGAAGCGAGGGATCAGCGACGAAGCAATCCCCAAGTTGCTCGGAGATTGCTTCGCTCCGCTCGCAATGACGGAGCAGCGCGACTTTGACAAAGCCCTAACTTCCCGTTTGCTCTCGTTGACGCTCCTAGCAAGAGAGGGTATAATACCGTACGGAAAAACCAAATCCAAAATTTCAAATCCCAAAGGAGTTTTTGATTACGGAAACTCTAATTACAGACGATCTCGATTTATTGCTTAACGTTCTGCCACCGCATTTGGAAAATCACTTACGCCAAATCGATCGCGGCAGCGAACTTTTAGAAATTGTGATGGATTTGGGGCGTGTCCCGGAAGCGCGTTTTGTTCGTGAATCGGTTACGCTCAACTCGCGCGAGGTCAATCACGACGACATCGATTACGTCGTTTCGCGCATCGGCGAATTTACCGAGGACAATCGAGCCGGCATTCCGCGCACCTTGCATCGCATCTCTTGCATTCGCAATCGACAGGGACGCATCGTTGGGTTGACGTGCCGCGTGGGACGCGCGGTTTACGGCACCGTCGAAATCATTCGTGACTTGATCGAATCGGGCAAAAGCGTTTTGATCCTGGGTCGCCCCGGCGTTGGCAAGACGACGCTCTTGCGCGAATCCGCGCGCATCCTCGCCGATAGCAAACGCGTCGTCATCGTCGATACGTCGAACGAAATTGGCGGCGACGGCGATGTGCCGCACCCGGCAATCGGCAAGGCGCGGCGAATGCAAGTTCGTACACCGATGTTGCAGCACGAAGTGATGATCGAGGCGGTCGAAAATCACATGCCCGAAGTTATCGTCATCGATGAAATCGGGCGCGAGTTGGAAGCCGAAGCCGCGCGCACGATTGCCGAACGGGGTGTGCAACTCATCGGCACGGCGCACGGCAACTCGCTCGATAACTTGATGATGAACCCGACGCTGTCCGATTTGATCGGCGGGATTCAATCGGTTACGCTGTCCGATGAAGAAGCACGGCGGCGCGGTACGCAGAAATCGATTCTGGAACGCAAAGCTCCGCCGACGTTCGACGTGCTAATCGAAATTCAACAGCGCGATCAGTTTACGGTGCATCATGAAGTTGCGCACGCCGTTGATACACTGTTGCGCGGCAGAACACCATCGCCGGAGATTCGGACGCGGGACAGCGTGGGCCAAGTGCATATTGAACGAGCGCCCACCGTCCGCGTTGGCGCGTTGCGTGAGCAAGCCGCACGTGGTCGCGCCAGCGAGCCAGCGCGCAGCGGCGAAGAAAAACCGACGCGTGCCATGCGGATGTTTCCGTACGGGTTGAGCCAGGATCGTTTGGAGCAAGCGGCGAAAAGTTTGAATGTGCCGATTCAAGTCGTGAACGACGTGAATAATGCCGATGCCGTGTTGACGTTGAAGAATTATTATCGCAAGCGTCCGCCGGCGATTGTGGATGCGGAACGGCGCGGTGTGCCGGTGTACGTTCTGCGGTCGAACACGCTCGCGCAAATGGAAGGCGTCCTCGAAGATTTGTTCGGCGTCGTTGAAGCGAATGATCCGCTTGAAGGGGCGATGCGCGAAACCGAAGCGGCTATCGAACAGATTCAGCGCGGCGCACATTCGGTGGAGCTTGCGCCGCAAAGCGCGTACGTCCGGCGTCAGCAACACGAGTTGATCAAGCGCGCGAATTTGTTTTCGCGCTCGCTGGGCAAAGAACCGAAACGGCGCGTGCGGATTTATGCAAGTGAAGTGCAATAGTCCGATAGTGCGATAGTTTTTCACACCAAGCGCATTGGTCAACTATCGCACCATTGCACTATCGAACTAACCCACTAATCATGTTTGTCACCTTTGAAGGTCCCGATGGAAGCGGCAAGACGACGCAAGCGAAAATGCTCGTCGAATTTTTGCAAGCACGCGGCGCGCCGGTCATTTACACGCGTGAGCCGGGCGGGACAGAAATCAGCGAGCAAATTCGCGAAGTGATTTTATCGACGCGCAACAAGTCGATGCGGAGTGAAACTGAAGTGTTGTTGTTTTCCGCCGCGCGCGCGCAAATCGTCGATCAAGTTATTCGCCCGGCGCTGGCGGAAGGCAAAATTGTGGTCTGTGATCGTTATTATGATTCAACGCTGGCGTATCAAGGTTACGGTTTGGGACTCGACCTCGATGCGTTGCGCGCGATCACCAAGTTTGCCACGCGCGGGTTGGTGCCTAATCTCACGTTCTACATCGATGTGCCGGCGGAAATTGGACTTGCGCGGCGGCATCAAGGCGAAACGAATCGACTCGATCACAAAGATGTCGAGTATCACACGCGGGTGCGGAACGGTTATCTTGAATTGGCAAAAGCAGAACCGCATCGATTTGTGATAATCGATGGTACGGGATCGATTGAACAGGTGCAAGCAAAGATTCAAGCGAGGATGATGGATGAGCTAAAAACTCGACGAAAGACAAAGGACGAAGGACGAAAGTAAACATTCGTCATTCGTCTTTAGTCATTCGTCTTGGAGGTTGAGATGAAACTCGTATTCGCAATTGTACATAACGACGACGCCGGTAAACTTACGGACACATTGCGCGAGCATAATCATCAGTTCACGCTCATCAGTACCACCGGCGGTTTTCTGCGCGAAGGCAACGCGACCATTCTCATCGGTGTCGAGCCGGACAGGTTAGAGGACGTGCTGGCGTTGATCAAAAGGAATTGCATAACGCGCACGCAGTTCGTAAATCCAATGCCGCCGGTGATGGAACCCGGCGAACTCTACCTTGCTCAGCCAGTCGAAGTCCAAGTGGGCGGCGCAACCGTGTTTGTGATGGACGTAGAACGATTTGAAAAGTTCTAATCTCAATGAGCCAATTATCAATGTGCCAATGAGCCAAATCAATTCCGCAAGAAGAAATTTGGCTCATTGGCTTATTGGAGCGTTGGTTCATTGGTTTCTCCGCCCAACCCCGGCATTGACTTTTCGATTTCCTCTGGACTTTCGCCGGCTTCCAAGCGATCGACCATCTCACCGAATTCGGGCCCCAAATCCTCACCGCCCATTTGATCGCCCATCTTCCGCATAAATCGCGCGACACTTTTGGGATCGTTTTCGTCCACGTCGCCAAAGTTCGATGGATCGGACATCGCTTCGAGCCGCGCTTCTTCGGATTTGACAGTTGCCACTTTGGAAACGAGCCGCGCGAGATGTTTGCCGCCGCAGTTGGGGCAAGCCGGGTCGGCGACGGCAGAAAAAGAGCGAAAGAAAATGCTGACACGCTTTTTGCAATCGGCGCATCGATATTCGTAAATTGGCATACCGCAATTATATCGAAACCTGAAATAATTGACAAGCCGTTTGCGACATCATATAATCAAAAGCATCATGACCACACTCGAAGAAATTACCACACTCTTGAAAGATTTATCGCCGGCAAGTTTGGAAACCGTGCGCGCGCTCGTCGAATCGTTGCGCGAAAAAGATGCGCGCGTGGCGGCGTGGTCATTCGATTTCCTCGAAAAGTTTGACGAGGCGACACGCGCCGGCATGGAAATCAAAGTGGCGGACGCCACGTGCGCCGGCGTCACGCGGCGCGCGTTGTGGGAACATCCGCCGATGAGCGGTTCGGCAACTGTGGGCTATCTGGTTCCGATTCCATCGAGCGTGCGTCAAGTCAAGATGAAATTTTCGATTGGTATTCGCGATGGCTCGGAATTGCCGGCAGATCGCTATGTGGCATTTCGCGTTTTGGTAAACGGGTGGAAATTGTGGAGCACGCTCAAAAGCTCGCGCGCGTGGCAAGATCACGAAATCAAGATGCCACAGTTGAGCAGTGATCTCGCACGCATCGAATTTGTTACCGATGGCTTGGGCGACAATCGTTGGAACTGGGCGGTGTGGGGCGAACCGCGCTTGGAAGGGGCAGACCATTAACGGCAGACAAAAGGCGAGAGCAAATTTTCGTCTTTGATCTTCCGCCGATTTTCATACTTCAAAGGAGAAGCTGCGCCATGGATTTTCAACTGACCGAAGAACAACGCGCGATTCGAGAGATGGTGCGCGATTTTGCTGAAAATGAAATTGCCCCGCGCGCGAATGACATCGACAAAAACGATGAATATCCCGCCGATGTCTTTGCCAAGATGGCGGCGCAAGGTTTGATGGGCTTGCCAATTCCGGAACAGTACGGCGGCGGCGGCGCGGACACGCTGTCGCAAGCGCTCGCGGTCGAAGAAATTTCGCGCGTGTCCGGCTCAGTCGGGTTGACGTACGCCGCACACTTGTCGCTGGGTTGTATGCCGATTTATATGTTCGGCACGGAAGCGCAAAAGCAAGCGTGGCTCACCCCGCTTGCCAAAGGTGAAGCCCTGGGCGCGCTCGCGCTCACGGAAGCGAAAGGTGGCAGCGATCTGGCTGGGTCAGTGTCAACGACCGCAATCTTGAAAGGCGACGAGTGGATCATCAACGGCTCGAAGATGTACGTCACGTCGGGCGCGGTCGCGCGCTCGATCACGACATTGTGCATCACCGACAAATCGCAAGGGCATCGCGGTTTGAGTATGATTCTGGTTCCGCGCGACGCGCCCGGTCTAGTCATCGGCAAAGTGGAAGAAAAGATGGGCTTGCACGGTTCACTCACGACCCAGGTTTTTTTCGAAGATTGTCGGGTGCCCAAAGAAAATTTGCTTGGCAAGTCGGGCGAAGGTTTCAAACAAGCGATGATGACGCTCGACGGCGGACGCATCGGCATTGGCGCGATGGCGTTGGGCTTGGGCGGTGCCGCGCTTGACGCGTCGATCAAGTACGCGCAAGAACGACACGCGTTTGGTAAACCGCTTGCGGATTTGCAGGCGATTCAGTGGATGATCGCCGATTCGTCGATGGAGTTGGAAGCGGCGCGCTTGATGGTTGCCAAGGCGGCGTGGCTCAAAGATCACGGTGAAAAATTTTCGCACGATGCGGCGATGGCAAAGTTGTTTGCGTCAGAAGCCGCCGACCGCGCGTGTTGGAAAGCAATTCAGATTCACGGCGGCGCCGGCTACTTGCGCGATTTCCCGGTCGAACGATTTTACCGGGACAACCGGCTGACGTTGATCGGCGAGGGGACGAGTGAAATTCTGCGGCTCGTGATTGCGCGGAATGTTTTAAAGAATCAATAATCCGCTATTGTCATTGCGAGCGAAGCGAAGCAATCTTTCAAGCGGCAATGGAGAGATTGCTTCGTCGCAAACGCTTCGCGGCTCCTCGCAATGACAATTCCACTTTATATTCTGCGAAATCTGCGGATTCGATTCTATTCACGCTCGCCAGTAATGCCCGCCGGCTTTGACCAGCAATTTGTCATTTACCAACACGTGGCGCAACATCGCCGCGTCGGCGGAGAACGATTTCAAAATTTCATCGACGCGCTTTTCCGAATAGCGTTTGCCGGGTTCAAAGACTTGCGCCACGTGGCGCAGGATCACCTCGCGTTTTTTGAGTTGACCCGGCAATTCTTTTAATCGACCGCGTACAAAATACTCGCCCAAAATTTTGTTGGCGTACGCATCAAGATTCAAAGTCGGCGTGACAGAATCGAGCCAGGTTGTGGAGGCAAATTGCTCTGCCGTCGCGCGCAAGACATCGGCGCGCAAAGCATAGACGTTGTAATATTGTAGCACGCGCGCTTCGACTAGATCGGCTTGCTGAAGTTTAGCCAAGTGATGTGATACAGTTGCGGACGTGACGCCTAGATTCGCGGCGAGTTCTTCGACCGAGTGTGGCTTGTGCGACAGCAAGCCGACAATCTTGATGCGGTTTGCGTCGCCTAGTGCTTTGAAGAATTTCACAAACTGTTCGATGGGTTCGGATGAGGACATATTCACCTTTCACAACCAAATCGATGGTTGCCAAAACAATTCTAGACCGACTGAAACGGCTTGTCAAACACAAGCGTGTGGTGATTGGACTGACGACACTCGTCGTTGCATTTGCCGGACTGGTATTTCTTTACCAACGCGTCGATGCGCGTTCAAAAATCGATAGCGCGCGCCGCGCCGATGCGATTATTGTGCTTGGCTCGGCAGTGTGGCCCGGCGGCAGACCCAGTCCATCGCTCTATGCGCGGACGCAACACGCGATTGCCTTGTACCAATCGGGTTATGCGCCGTATTTGATTTTCTGCGGCGGCTTGGGTGGCAATCCACCCACCGAAGCGGAAGTGATGCGCCGGCTCGCGACGAGTGCCGGCGTCCCGGCAAGCGCGATGATTTTGGAAGACCAATCCCATTCGACGGACGAGAGTTTGGCAAATGCCCAAGCGTTGATGAATGCGCGCGGGCTGAAATCCGCAATCATCGTCAGCGATCCGTTTCATTTGCTCCGCGCCGAAATCATTGCACGCGATTTGGGCATCGAAGCGTACGGGTCAGGCGCGCGCAACAGTCCAACATACACGCGCACGAATCAACGCGTGTGGTACACGTTGCGCGAATCGATTGCGTTGGTGTGGTATTATGCCACGCGCGTCGCCGGCGAACCGACGTGGTTGTATGGAATCTTGAAAGGAAAAATCTGACGAAGGACGAAAGACGGAGGACGGAAAAGATTGTTTGCTTTCGTCCTTCGTCTTTCGTCATTGAGGTATCAATGGATCGCGCTATTCCGGTTACGGCGAATGAAGATATTGAACTGTATATGCGGACGTACTATTCGTTGTTGCGTTCGAGCGGCGTGATTCAAATCAAGTCGTTGATCGAGACGCACACGCAGATGGATTCGTCGCTCCACATTCACGCGGGCGAAGAGTACCCCGATATGGCGGCGTTGGTGTACTCGACGCTGCGGTTGCCGGGTTGCATCGACCAAGTGCGTCTCATTCTGCTGGGACAATCGGACGATGTGTTCGACAAAGCCGGCTTGACCGACATCGAAACGTGGCAAGAAGTCAGTGCCGCCGGTCGCCGCCGCAAAATGTTTTTCGATGGCAAGGAAACGCTCGCGGCATTCATTGCCAGCGCGTCAGACATCGATGATTTGATTCCGATTCTCACCGCCTATCAGATCGAATGGAACAAGATGCACGAATTGCTCAAGCAAGCCGGCGGCGTGGCGCAGTTGCGCGAAGATGCACCCATCGATTCAGACACGCGCGACCGGTTGTGCGATGCCTTGCGAATTCAACCCAGTGACTTGGCAACACTCGAAAATATCTGGGGCAATCAATGGGTAACGCATCTCAAAACGATTGCCACAACGCGGAAAGATTTTTCTTTGCGTTTGCTCGCCGGCTCACTCGTCGATTATCGTCGCGCGACGCGCAATTGGTGGAATCGCATCGCGCGGGACGCGGCGGACCGGTTTGCCGGGCGGCCGGTCTATTTTGTGTCGAGCAATATGCACACGTTCGCCAATTTGATTTCGGGTTATGCCGGCGCGCGCGCGCAGGAATTGATCGCGTACATTCACGAGATTCAGCACCAAGGGTTGTTGAAAGAATATGAAGCTATTCAATCCGAAAGCGTCAAAAGCAGTTACGAGAATTTTCTGTACTATGTTCTGAAAAAGCATTGCGCCGATCCGGCGAATGCCGCCGCGCTTGCCGAAAAAAGCAACGCCGAGCAACAAGTTGGGCTGACGTACCTGGCAAGCGAGCGCTATCTCGATGTGGATGTTCAAATTATCGAGTTGAACAAAATTATTCCCGAACGACTCGACCCGCGTTTGCCGCGTGAAGGGTTGGAGCGTTTGCGCAAAAGCCGGGCGGTGATTTTCAACATCGATTACCCGTTGGGGCTTGCCGCGTACCAAATTCTCTCCGAAGTCGCGCGCAACATCGATCGGATTCAAGGTTTTTATTTGATGGGCAAAGCGGCGACTTTGAACGGGCGCATCGGCGATGTAATTATTCCCAATGTGGTGTACGACGAACATTCCCAAAATACATTTCTATTCAACAACGCTTTTAGCGCGCGCGACATCGAACCGTACATCGTTTATGGTTCGGTGCTCGATAATCAAAAGGCGATCACGGTCAAAGGGACGTTCTTGCAGAATCAAAAATTCATGGAGTTGTTTTATCGCGAGGGGTACACCGACATCGAGATGGAAGCGGGTCCGTACTTGTCGGCGCTGTACGAAATGATCTATCCGCGCCGGTTTCCGGTGAATGAAATCGTGCGTTTGTATCACGCCGATTTCGACATCGGTTTTCTGCATTACGCCTCAGACACGCCGTACAGCAAAGGCAAAAATCTTGGCGCAGTGCATCCCTCTTATTTTGGAATGGATCCAACCTATGCAACCGGGCTGGCGATCTTGCAAAGAATTTTTGAAAGAGAAACAAAATGAATCGGGGCAGGTCTCAGACCTGCCCTCAATTTTATTGAACACTGATGCTACCGATGCCGCCGTCAAGATCGATATCGATTTTGTTCGGCGCAGTCGTGTAATCCGCGCTTTGGTACACATCGCCCACACGCGGAAACCGCGAAATATCGACGCGCGTAGAACCGATCCCTTGATCGACTTTGATGCGCGCGGCAACGCCGGGCGGAATGATGATCGTCGCACTGCCGACGCCGCCGTTCACCCGCATAGTGGTGACGCCGGTTTTCGGCGTGGTGATCTTGAGACTGCCCACGCCGGTGTCGATGTTCAACGACGGAATGTTGAGCGCGGACAAATCCAAGTTCCCGTTGCCCACGCCGCCGTTCACCCGCAACGCGATGGGAATCTGCGAACTCAGTCCAATGTCCCACCGGCTCTGGCGTGCGCCGCCCAGCATAAAATTCACACCCTCTTCTTTGAGCGTGAGCCGTCCTTCGGTTCCCGCGACGTTGTACGATTTTGTGACGCGCGTGCCTTGCGCGTGCGTAAATTTACCGCGCATCAAATCAGGTGAATCGATGGCGGTGACCTCGGTGCGCGCAAAGCCAAAGTTCAACTCAACGGTCGCGCTTTTAAGGTCGCCGAGTGGTTGCGCAATTTCTTCCGTCGTGCCGCCAGTAAGCGGCGCGCCGGCTTGCGTGAATGAAAGCCACAACACGCCGCCAACAATAACGATCCACAATCCCAGCACGATCAATGCGCCCATCATTGATTGTCTGCCGACGATGATTTCCAAGCCGATCAAAATGAAAATCAGGGGCCAGTACCGTGCCGCGATTTCCCAAAACGTCAGCGGCAACACGCCTTGATTGGCGAGCAAGAACAGCACGCCAATCGTGATGAGCATCAGCGGTCCGATCAAACTAGGTCGTTGTTGCATCTTGTCCTCCTTGACATTCAAACTGTCATTGCGAGCCGAAGCGGCGAAGCAATCTCCGAGTAACCTGGGGATTGCTTCGCTCCCTTCGGTCGCTCGCAATGACAGTCAGAAATTATTTGCGCCCAAACTCTCGCTCAAGTTGTCCCAGGTTCAATCGAATCACCGTCGGTCGCCCGTGTGGGCATGTGCGCGGCGCGGTCGTTAATTCCAATCGATGCACAAGTTCGCGCATTTCTTCCAACGACAACACTTGTCCGCCTTTCACGGCAATGCTCTTGCACACGCTCGCAATCAGCCGTGCCTCCGCCGATTTTTCCAACGGCGTTTCGCCTTGCTCCATCTCGTCGATAATTTGCGCAAGCGTGGTGCGCGGGTCGCTCTTCTTCATCACCGCCGGCACCGCGCGCAACAAAATCGTTTGACTGCCAAATTCCTCGAATTTGAAGCCAACCGACGCGAGCGCGTCGCGGTTGGCGTCGAGCGCGGCGTGTTGCGCCGGTGTCAACTGTAACGTCAGCGGGTCGAGCAATTCTTGCATTGCGACTTTTGCGCTGACGCGTTCCGCCATCAATTGTTCGTACAACACGCGCTCGTGTGCAGAATGTTGATCGATCAGATAAATGCCGTCGGGTCCCTCGGCGATGATGTAGGTCGAAAAAATTTGACCCAGGACACGCAACATCGGAAGTTTAGTCGCGTGGTCGATGGATCGCGTCGTCGAATAATCAGACGGAGATTGTGGTGGAATAACATTCGTCGTCGGTCGTCGGTCGTCCGTCCACGCCGGTCGTTGCAAATCGATTGCCATCTGCGACGCTTCGTTGCGCGATGCAAACGGCGTGCCGATGTTCACAGTTGGAATTGGTGCCTGCGCGGTGAGTGCGGCGCGCACGGCACGCTGAACGCTGTTGAACACGGCGCTGGTGTCGCGGAAACGCACTTCGCTTTTGGTGGGATGCACATTCACATCGACCATATCCGGCGGCAAGACCACGTCGAGCGCGACAATCGGCGAACGCCCGACCATCAACGCGGTGTGATACGCTTGGATAACCGCGTGCTGGAGTGTGCGGTCTTGCACCCAACGATGATTGACAAAGAAGAACATGTACTTGCGCGTCGAGCGATTGACGCTTGGCGGCGCGATGAAACCGGAGACGCGAATCACGCCTGTCATTGCGAGGAGCGGGTTTTGCGACGAAGCAATCTCCGAGATACTTGGGGATTGCTTCGCTTCGCTCGCAATGACAGATTGTGGTTCACTTGAAACCTCGATCATTTGATTTGCAATTTCGATGCCAAACACTTTGACCAACACGTCGAACATTTTGCCGGTGCCGGGCGATTGGAAGACAAGACGATCATCATTCACAAGCGAGAGCCGCAATGCCGGGTACGCGAGTGCGTACGCATTGACGAGGTCGGCGATGTGCCCGGCTTCGGTGGCTGGTGTCTTGAGAAATTTCAGGCGTGCTGGCACGTGACGAAATAAATCTTCGACGGTTACCATCGTGCCTTGCGGCGATCCTTGCGCGCGGTACTCGATTATTTTTCCGCCATCGACGCGGATTTGCGTGCCGGATGTTTCGCCGCGCGCGCGTGTGATCAACATCACGCGCGAGACCGCCGCGATCGATGGCAACGCTTCGCCGCGAAAGCCGAGTGTCTGGAGGTTGAACAAATCGTCAACCGAACTGAGTTTGCTCGTCGCATGCCGGGCGAAGGCGGTTTTCACTTCATCCGCCGGAATTCCCGCGCCGTCGTCCGCGACACGAATCAAGCGTTGCCCGCCGTGGCGAATTTCGATTTTGATTTCGTGCGCGCCCGCGTCAATCGAATTTTCGAGCAATTCTTTGACGACGGATGCCGGGCGTTCGATCACTTCGCCCGCGGCGATTTTGGAAGCCAGGTCTTCGGGAAGAATGTGAATGGTCATTGACGATATTTTAGCACAGATAATTGCGAATTGCGAATTGCAAATTGCGTTTTGCAAGAACATCCATTAAAATATGCCCCAATGATTACCGCGCAAGATATTTTCCAGGCGTACCGCACCATCCACCCGTATCTTTTTCGCACGCCGTTGCGCGAATCATTTTTGTTGAGCGAGCGCGTCGGCGCGCAGATTTTTCTCAAACTCGAAAATTGGCAAATCACCGGTTCGTTCAAGCCGCGCGGCGCGTTGAATCGGATGGCGCTGATGACGATGGACGAACGCGCGCGCGGCATCGTTACCGCAAGTGCCGGCAATCACGCGCTGGGCGTTGGCTTTGCGGCGCGCGTGATGCACATTTCACCCGCAACGATTTTTGTGCCGCGCACCGCGCCGCGCGCCAAACTCGATAAACTGCGCCAGTTCCCGGTCGCTGTCCGCGCCGTCGGCGAAACGTACGACGACGCGCATCACGCCGCAGTAACCTTCGGACGCGAAACCGGCGCAACGTTCATTCACGCGTACGATGATCCGCGCACAGTTGCCGGGCAGGGGACGATCGGTTTGGAAATCGTCGAGGATTTGCCGAACGTCGATGCAGTGTTGGTGCCGGTGGGCGGCGGCGGGATGATTACCGGAATTGCGGTAGCACTGAAAACGCTCGCGCCATCGGTGCAAGTGATCGGCGTGCAACCGACCGCGTCGCCGGCGTTGCGGGATTCATTGCGCGACGGCAAATGTTACGAAGAGTATGCGTCTGCGCCGACGATTTGCGATGGACTTGCCGGCGGCATCGGGCAAATGGTTTTTGAGGCGGCGCAGAAAAAACTCATTGATGATGTGGTGTTGGTCGAAGAACGCGAAACGCGTGCCGCGATCCGCGCGTTGGTGGAGACGCAACAACTCGTCGTCGAAGGTTCGGGCGCGGTTGGTGTTGCCGCGTTGATCGCGCACAAAATTGATTTGCGTGGCAAGCGCGTCGCAGTGGTGTTGAGCGGCGGGAATATCGACTTGTCCTTGCTTGCTGAAATCATAAATCATAAATCTGAAATTTGAAATGTCGCGTCCTCCCGTCAGTCCCTACCTTATCCTCGCCATCGGTATTCTCGCTGTCTCGTCCGCCGCGGTCATTATTTTGTCCGCGCGCGCGGAAGGTGTGCCGGCAGTATCGATTGCCGCTTTGCGCCTCACGTTTGCTTCACTTGTCCTCTCCCCCTGGGTTATCACGAAGGGACCGCGCGAGTGGAAACAACTCTCGCGCCGCGATTTTGTCTTGGCGCTCATCGCCGGGATTTCACTTGCGTTACACTTTGCGTTGTGGATCTCGTCGCTCGATTACACGTCGGTGATGAGTTCGGTGGTCTTCGTCAGCACGAATCCGTTATTCGTCGGGCTGGCGTCGGTTTTGCTTTTGCGCGAATCGATCAGTCGCGGCACGCTGGTGGGGATCATCGTGGCTGGCATCGGCGGCGCGATAATCGGCTTGACCGATTTGGAGCAGGCGGGAGTTGAAACTTTGCAAGGTAATGCGTTGGCGTTGCTGGGCGCGGTAACCGTGTCCGGCTATTTGCTGATCGGACGACGACTGCGCAAACAATTGTCGCTCCTTGCGTACATCGGTTTGGTGTATTCGACAGCAGCCATCGTGTTGATCGCGCTGGCAATTGCAATGGGCGAAAATTTGCTGGGCTATTCGCTCGCCGGGTATTTATTCGTTGCGTTGCTGGCGGCGGGACCGCAACTCATTGGACACACCTCGTACAACTGGGCGTTGAAATATGTCAGCGCAACATTTGTTACGGTAACCTTGCTTGCGGAGCCAATTGGCGCAACGTTGATTGCGATTCCCGCGTTGAACCAAATTCCATCGCCGATGAAAATTTTGGGGGGCGCGTTGATTCTGGTTGGTATTTATTTTGCCGCCAAGTCTGAGACGGGCGACCGATGACCAAAGACGGAGGTGAAGCAATTCGGTCTTGCATCCTCCGTCGTCCGTCAGGTTTTGAAATGATCAACTACATTCTCTTTGATCTCGATGACACACTCTACGCGACCTCGTCCGGGATGATGCAAGAAATCAGCGAGCGGATGAGCGAATATATGGTGTTGCGCGTGGGCATTCCGCGTGATGACGTCGAGCGCCAGCGCAAAGATTATTGGGCGCGGTACGGGACGACGCTGCGCGGATTGTACATCGAACGCCACATTGATCCGCACGACTTTCTTGATTATGTGCACGATGTTGCGGTCGAGAAATATCTTTTGCCCGATGTTCGCTTGCAGATGATGCTCACGCAACTGCCGCAAACGAAATCGATATTCACGAATGCGCCCGGCGAGTACGCGCGGCGCGTGATGCGCACGCTCGGCGTGGAAAAACATTTCACCGATCTCTTTGACATTCACTTTATCGATTACGCGAGTAAACCGAATCAACACGCGTACGATAAAGTGGTTGCCGCGTTGCCGGTTGCGCCAGCGGAATGTTTGATGATCGACGATACTGCACGCAATTTGGTGCCGGCAAAAAAGTTGGGGATGACAACCGTGTGGCTGAACGGCACGGCAGAGCGTTCCGGCGTCGAAGGTAAAGAGAGCGCGGATTTTGTGATTCAGTCGATTTACGATGTGGCGCGGTTGGTATAAAACCTTACCCGTCTCGGTGCTCATCCTCTACGGCGTCGAATTTCTCGACGAATTGATTTATGGATTGCAAGGCGCGATTCTGCCGTATTTGCGCGACGACCTGGCGCTGAGTTATATCGAAATCGGTTTGCTCTTTACCATCCCAGGATTGATTAGTATCGTCAGCGAACCATTCATCGGTTTGCTGGCGGACACCCGTCATCGCCGCACGCTCGTCGTGAGTGGAATTTTCGCAACTGCGATCAGTTTGTGGCTGGTTGGAATCGGACAATCCTTTCTCGTCATTCTGTTTGCGTTTTGTTTGATGTACCCGGCGAGCGGGGCGTACGTGAATCTGCCACAGGCGACGTTGATCGACCGCGACCCGGCGTGCGCGGAACAAACAATGGCGCGTTGGACATTGCTGGGTTCGATTGGCGTGATGGTTGCACCGCTGATCGTGACCGCCCTATTTTATCTGGGGTACGGATGGCGCGGATTGTATCTTTCGCTTGCCGGCGCCGCGGGGGTGTACCTATTTCTTTTGTTGCGACAACGATTCGACGCGCACACTGGGGCAGAACAACCGGCATCGCCGCGCGAAATGTGGCGCAACTTGGTCGTTGCGCTGAAAGCGCCCGAGTTGTTGCGCTGGGTCATTCTCACCGAACTGGCTGATTTGATGCTCGACAAATTGTTCGAAGTGACCGGCTTGTACTTTCACGATGTGGTCGGCGTCGATCTGGGCGCGGCGAGCGGCGCGGTGGCTGTGTTCACGATTGCCGGGTTGATCGGCGGCGCGCTCCTGGTGCCGGCGTTGGAAAAAATCGATGGCTTGAAAGTTTTGTGCGTCAGTGCGATCATTGCGTTGATTACGTACATCGCGCTCCTGCTCGTGCCAAGCACGTGGCTCAAGTTTGGGTTGCTCGCCATCGTCAGCTTTGTAACGTCGAGTTGGTATCCGGTTTTACGCGGCAAGACGTACGCCGTTCTGCCAGGACAATCGGGGCTGATCGTGTCGATCACAGCGCTGGGAAATATTTCGAGTGTGTTTGTGCCGGTCATCATCGGCAGCATCGCCGATATGTTCGGATTGTATTGGGCGATGTGGCTTCTGGTGCTTGGTCCGTTATCGTTGCTTATTGGGTTACCTAAGAAAGAACCATAATGTCATTGCAAGGAGCGCGAAGCGTTTGCGACGAAGCAATTCCGCAAAAGTCTTTTGAGAGATTGCTTCGCTCCGCTCGCAATGACAAAAAGGGGGCGAATGAATATTTACATCTCTGCCGATATGGAAGGCGTGAGTGGCATCGTGCATTCCGACCAAACCGATTCGACGCACGCGGCGTACGAACACGGGCGCAAGTTGATGATCGGCGAAGTGAATGCGGCGATCGAAGGCGCGTTGCGCGGCGGCGCAAAGCACGTGCTCGTCAATGATTCACACGCGAGTATGCGCAATTTACGGATCGACGAATTGCATCCCGACGCGGTATTGTTGAGTGGCACGCCCAAACCGTACTCGATGATGGCTGGTATCGATTCAAGTTTCGATGGCGTGTTTTTCACCGGCTATCACGCGCGCGCCGGCTCGTCGTTGGGAAACATCGATCACACGTATTACGGTCCTAACTTGGTGCAAGGTGTCTGGCTCAACGGCATCGAGGTGGGGGAAGCCGGGTTGAACGCCGCGCTTGCCGGCTATTTTGGCGTGCCGGTCTTGTTGATCACCGGCGATCAAACCGCGTGCGCGCAAGCCAAAGAATTGCTCGGCGCGGATTTGGAAACCGTTGTCGTCAAAGAAGCGATGGGTCGGGTTGCCGCCAAAAATTTACATCCGACCAAAGTACACACGCTGATCCGCGATGCCGCCGAACGCGCGTTGAAGCTAAAACGCGCGCCGTTCATCATCAAGCCGCCGATCACGTTGCGAATTGCGTTCGCGCGTTCGTCGCAAGCCGATCGCGCGTTGATGATGCCGGGCGTGAAACTTGTTTCGCCGCGCGCCGTCGAATTGACGCTCGATGATTACGCGGTGTTGTTCAACGCGTTTCGCGGTTTGCTGGTGCTGGCGGATGTGATGGTGTGATGCAACCTATTTTCATTCCATTAAACCGCCAAGACGCCAAGACGAGAAATATCTTTGCGTTCTGGGTGGTTAAGGATATTGGGTGATTGACTAGATGCGGAACTGGCGCAAACATCTTGTCATTCTAATCGCATACACCATCGTTACGCTCGTGATGACGTACCCGCTCGTTGCCAACCTCGCTACGTCGATTCCCGGCGTGCCCGGCGATGCGACCAGTTTCGTCTGGGCGATGGGTTGGATGAAGACCGCACTTGAACGCGGCATCAATCCATTTCGCTCCGATTTTGTTTTTTATCCGCTCGGCGGCGCAACGCAATTGTTGTGGGCGACTTCGCTCGTCGCGTTTGTGTCGATGCCCTTTCAGTCCGTGTTCGGTTTGATTGTTACACACAATCTATTTTATCTCGCGGCGACGATAACGACGGCGTACGGCACGTACCTGCTGGCAGAAGAAATTCTCCGAAATTCCCAATCGCCAATTCCCAGTCTCAAATTTGACGCGTCGCCTCTGCCGCCGTTTCAAACTTTGCTTTTGGTCAAGTTTGTTACTGAACAACGTCGGCTCGCCTCGCGCGTCTCGCCGCTGGCGTGCTTTGTCGCCGGCTTGGTTTTTACGTTTGCGCCATTGCGTCTGGGTTACGGACTGGCTTTCTTCAACCTCTTTCACACCGCATTGATCCCGTTCTATATTTTGTTTTTACTTCGTGCCGCACGCAAACAATCGCGACGCGATGGAGTGATTGCCAGTGTTCTGTTGGGGTTGAACGCGTACATCGATTTTCAGCTCGCGGCGTTTCTGATCTTGTTCACAGGATTGTTCGCCGCGTATGATTGGTTCCAACGATTCTACGAGCCAGAGAATTCGCTGTCGATCCTGACTAGATTCTTTGCATCGTTCAGAATGGCTATCCTCCCGGTTTTGATTATTGGAATCATCGCGCTTCTCATCGCCGCGCCGATGTTGGCGTTGGTGACAAGCGATTTCGCGGAGGAGGGCGGCAATTACATTCGTGTCTTTCCGCTCAAGTACTCGGCAGAACGGTCGTACGATTTGTTCGCGTACGTCTTGCCGAATGCACGGAGTACGTTATACGCTGGCGTTCCCAAAATTCCCGGGATCAACGCTGGCTTGCACGCCGATGATGTAAGCGCGCTGTCACCGGATCGCCAATCGTTTGTTGGATACCTTGTGCTGGTGCTGGCGGTTTGCGCGACGATTACTCAATGGCGGCGCGTGCGCTTTTGGTCGATTGCCGCATTGGTATTTGCGTTACTGGGATTAGGCCCTTCGCTCAATATTTTGGGGCAAGCGACCAATATCCCCTTGCCGTACGTAATTTTGCACGCCATTCCGATTGTCAATCACATCCGCATCCCGATGCGCTATGGAATGATGATGATATTTGCCATTGCAATTCTCACGGCGTTTGCTGTCAACGAATTGACCAGACGACGCGCGTGGCGTTTTGCGATTTTGCTTTTGCCCATCTTTATTCTCCTGGAATTTGCAATTTTGCCTTATCCGCTTCAGCCGTTCTCGATTCCGCCAATTTACTCGATGATTGCACAGCAACCCGGCGATTTCACCGTGTTGGAAATTCCATCCTTTCACTGGCGTTATGCGGCGGCAACCGAAGTGTACCAAGCGATTCACGGCAAGCGAATTTTGCGCGCGTACACCAATCGTATTGCGCCGGATTTAGCCGAATATTTTGGCACACGCGGCACACCAATTGTTGCACGGTCATTGCGGATTTTGGAAGGAATGGAGCCAGGTCCATTGTATGATGCAGAAATCGAGGAAGACAAACAAGCGCGCGATGCGGTGGTGCAGTTTTACGATTTGCGATATGCGATTGTGCATCGAGCAGATTTGAAACCGGATCAAGTAACCGCCGTCGATAATTATTTGCGCGAGGTACTGAAAGCGCGCGTCATTCTAGATGACGTTGAAACATTAGCGTACGAAATTCCGCGTGCCGGGCAAATGTCAAAGCGCACCGTAATTGACCTGCGCAAAATGATCGGGCAGATGTACGTCGGGCGCGGCTGGTGGTTTCGCGATCCGCCAGCCAATTTCGACGCGCGATTCAATTTTGTTTACGCGCGCGGCGCACAATCGGAAATTTATTTCGTCGCAGACGACGCGCGTGAACGAACGTTGACCATCAACGCGTATGCCGATCCGTCGCAACGGGTCGTCGTTGCTTTGAACGGTACGCGAATCGGTGAAATCGAATTGAACAATGCGTGGCAAGATTATCGTGTGGCATTGCCGGCGGACGCGATGCGACCCGGGATGAATCGCATCGAATTGCGGTACGGTGCAGAGTTGAACGAAACCATCGGCGTCACGACGATTACGATTGAATGAGGTTGACTATGGGGAAAATCATCGAAACGACTTTTCGGGTGCGCTATGCGGAAACGGACGCAAGCGGCGTGGTGTATCACGCGAATTACATCGTGTGGTTCGAGCACGGGCGCGGTGATTGGTTTTGGCAACAGGGACACGACTATCACCGCGACATTGAAGAGCGCGGGTTGAACTTGCCGGTAACGGAATTGTCGGCGCGTTACGTTGCGCCAGCGCGATATGGCGATTTGGTGACGGTGAAAACCTGGCTCAAAGAAATCAAGAGCCGCGAGTTGACGCTAGCGTACGAGGTGTTGAACGCGGAAACGAAACAGGTGTTGTGCACCGGCTGGACCAAGCACTTGAATGTGAATACGCAATGGCGCGTGGTGCCGATTCCGGCAGATATTCGCAAATTGATGACGATATAAACAGAATGCCAATCCACAGATTGCACCGATTGCGCAGAAAATTCAATTTGTGTAATCTGCGGATTCATTACTGCGGTTTCAGCGCCGGCGGGATGCTGCCCAGGTGGATCACATCCCACATTGCCGGATCTTCACCGCCGGGGCGCCACAGAAAGATGCCCCCCAATTCGTACTCTTGAATCAGATTCCACGCCAGCCGAATATAACTGGCATCGACGAACCAAACGGTGTGTTTTTCTTCGACGTACGGCGCGCAGTTGTAAAAGTCCGGTGGGCAGAGCGGACTGTTGATCAAGGTGTACGTCATCACACTTTCGCCGACGTAGCCGCGGTCATCGGATTTCACGAAACGGACACGACCATGGTATTTTTCTTTGAGCGCTTGCACATCCGCCCACCACAACGCGCGCGTTTCTTTGCCACCCCAATCATACCCGTACAAGTGAATGCCGAGCATAATTTTGTGACGCGGAATTTCGGTGACGGCGTACGCCACAACTCGTTGCACCCACCAGATCGGCGCGTTTGCACCCGGCGCGCCATTTTTGCCGTGATATTCGTACGCCATAATGCGAATGTGATCGGCGACGCGTCCCAGCGCGGCGTAATCCGCAAACCGACAAAGGTAACACGGATCGTCCGCGCGCGTTTTGGCTGGGACAGTTACGCTCAAGGTTTTGCCTTCACGATGAATGGCATTCGCGAGAAGCGTGATAAAATCGGTAAAGGGCTGGCGCATTTCCGGCGGCAAATTTTCGTAATCGATGTCGATGCCGTCGATGAGCGGCGAACGCGCGATTTGCACAATCGCGTCGATGTGGCGCGCGCGCAGTTTGGTGTCTTTCAAGATGCCGACGATGTTACGCGAGTCCCAGGTGCTGGCAATCGAAGGAATGACGCGAATGTCGTTCGCGCGCGCGAAATCGATGAGCAAGCGATCGTTCACCGGATCATTTGCCGTGAGCGTGCCGTTCGCTTCGACGGTGTAGCTGAACGCGCTGATTTCGTCGTACGAGCGGACATTCATTGCGACAATGACTTGGAGCTGGCGCAAAGGATCGCGTGCGCCGCCACGTAACCACGCGCCAACCGTCGGCGGTGTGGGTGAACTAGGATTCAATTGCGGGGTTGGGGGTTCAGCGGCGACGAGCGTGACGAGTGCGGTGAGGCACCACACGAGTGTGAGTAATTGGGTAGAGCGTTTCAAACTATTGACCTTTAGCGATCTGATATCCTGATTATAGCATAAACCGGCGATAGAGGGCAAAAGGGTTATTTTGCAAAATTTGCAAGGCGTGGTAGAATGTTTACAATGAGTCAAGAACGTAAACCGGTCATCACGCCGGATCAGGTGGGGGTGGTTACTCGCCTGATGAACACGTTGCGCCTCGTCTGGCGTTTGCTCACGGATGCTCGTGTCCCCGGTCTCACCAAACTCATCGTTCCCGCCGCGCTGGTCTATGTACTTTTTCCTATTGATGTTGTGCCGGATTTGATCTTGGGGCTTGGGCAATTGGACGATCTGGGTATATTGGCGCTCGCTATGACGTTGTTCATCGAACTCTGTCCGCCCGCCGTGGTGGAAGAACATCGTCGGGCGTTGGCGGCGCACGCCAGCGCAAACGATGCGCCCGATGAAAATGTGATTGACGGTTCGTTCCGTGAAGTGCGGGACGATGATTCGAAATAGGTTTTTTGAAAGGGGAAGGATGCCAGATTTGCTCAAAACGTTCCAACAATGCGCAACCGAGTTGAACGTCTCGGTCAACACGTTGAGGCGATGGGCAAAAGATTTTGCGCCATTTCTCTCGCCCTCAGGTCCGGTCAGCGGCGATGGCTCTGGTCGTCGTTTTTCAGACGACGATGTGGTCGTGTTGCGACGCATCAAAGAACAGCTGGCTAGCGGTTCGAGTGCGGAAGAAGTCGTGGAGCAATTGCACGCCGAAGGACGTGGTGAAACGGTGTCGTCTGCGCTGGCGACGCGCGACGGGATGAGCGGGCAGTCGGTAGGTTTTGTTGTACTGACGGACACGCTCCGCGCGATGATCGAAAATCAGCAAGCGATTCAAAGCAGTTTGCAAGTGAATCGCAATTTGCAAGGCGTGATCATTCAAGACAATTTCAATCTCAAAGAAGAGAATATGAAATTGCGCGAGCGAATGTTGGAATTGGAACACGAACTCTCAGAGTTGCGCAAACGGGAAGCGGATTATCGTTTGATGCTGGAACAACGCTTGGCGCGCGTGGAAGCGGAAGCCCGCAAGAGTGTGTGGAGCAAACTGTTTTAATCCGTTGAACACATATGGACAGCCCTGCATTTGGCGGGGCTGTTTTTATGAATCGTGACGAGGAGAAATACGATGCGAACGACGCGGTTGGCGATCATCGGTTTGGGAAATGTTGGGCGGCGATTGCTGGAATTAATTCAGGTCAAACGCGATCTTTTGCGCGCGCGGTACGATTTGGAATTGGTCGTGGTCGGCGCGGCGGACACGACCGGCATCGTGTTGGCAGACGAGCCGCTCAACCTCGCGACGCTTTTGCGGCTCAAGCGCGAACGCAAAGGCATCGAGGAATATCCGGATTTTGGACAACCCGGCGCAACGGCGCAACAATTGGTTCAGCAATGTCGCGCGGATATTCTGGTTGAATTATCGTTGACAAATTTGAAACACGGCAAACCCGGTTTGAGCGCGATTCGCAACGCGCTGAAACGCAGGATGAATGTCGTCACCGCGAACAAAGGTCCGCTCGTGCTTGCGTATCAAGAACTTGTCGCGCTCGCGCGCGCGAACGGCGCGCAATTGCTTCACAGCGCAACTGTGACCGGCGGGTTGCCTACGCTCAACATTGGCACACGCGACCTGGGAACGGCGGTCATCGAAAAGTTCGAGGGCGTGGTCAACGGCACGACGAATTACATCCTGTCGCGAATGGCACAAGGACAAACGTACGAACAGGCGCTCAAGCACGCGCAAGAGATTGGGATGGCGGAAGCGGACCCGTCGCTGGATGTCGATGGCTGGGACGCGGCGAATAAATTGGTCATCATTGCGAACGCGGTTCTCCATCGTCCAACGAAACTCGCCGATCTAACCATCGAAGGAATTCGCAAGGTGACGCCCGCCGATTTGGAAGCGGCGGCGGAACATCGCGAAACAATCAAACTCATTGCGGCGGCGGAAAGAGTCGGCAACGATTATCGCCTCAGTGTCAAACCGACGTTGTTGGAGAAATCGCATCCGCTGGCAAAGTTGGGCGCGGGGATGATGGGCGTGATATATCACACCGACATCAACGGCACGATTTTTGCCGCGATTGAAGAAGACGATCCGTATCCGACGGCGGCGGGAGTTTTGCGCGACATTGTGCAAGCGACGATGTAAACGCTCGGCAATCGAAACAACAAGCGAAAGACGGAATTTTGTCTTTCGCTTGTTTATTGTGTCCAACGCCGTCCAATCGTGCACCAATTTTTGATTGAAGAGCGCGGCGAGATAATTCTGCCACGAATCAAAACGCCCGATTCCATTTGCGTCGGCAATACCCCAACCACTGAATTGCGTTACGGCGATGTGGTGAATTTCATCGAGCGTGTCAAAGAGTTGTGCCGCGATGCGCGCATCATTTTCTTTTTCGGTCAGCGTTCTGCCGGCGCAACGCTCGGTGAGGCAAAAATGCCGCGTGTCATCAAAACGGTCGATGCGAACGACGCGCGGAATCGGCAACCCGGGCGCGGCGAAATGCTCGTGCGCAAACGCATCTTTTTGAAAATCCTCTGGACATTCGCCGATGCGCATCACGTACGCGCGCTCATCGATTGTAAATGCAAATGCGTCAGAAAACATTCCCGCGCCGATCAGCGCCACTTTATCTGCGCGCGAGTCAAAATTGTTTTGCAAAAACGCGCGGACAACCGAACCATCGAGCGATTGCATTTTTAGAAATCTGCCAACGTTTTATCGGTAAACTGTTTTGCAAATTCGACAAAGCGATACACATCAGCAAACGTCGTAGCCAAACCAACCGATACGCGCACCGCGCCGGTGCTTTTGTCGTCGATGCACCGGCGAAATTCGTCGATGGTCAAGCGGTCTTTGACGCGGATGAAACACGATTGCAATTCATCGGCGGAAATACCGAGCGCAAGTTCGCCGCCGCCGGGATTGCAAAAACAACCGGTGCGAAGCGAAATGTTTGCGTCGTTCGCGCGCGCCTCGATTAATCGATGATCGATGAAATGTCCGTTCGCATCATAGAAATTCATCGTGAGTGTGCCGCCGCGATTTTCGGTATTCACGGGACCGTAGATGCGAATGATCGGTGTGCCGTTGCTGTGGCGAAGCGCGGTTAATTCATCAAGAAGCCAGCCGGTCAAACAACTCACGCGCGTGTGAATCGTATCGAGTCCGACGTTAGCGATGTGCCGCAAACCAATTTCGATTGCCGGCAAACCGAGATAATTGATCGTGCCATCTTCAAACGCTTCTGCACCCTCGACCAGATAATACTTGTCGCCTTGCACCGACGCAACGGTGATCGTGCCGCCAGCAAACCAGGGTCGGCGCAACTTTGCCAATTTATCTTTCCGCGCGATCAATCCGCCGATGCCGGTCGGATACCCAAACATTTTGTAGAACGAAAGCGTGACAAAATCCGGATGATACTTTTGCAAATCCAATCGATTCGTCGGGACGAATGCGGCGGCGTCGAGCAAAACGTCCCAGCCCAGCGATTGCGCGCGCGCGATCCACTCCAATGAATGTTGCACGCCGGAAAAATTCGATTGCGCGGGGTACGCCAATAAATTACATTCACCCGGGTCGGCTTGTTTCAGAAACATTTCCAACTTCTGTTCGTCGATTCGCAGATCCGGCGGAAGCACCGGTGCATAAGTGACGGTTGCGCCTTTCGCGCGCGCAAACTCGCGGATGCCGTTGACCGAGTTGTGATTATCGAATGTGAGCAAATAGTTGCCGCCCGGGCAGAACGGATATGCTTCACCGACGAGTTTCAGTGCGCCGCTTGCATTCTGCGTAAAGACGATCACGTACTCGTCCGGCGACGCGTTGAAAAATTCCAACACCGCCTTGCGCGCACGTTCGACGAGGTGGGTCATCGCCAGCGACGTTGGATTCGTCGAGTGCGGATTGCCAAAGACGTTGCCGAGCAACAAATCGGTGTGGGCGCGAACCTGGGAATCGGCGTACAGTCCGCCGCCGGTGTAATCGAGGTAAACATGTCCCAGTTTGTCCAGCCGCGCGTACTCGGTCGCGCGCAATTCGTCGAGCTGATGAGTGGTGGCGAACGGTGGATAACGTTGACGAAAGTTCTTTTCGACATCGGCAAGCGAAGGGTAGAGCATCCGGAATCTCCCATCCGCAGATAACGCCAATTTTTTCAATCGGCGTAATCTGAAAAATCTTTAGCTAAATTTTGACAAAACAAAACGCAGACGAATCTACTCGATCCGTCTGCGTCTGATTGTATCACGCTTTCAAGCGGTCGCGAAATTGCTTACGAAACTTGACGACTTTGGGCGCGATGACGACTTGACAGTACGGCTGTCCCGGATTGTTGGCGTAATAGTTTTGGTGATAACCCTCCGCCTTGTAAAATTCTGTGTACGGCACAACCTCGGTGACAATCGGATTGCTCCAAATCTTTGCCGCGTTGATTTCTGCAATAACTTGGCGCGCCATCTCCTTTTGCTCTTCATCGTGATAAAAAATCACGGAACGATATTGCGTGCCAACATCCGCGCCTTGCCGATTCAGTGTCGTCGGATCGTGGACGGTGAAAAAGACTTGCAGAATTTCTTTGAACGAAACGACGCTTGGATCGAATGTAATTTGAGTAACTTCGGCGTGACCGGTCAAGCCACTGCATACATCGCGATACGTCGGATTTTTCACCGTACCGCCGGCATAACCCGATTCGACTTTTGCCACGCCTTTCAGTTCGACGAACACCGCTTCGATGCACCAAAAGCATCCACCGCCAAGTGTGGCGAGTTGAAATTGTTTGGGCGGGCGACCGATACTATCTTGTTGTTGCATATGTCTGCTCCTTGTGTGAGGTGGATTATAACAGAAAACGGCGCCCGTGTGTGGACGCCGTCGCAATTTTCGTTAACGTGTTTTTGGCAACAGTCCTTGCAATGTGCGGGTGACGCCGTCCAAGTCTCCCAGGTGCGCTTTTAACTTGTCGGGGTCGGCATGCGTCAAACCAGACTCGACATCGTTGATGACCGGTTCCGCATTGCCCCAGGTATCGAGCAGTTGTTGCGAAAGTTTTTGTGCGTCGGTTACAAATGCCACGATTTTTTTGTTCATTCCCGGCAAATTGGTGATGATCGGTCCAACGGTATCCAGAATCGCATCGATCATCTTGATGTAATAGATCGCGTTCTTGCCCAGCGCATTCACGGCTTGCGTGAGACTGAGCGCGATTTCCTGAATCGCGTCCAACGTTGCTTGGTTGTCGCGGATAGTTTGCTCGACCTGCTCGAGTGAATCGGTCAACTTTGCCGAAAAGCGAACGTACTCTGCCATCGGTACTCCTTTTGAAATTGATTTTTGTTAACTGCGTGGCAAGCGCACGCGAGCCATCGCGTACGTATCGACAAACTTGCCGTCGCGGAATGCTTCTGCCACGCGCGTGCCTTCGATCTGAAAGCCAAACTTTTTGTACAGTTTGATTGCCGGTTCGTTGTCGGTGTACACGTCGAGTTCAAGGCGATAGAGGTTGAGCCACTTGTCCGCCAGATCGACAACGGCTTGCATCAACGCCGTGCCGATACCTTTGCCCTGCCAATCGTCGCGTACCATCATCCCGATGCTGGCGACGTGCCGGCGGCGCGGCGAGTTGGGCAGGGTGTGCAAACCGATTTGCCCGACTACTTCACCATCGACGCACGCGACAAGCGAGTAAAATCCTTCCGGCGGTTCAGCCAATTTCTTGCGCCATTGTTCGACTGAAGGATACGGAATTTGAAGCGTGCCCCAAATCACTTTGGGGTATGTGAAAATTTTGTGGATGGCTTCGTAATCGCTCGGTTCCGCGCGGCGGATGGTGAGGTTCATATTTTCCTCTTTTGTTTTTTGGAATTATACCACACGCCGCGCAAAAAAACCTCCGAAGTTTACAAAACTTCGGAGGTCTGACTAATTGGCTCTTTGACTATTTATCGTTCAACGCCGCGACACCCGGCAACACTTTGCCTTCCAAAAATTCCAGCGATGCGCCGCCGCCAGTCGAAACGTGCGTCATTTGTTTGGCGACGCCGGCTTTTTTCACTGCGTTTGCGCTATCGCCGCCGCCGATGACCGTCGTCGCGCCGCTTGTCGCCAGCAACTTGGCAATTGCAAAAGTGCCTTCGGCAAATTTCGGCATTTCGAACACGCCCATCGGTCCGTTCCACACGACCAGTTTCGCGCCTTTGAGCGCGTTGCTGAACAACGCCACCGATTTAGGTCCGATGTCCATAATGCGCCAGCCGACAGGAATCTTATCCACATCGACAACTTGGCTCGCGGCTTCGGCTTCGAACTTGTCCGCGATCACCGCATCGACCGGTAACAACAACTTGCCGCCGGCGTTGGCGATGATTTTTTTCGCCGTCTCAATCGACCCGGGTTCGACGAGACTATCTTGCATCGCGTACCCTTTTGCCGCAAGAAATGTGTTTGCCATTCCCCCGCCGATGATCAACTGGTCACATTTCTGCAAGAGGTTTTCGATAACCGCAATCTTGTCGCTGATTTTTGCGCCGCCCAGAATCGCGATGTACGGGCGATCCGGGTTTAATGTTGCGCGACCAAGATATTCGAGTTCTTGTTCCATCAAAAAGCCGGAAACGGCTGGCAAGAATTTCGCCACGCCTTCGGTGCTGGCGTGCGCGCGATGCGCTGAACCGAAGGCGTCATTCACATACACATCACCCAGCGCTGCCAGTTGCTTGGCAAAGCCGGGATCGTTCTTTTCTTCTTCTTTGTGAAAGCGCACATTTTCCAGCATCAGGACTTGTCCCGGTTTGATCGATCTTGCCATTGCTTCCACATCGGAACCAATGCAGTCGGGTGCCATGTGAACTGGTTTGTTGAGCAATTTACTCAGCACTTGGGATGCGGCTTTCAAACTAAATTCCGCGTCGAACCCGGTGCCTTTGGGACGTCCGAGGTGGCTCATCAAAATCAGCGATGCGCCTTGATCGAGTACGTATTGAATCGTTGGCAAAGACGCGCGAATGCGTTTGTCGTCGGTAACCACGCCCTGGTCCATCGGGACGTTGAAATCGACGCGCATCAAAACGCGCTTGGCTTTGAGTTCAATGTCGCGCACAGTTTTTTTGTTCATTGCAACCTCAATGACCAATTAACAAATCAATCAGTCAACTTGTTGACCAGTTGACTGATTGACTCATCACTTAAAGTTTCGATGCGACCATCACTGCCAAATCAGCGAGCCGGCACGCATAACCCCATTCATTATCGTACCACGCAACAACCTTGACCATATTGCCGATGACAAGTGTGTCCATCGAACTGAACACCGATGAGAATGTCGTGCCGCGCAGATCGGTCGAGACGAGCGGTTCATCGGTAACGCCGAGAATGCCTTTCATCGGTCCGCCGGCGTACTCCAGCATGGCATCGCGAATGGCCTCCTTCGACGCTTCCTTGTTCAAGACCGCGGTAAAATCGACAACCGAAACTGTTGGGGTCGGCACGCGGAACGCCATCCCGCCGAATTTACCTTTGAGTTCCGGAATCACAAGCCCCACCGCTTTCGCCGCGCCGGTTTCGGACGGGACGATATTTTGCGCCGCCGCGCGCGCATCGCGCAAATCTTTTGCGCCGAGGTCTTGTAACTTTTGCGAATTGGTATACGCATGCACCGTTGTCAGCAACCCTTTGTCGATTCCAAACGAGTCGTTCAACACTTTGGCGACCGGCGCGAGACCGTTCGTGGTGCACGAAGCATTGGAGATCATCCGATGTTTCGCCGGGTCGTACTGGTCCTGATTCACACCCAAAACGATAGTGATGTCTTCGTTCTTCGCCGGCGCGGAGATAATCACTTTTTTCGCGCCGCCGGAATTGATGTGACCAATCGACTTGGTCGCGTCGGCGAACAAGCCCGTCGATTCAAGCACGATCTCGACGCCCATCTCCGCCCACTTGATCGCGTTCAAATCTTTTTCGGCGGTAACCTTGATGGTCTTGCCATCGACGACAATATTCCCGTCTTTGACTTGCACATCGGCGTTGAACGCGCCATACGTCGAATCGTACTTTAAGAGATGCGCGTTCGTTGCCGCGTCGAACAAATCATTCACCGCGACCACTTCGATCTTGCCGGCGGCGCGTTCTTTGATCGTCCGATAAGCCAATCGACCGATGCGACCAAAACCATTGATTCCAATTTTGACTGCCATGTTTTTTCTCCTTGCGAATATTTCCATTAACGCGCCTGCTTGGGCGCGCTTGGGTTTATTTCCTGTTTTGCAAATTATACCACTTGATGATGGACTTGGCTAATTTTTGAGGATCGTGCCGCCAGGGCAGAAATTCATCCACCAGGTTCGTCAAGACGATTTCCACAGCCGGCATTTTGTCCTCGCGCAGATGTACCATTTGGCTGGCGGTGTGATCCGGAAAACGGACGTTGAAATTATCGTTCGCCATGACCGTTGAGAAAATTCCTTTGCCGATGTGTTGCTCCAGTGCTTGGAAATGATCTTCGACGGTAAAGCCGTCGGTCTCGCCGGGTTGGGTGGCGACGTTGCAGATATAAATTTTTGCCGCGGTCGTAACTTCAAGCGCGCGTTTGATTTCATCGACAATGAGGTTGGGCAGGACGCTGGTGTACAAACTGCCGGGCCCCGCGATAATCAAGTCGGCTTCCAGAATTGCGCGCACCGCGCCGGGATACGCCGGCGCATGTTCCGGTTCCAGATAAACTCGCTCAATCGGTTTGCCGCGATGCGTGATCGCCGATTCGCCGGCGACGCGCGTCAATGCCGGGTTGCGCGTCTCGGCGCACAGCGTTACGTTGTGCAATGTCGATGGCACAATCGTTCCGCGCACCGCCAACACCCGGCTCGATTCCAAAAGCGCGCGTTCAAAATTGCCGGTGATGCCCGCCATCGCGGCGATGAGCAAATTGCCAAACGAGTGTCCTTCCAAGCCAGAACCTTCGCCAAAGCGATATTGCAACAACGACGACATTAGCGGTTCGGAATCGGCGAGCGCGGCGATGCACTGGCGAAAATCGCCGGGCGGCAGCACACCGAGTTCGCGGCGTAATTTGCCGGAACTGCCGCCGTCATCGGCGACGGTAACAATCGCGGTGATGTTATCGCTTTGTTCTTTCAGTCCGCGCAACAACGTCGATAAACCGGTGCCGCCGCCAATCGCCACGATTTTGGGTCCGCGTTGCCGCGCGCGTTTGCGATACAATGATTCGGCAAGGTCGGTGTTCCGCGAAGTGAACGGGGCGAGCAGCGAGGCGCTCAACTTGGACAGCGCAATCGCGATCATCGCGATACCGGTGATGCCAAAGATAATCCCACGCACCGCCCGGTCGAGGAATTGGAGCGTGAGATAGTAAAAAATCTCCGGCATTCGCGCTTCGCGGTAAATATCGATGAGGATGTATGCAAAGCCCAAGCCGATGATTGTGATGCCCACGAAAAGCAAAACGAGCCAGCGTTTGATGCCGATGCCAATGTAAAGCCATTTCCAGGTTGAACGATTGAAGAAGCGCGAAAAAAATTTCATCGTGCGCATTATAATCTGAGCCAATTATAAATACAAATCTACATACCCTACAATGCCATAGCGTTACGGAAAAGCACGAATGCCATGGCGTTCACGGTACTCTGGAATAGTGATCATCGGTGGTCGTTCGCGGATACGGATATCTGCAACCTCAAGTTGAAAAGTGTCCTCGGTATGACGAATCAACTTGATGCTTTTGTTCAGATCATCGATCAAGTCAACGCCACGCTCTGCGCCAATACGTTTGAGCACCACCTGGATGATCTCAAACGACATTTTGCTCAACGCGGCTAGCGATTGATTGCGATGAATGCGTTCTTCCAAATCGACCTGCCCCATCGCCGCTAGCCCAAAACGATTCCAAATATCAATCAGCAAACCAATTTCAACGCCATAGCCCGCAACGAAAGGAACTTGCTCTAACGCAACTCGTCGCCCAGCATATTCTCCTGATAGGGGCTGAATAAAACCGGACAACTCTGGATAAAAGAGATTGAGCAAGGGCCGAGCGCTGAGTTCAGTAACTCGTCCGCCGCCGCGCGCCTCGAATTTTTTGCCAACTTTTAACGGTCGTTGGTAGAACCCTTTGACGTACATCAGTTTGGGTTCGCGGATGAGAGGACCCAAGATACCGTATACAAACCGCGGATGGATATTGACAATATCAGTGTCGATCCAGGCGACCAAATCACCACGCAAAATATAGAGACTATTCCAAAGCGCTTCGCCTTTGCCTGCCCACACTTCGTACTGAGCTAATATCTCGGAGTGCTTGACAACTGGCACTCCCGCTTGCTGGGCAATTTCAACCGTGCGATCACTCGAGTTGGAATCAATAACGACAATCTCATCAAGCAAAGGATAGCGTTCCATGAACATTCGCCGCATTGTGCGAATGATTTTGCCGATGGTTTTTTCTTCGTTGAGGGCAGGTAATCCTAAACTGATCGTCAGTCTTTGTTTTTCTTTGAGTTCAACTAATTGTTGGATGTCCTTGAATTCGTGAGCATGAAAAGTATTTTCGGCAAACCATTTGTCTACGACAACGGAAATTGTATAGTCCACCGGTTCGCCTTCTACGGGTCTTGTTTTCGATTGCTGCCAAAGTGTTGCGGCCTTGACAACAATGGTTGGAATTCTGGCTTGATCGAGGATGCGGGCGGCGGTTGGGCCGATAACCGGATCATCCAGACGTGGCGTCGCGATTGAACCCATGACAATCAATTGATGCTTGGCAGATTGAGCAATGATTGCTTGGGCGGCATCCTCTTGGGTTTCGATCCAGCGGGTTACTCGTTCCAGTTGGTTGAGATGTGAGACAAGTTCTTGATACGATTTGCCAATTCTAAGTCCGGGAGCAATCGCACGCAAAACAGTTATTTCAGCATCGAATGCCTCCGCGAAGCCGAGCGCAAGGCGCAAAGCCAAGGCGGCGTAAGGACCGCCACGGATCGGCAGAAGAATCCGGCGAATTTTCTTCGGCAGGGAGGGTTTGATAAATACCAGGTCGCAGGGAAGATGCCGAATATGCTCCGCCGGTGGAAGATTGTTACTGTTTAGAAGCACCAGTGAGCATCCGGCTTTTTGGATCACACGCTTCAATTCATCCCAGACATTGTGTCCAACACAAATTGTTTCTCGCGCGCCGACCCGATGAACACACGAGTGGAGTTCTTGCCGCAGGTGGCGCGCGGGCAACGTACCTGTGCTGAGCGAGGTATTGTGGGGAACCGAAACTAGTCCCACAGCTAAAATTTCATTGCCCATTGTGTTGGCAATGTGTCGTGCAAATGGTACGAGCGGTGCTATCTCGTCGCTTGCTTCACCAACAATGAAAAGAGGATGTTTCTGTTCAAGCATAGTTCAATCTCCTTGCACCAATGGCTCAATCTGTTCGCTAAATATCCTCTGCCAAGCGTACTGGTGAAGAATGTGTCGTTTGAGTTGATAGGCGCTGTCGCGCTTCAAAACATCATGGATCAGTGTTGCAATTGCTTCAGCCGATGCAGAATCAGAAAAGTAGTGAGCATACTTGCTCGCTGATTCGTGAAAGGGTGTCAAGTCGCTACAAAAAATGGGGAGCCGCGCCAAGCCGGCTTCAAGTAAAGGGATGCCGAATCCTTCGCGTTCACTAGGGAAAAGTAAAGCATCGGCCAATAAAAATAAATCCCGTCGAGTTAGATCGTCCACGACGACATGCTCGTACAAGAACAGCACGGCATTGTTGGTTCCAAGCTGATTTCTCAACGTGCGTAATTGTGTCAGGTATTCGAGATTGGCAGGGTTGTGTGGGCCTGGCGGTCCGGTGACAACAAGTTTGGCATTGGTGGCTTGCCGGCGCATCGCCGCAATGATTTCGATTGCGCGTTCAATTTTCTTGCGGCGCGTCAAGCGCGCGGGTAGCAAAAGCAATGGTTCTGCGTCAGCTAGTCCTAATGCTGAAACCAAGTTTCTGGTTGTTGCGGTCGCTCCCAAAAACTCGCACAGATCAATTCCAGGAGGTATGACCGAGATGTTCCCAGTTGTCATCCACAAATCTTCCAGTTCTTTCTTTCGTGCTTCGGATACCACAACATATTGGATGCCTGTCCATGGTTGTTTGAGCAAATTCCATGGAAAGCCAGGGTGTATGTCATCAGCGTACTGTGGATCAGTCCATGCAAAATCGTGGCACCAAGCGATGACTTGGATTCGATCAAGCTGCTGGAGTGCGGCAGTCAACGCTAGATTCTTGTGGAGCGAAAGCGTATTGTGGGCGATAAGTACATCGTAATCGGCAAGTGAATTTGCCAGTGCCTCGTTTAAATCGCGCACGAGTACATGAAATCGTTCGCTGACAATTCCGCGTGTCAATTCTGCATGAACAGTCAAAACTTGATCCGATTGCGAATCGAGATCACGAATGATTTCAACCGGAATGTTGGCGTCAAAAGGTTCACCGCGACCGGCGATGATTTTGACGGGGTATCGATGTGCTGCAAACAATCGCGCGTGCGCGGCGATGGTAGATTCTACGCCACCAATGGTCGGGGGGGCGGCGTAATGCAAAAGTGCAATTCTTGGTTTGCTCATCGCTTGTGTTAGCGTGCTCTGGTTTTCTGAAAAGTTAGCAGGAAAACCACCAGTTTATTTTTAGGTGGCAAGCCCATTCCGGTAACTTTATCGCTGGGCAAACCTCTAGCCGAGATATCGAACGCGCCGAGCGTGCCCCACGGCGGGGATAGTGATTTTCGTCGAGTGGAAAATTGAACGGTTGCAATTGGTATTGATTGTGGGGAAGGCATTGGTGTAGCAGGCGGTGTGTTGCGCGCCGCCAAACCAACGCTGATCAGGATTAACCAGGCAAAATGCATCAGCTCTTTGGTTTTTCTTCGTCTTTTTCGGCAAGCCCGCGCCTGAATTCGCGCAACGCGCCGCCGATGCCGCGCGCAATTTCGGGCAGGCGGTTTGCGCCAAAGATCAACATCGCAACAATCGCGATAAGTAACAAATCGAGTGGTTCTGGTCGAAACATTTTTTCCTCCAGAGCCGGCACAAAATTTAATTGCCGTCGATTTCATTCTATCGCATTACGCGAGATGCGTCAAGAAAATTGTCAAAAGCGCAAATTCAAATATAATCCAACCGATGACCCCCACACTTCAACTCCTTTTGCTTTTAGGTATCATCATCTCTGCCGCCAAAGTTGGTGGTTTGCTTAGCGCGCGGCTGGGTCAGCCAGCGGTGCTGGGTGAATTGTTGATGGGCTTGTTTTTAGGTCCGACCTTTTTGAATTTGCTTGGTCTGCCAATCTTTGCCAGCGGTCACGCCGGCGAAATCGTTTTAGAACTCGGCGAGTTGGGCGTCATCTTTTTGATGTTTATGGCGGGACTCGAAGTCGATCTTGAGCAAATGTTAAAATCCGGGCGCGTGGCAACATTGGTGGGTATCCTGGGGGTGGTGGTGCCGCTTGCGCTGGGCGGACTGGCGGCACTGGCGTTTGGGTATCCGCTGCAAAGCAGTTTATTCATCGGACTGATTCTCACGGCGACGAGCGTGAGCATCTCCGCGCAAACTTTGCTCGAACTGGGATTTCTGCGGAGCAAAGAAGGAATCGCGTTACTAGGAGCCGCCGTTGTCGACGATGTGCTGGTTATCTTGATGCTCTCCATTGCGCTTGCGCTGGCGGGCGCCGCTGGCGCAGATGCCAATATCGGCATGATCGTTTTGCGAATGGGCATCTTCGTTGTGCTTGCCGTGATTGCCGGCGTTAAATTGATCCCGCGCCTCACCGCGTGGGTCGAGGAATTGCCAGTCAGCGAGGGCGTGGTGGCGTTTGTTGTCGTGATGACGTTAGTGTACGCGTGGTCGGCGGAAGTGCTGGGGCAAGTTGCCGCGATCACCGGCGCATTTCTTGCCGGTGTATTTTTTGCGCGCACATCGGTGCGGCGCACCATCGAAGATGGTATGCACACACTGACCTACGCTTTCTTCGTGCCGATGTTTTTGATTGGCATTGGACTCAAGGCGAATGCGCGCACGCTCGATAGTGGAGATGTCTGGTTTGCGCTGGCAATCATTCTCGTGGCGATTGCCGGGAAGGTGATCGGGTGCGGTGTCGGCGCGCGACTGGGCGGCTTTAATTCGCGCGAAGCGTTGCGTGTCGGCGTCGGCATGATTTCACGCGGCGAGGTGGGCTTGATCGTTGCGGCAGTCGAACTCAGTAACGGGTTCATTTCGCAAGCGGTATATTCGACGATGGTGGTGATGGTGCTAGCAACCACTCTCATCACGCCGCTTTTATTGCGGCGAGTTTTTCCGCGCAAGGAGCTGAACGATGGCGAATCTGTTAGTGCTCGTTCTGGATCAGGTTGAAAAATTTCCAGAGATTATGCAAGCATGGGAAGAGGCCGGCGTGCCGGGCGTCACGGTGTTTGAAAGTGTCGGCAGGCGCAAGTTTCTCGATCATACTAGCCGGGACGATGTGCCATTGATACCGTCTTTGCGTTCGCTGTTGGAGGGAGAGGAATCGCACAACCGGACGTTGTTCACGGTGCTAGAAGATGACGCGGTGTTAGAGCAGGTGATTGCGGCGACGCAAAAAATTGTCGGTGATTTTATGCAACCGCACACCGGGGTGATGTTCGTTGTGCCGGCGGCGCGCACGTTTGGCGTGCCGAAGGCTAGACGCAAACGTAAAATCGACTAGCGCACATTCACATTCTCGATGAGCACGCGTTCTTGTCCATCGCCGGTTTTCAAGCGTGCGCCAGTCGCCGGATCGTACACGCCGATGGCAATTGTATATGTGCCGGCGGGAACGTTGTTCAACGATAACGTGTGCGGATCGATGATGTACTCGTCCGCGATCCAACCGGTCGTGGGCAATGTGCCGTTGCCGGGTTCAGCATCGCCGTAAGCGACGACGCGATTCTGAGCGTCGATCAAATGGACGAAAATGGTGTACGGGGTATCCATCAGCGCAAGCGCGCGCCAGTACAGCGTGAGTTGCGCTGATTCATTTTTCCAATCGTAACCGAGCAATTTGATTTTCTTGTCGAACGCCGATTCGAGCGCGCGGGAAATGACGGGACTTGTCATCAGCCGCGCGCGATTTTTTATTTCGATGTTTCCTACCTCGACAATCGTTGGCACAAAGGGCAATAGCGTTGAGCCGCGCAATTCATTCTGTTGCGCGATGGCAAGTTTAACCGCGTAACGACCATCGACGAGATTGGCTGGCAAACGCACGATGGGAAAATCGCGGACGAACATATTCGGTTGCCACTCGAACGGCGGATAGCCAACGCTCAGCACACTGTCGCGGCTGGTTACTTGTTTGCCTTGTGCATCTTCGAGCCAGATGCGCGTGAGCAAATCGTCTGGCAATTTTTGCCAGCCCGCGCGCCACACCAACGTCAGCGGCAACGCGTCGCCCGGGCGAATCGGCGCGTCGAGGTTGAGCGAATACCCGGCGAGCGAAAGCACACCAAAATCGGCGTTGGTTGTGCGCGCGATGTGCCACGCCTCGCGACGCGGCGCGGTGAGATCGGCATCGAGTTTGATTTTGGGTAAATCGCGCCGACCGATGACCGCATTTGATTGCGCGTCGTACATCGTCACGTTGATGGTGTACTCACCCGGCGTTACGCCGAGATGAATCGGCACATCGTACGTGTCGGCGATGATTTCGCCGGGACGCCACGTCGTTGTTGGATACGCATCGCGCACCGGGCGATGATCGCTTTGTCCAAAGACCCGTTGATCGCTCCGCAAAATTTTGACTGAGACGAGCGCGTCGTTCTCGATTTTTGCTTCGACGCGCCAGTACAGCGTCACGCGAAAAACCTTGCCATTTTCGATACGCTGATTCAGCATTTGCGCATCAAAGCCGATCAATTTCGCCGCGCCAAAATCGGCGTCGAGTTGGTTGGCGGCGGAAATTCGTTTGGGATTGACGCGAATAATCGGACCAACCGACGCGAGCGAATATTTTTCCGGCGCACCTTTCAACGGTCGCGTGAGATACACTGCGCGATTCTGCTTCAGTGCATCGTCGATGGCTTGCAGGCGTGGCGCTTCTTTATCGGCGGCAATCGTCTGCACATCGGGACGCAACGAGGCGTTCTCTTGCAAGTAGCGAATCAGCGTCATCTCGCCGGTGATGCCGATGATCGTCGCGTTCGGTTCGAGTGATTGCGCAAGAATGTCGATGCCGTAATCGTGCACATCCCATTTTTGCGAGAGATCGTTCGGTGAATAATTCGTGAACAACAAATTGAGAGGAATGAGAAAAAGAAAGAGCGATGCCGTGATGCGTGATGCGTGATGCGTGATTAATTGCGATAACGCCTCAATTCCCGCGGCGAGGAAGAGTGCAAGCAAGAGAAAAGACGTTAGGAAATGGACTTGTACATCGGCGGTGCGATAGCTGAATGCAAAGCCGGCAGTGGTAGCAAGCGCGATGCTGAGCAACATCCATTCGCGCGGTTTGCGTAACAACGCTACCACGCCAATTAGCGCGAGTGCAAGACCGGCGAGGGTGAGTTGATTCTGAAACAACGCCAAATAGTACGTTGCCTCGCGCGTTACGTGCAATGGATTTTCGGTGAGGAACGCGGTGTATTGCGACGCCAACACCCACGCCAAGAAACCCGTCAGCGTATTGTCGTACGTGCCATCGGCGGAACCAACGGACGCGCGCAAAGGCAGATAAAGATACAAACTCAAAGGCAAAAGGAAAGCAAGGGCGGCGCGGGCGAGTGTTTTGAAATCGCGCAGGAGATTGCGGTTAATGAGTAAAAGGTAAATGGCAATGGCTGGGAAAAGTAGAACGATGAGGCGGTGATGAGTGAGTGCGAGACCCATCGAAAACGCAAGTGCAAAAAATGCGTGATGCGTGATGCGTGATCCGTAGTGTAAAGTGAGATACAACAAGCATGCGGCGAGGAGCATTTGAAATGCATACACTTCGGCGGCAACGGCTTGCGCCCAGAACACATCGCCGACTGCAAACGTGAGCGCGGCAATCAGCGCGGCAAGGCGATGCTGGGTGAGTTGGCGCGCGACGAGATAAACGAACACAACGGCAAGCGCGGCGCAAAACGCGGAGAAGAGATTCAATCGAAAGGCGACATCATTGAGCGGGACAAGCAGCGTAAACAGTTTGCCGAGCAACGCGTACAGTGGATAACCGGTGGGATGCAGAATGCCGAGGCGCGGAACGACGTACTGCATTTCGAGTGTGTCATCGAAGATAAAAACGACGGATGGCGCAAGCGTGCGCCAGTACAACGCGAGCGCGCCGACGAACAGCAGTGCGGCGAGGAGCGCGTCGCGTTTGGTGTGCCAAAGGTCGATTAAAGTTTTCATCGCGGGGGGATGATAGCATAGAGCGCGGAGAAGTGCAAAATGTAAAATCGCCCGGGGCTATTGACACGCCTAACAATCCACGCTAGAATCGCTGGCAGATCAAAGGGGGAGGAGCGAATGGAAATCATAGTCTCGCATGGACAGGCGCGCGTGCCGGTCACGGTGTTGCGCCTCCAGGGGAATCTCGATGCATCCACGTACGAACAGTTTGAGAATCGCGCGCGGGCGGAAATCACCGGCGGCGCCAAGAATATCGTTCTCGATCTGACTAACGTGCCGTATATGAGTAGTGCCGGTTTGCGCGCGCTCACGAATCTCTTTAACCTGTTGCACACCGAAGCCGAACAAACCGATTTGCGCAAAGCAATGATGGCGGGTAACGCCAAATCACCCCATCTGAAATTGGCGAGTGTTTCCAAGCGCGTGGCTGATGTCTTGAGTATGTCGGGGATGGATATGTTTCTCGACATCCACAAAGATCAGAAAGATGCACTGGCGGCGTTCTAATTTTCTACCATTCAAGCGATGAACGGCGTGGCGGTTTGCAACTACGCCGTTTTCGTTTGCCCGGTTTGAATTGAGTTATGAAACGTTATGCCTCGATCATTCTTCTCCTCGGCGATTTGATCGCGCTGAGTTTGTTTGTCCTCGTGGGGCAACGCGAACACGAAACTATCGATCCGATCAATCCATTGCCCGGCTTGTTGCCCAACATCATCGCCTTTGCGATTCCGTGGACGATTGCCGCGTGGTGGCTCGGTGCGCTTCGCATCGATGAATCGTTTCGCAGCGCACCGTTTTTGGCGCGCACGTTGAATGCGTGGTTCGTTGCCGCGTTGTTCGGTTTGCTTTTGCGTTCGGCGATTCTTGGACGCGCGGTGATTCCAACAATGTTCATCGTGGCAACGTTGGGCTTTGGCGCGGTTTTTCTCTTTGTGTGGCGGGCGGTTTTTCGGGCGATTTGGAATGCATTCTGAATTGTGCTATCATACGCACAGAAATTCAAATTTCAAGGAGGATAGATGAAAATTCGCTTGCTTGTCGCGTTTTCGTTATTGGGCATCATTGCACTCGCGCTGTCCGCGTGCGGCGGAGGCGCCGCGTCCGCGCCGCAATCGAAAGGTAATGCAACGAGAGGCAAAACTGTTTTTGCCGGCACCTGCTCGGCGTGTCACGGTGCAGAAGGCAAAGGTATTCCCAGTTTGGGCAAAGATTTTACCACCAGCACATTCGTCAAAGGGATGACCGATGATCAGTTCCTTGCTTTTTTGAAAACAGGCCGACCCGCCAGCGATCCGCTTAACACAACCAAAGTGGATATGCCGCCCAAAGGCGGCAACCCGGCACTCACCGATCAAGATTTGTACGATGTGATCGCGTTCATTCGCACAATCGTCAAGTGAGCGTGTTTGAATGCATCGCCGCGCCGTCGCAAAAGACTGCGCGGTTTTTAATTTCACGCGGGGAATGATCGACAGCGAATCAATAAACCATTTCGCCGCGCACGAATGCGGCGGTACGCGGGTCGGACGGAGAATCGAAGAACGCGGGATTGTTTTGCACTTCGATGATTTTGCCAGACAACATCAAGCCAACACGATGCGCGAGTCGTTTCGCCTGAAACACATTGTGCGTAACCAAAACGATGGTCGTTCCGCGCGCGCGGTTGTGTTCGCGCACGATTTCCTCGATCAAGCCGACGTTGTACGGATCGAGGTTCGCGGTCGGCTCATCGAGCAGTAACACGTGCGGTTCGATGACGAGCGCGCGCGCAAGCGCAACGCGTTGCATCTCACCGCCGGAAAGTTTCTGCGCTGGCGTATTCGCCAGCTCGCGCAAGCCAACGCGCACGAGAATTTCGTCGATGCGTCCGTCGCCACGTTGCCCGCGCAAACTCAGCCCGTGCGCGACATTCGCGCGCACCGAATCGCGCAACAGCATCGGACGTTGAAACACGGTGGTAACTTGGCGGCGCGTCTCAATCGATAAACTGCCGTTGATCGATTGACCTTGATAAAATAAATTTCCGCTCGTCGGCGTTTCCAAGAAATTGAGCAAACGCAACAACGTCGATTTCCCCGCGCCGCTTGGTCCCACGATGGCTAGAATTTCTCCCGCGCCAATTTCCAAATGTTCGACATCGAGAATCGTCCGCGCGCCGTAAGTTTTCTTCAAATTTTCAATTCGATAGATCGTCGTATCCAACTTTTGCCTTTTTAGCTTTTACCTTGCAATCTCAGCATCGCCACATTCGCAAGGAACGCGAGTGCTAGCAAAATAATTCCCAAAGCCATCGCCAAAACAAAATCGCCGGTGCGCGTGTTCAACACAATCGCCGTCGTCAGCACACGCGTCTTGCCTTCGATGTTGCCGCCGACCAACATCACCGCGCCCACTTCGGAGATGATGCCGCCGAACGCCGCGACAATCGCCGCCACAACGCCGATGCGCGCGTCGCGCAAGACAGCCCACGTTTCCTGCCATCGCGTTGCGCCGAGCGAACGCACCTGCAAGCGCAATGCCGGGTCGACGCTTTGCACCGCGCTCATCGTCAAGCCGGTGACGAGCGGCAACGCGATGATGACTTGCGCGACGATCATCGCGTTGGGTGTGAACAACCACGCAAGTTCGCCAAAGGGACCCGAACGCGAGAGCATCAAGTAGACGAACAAGCCGACGACGACCGGCGGCAAACCCATCCCGGTGTAGAGCAGCGCGGTGATAAAACCGCGCGCGCGGACGCGGGACAATCCCAACGCCGCGCCCACCGGCACGCCGACGACGATGCTGATAAACAACGCAATGCCGCTGACGCGCAGCGAAAGAAAAATGATTTCGTAGAGCGCGGGGTCGAAGGATAAAATAAGTTGAATGGCTTGAATAAAGCCGGAAACGAGTTCGTTCATTGAATAGACCCAGGATGGATGGCGGAAAAAGATGACCGAAGAATTTTGGTCATCGGTCATCCGTCATTTTGCATTTGGATAAAACAACGGCGAGCCGAATTTATCGCTGCCGTAGTTAGCGATCAATTTCTGCGTGTCAACCGAAATCATCCATTGGACCAAGTTCGTTGCCAGTTCAGACTTGACGCTGGGAAATTTTTCCGGGTTAACTACCATCGCGCCGTACGGATTGTGCAAATCCTTATCGGCGTTTTCGCCAATGTCTTTGCCGCCGACCAGAATGGTGAGATTTGGCAATTTGGATTGTTGCGCGAGCCACGTCGCACGGTCAGTTAGCGTGTATGCGCCTTTTTCGTTTGCAAATAAAAGTGTGTCGCCCATTCCTTGACCCAGCGCGTTGTACCACGGCAGTTCTTGGGTCGGTGTGATATTCAACGACGACCAAATGCTCAACTCTTTACTGTTCGTGCCGCTCCGGTCGCCGCGGCTCGCAAACGTCGATTGCGTGTCCGCGATTGCTTTGAACGCATCCTTCGACAATTTCATTCCGGAGATTTTGGCTGGATCGTTCTTAGGCCCGACGATGGTGAAATCGTTGTACATCACGTCGAAGCGTTCGCGTGCGTTCTTGTCTGCAACGAACCTGTCTTCGGCGGCGCGATCATGCACGAGCAAAACATCGGCGTCGCCGCGTTGACCCATGGCAATGGCCTGCCCGGTGCCGACGGCAATCACATCGACTTGGCAATGAAATTGCTTTTCAAAGTCCGGCAGAATAAATGCGAGCAACCCGGAATCGGCGGTACTCGTCGTTGTGGCAAGCCGAAGCACGCAAGTGGGTGGAGGTGTGTCGCACGATGTTACGGCGAGCAGGATGAATAGCAAGAACAGATAATGCATCAAGACGATTATACAATGAACGGGGCGAGTTGGAAAATTAGGCGCGGTATGTCGGAGATTCGCGGATTGAAATTTGTGATATAATCATTGGCGGAGAAAGTGGATGCGGATAAATTTTTACGCCGACCTGCGCCCGCTCGCCGGTGGGAAAACGGTCCACGTGGAAATCGCTAAATCGACGACCGCACGCGCCGCGTTGGAATCGGTTACGCGCGCGCGCCCCGCGCTCGCCGAAAAAATTTGGAATGCGGCGGGCGAGGTGTACGATCACATTCACGTGTTCATCAACGGGCGACAATCGGTGTTCTTGCCGCAGGGCATCGATACGCCGGTGCAGGACGGCGATACGCTGGATGTCTTTCCGCCGGTCGGCGGAGGATAAACGTGCGCGGGAGTGCGCGAGGAGGAGGGTTGACGATGACCCGGGTCACGCTCAAGTTTACGGGCGATGTTTGGAATCGGCTCGGTACATACCGCATCGATTTTGCTTTTGCCGGGCAGACGCTGGGCGAATTGCTCCGAGCATTTTTTGTGGAATACCCCGTGCGCGATTTGATTTTGGATGAGCAGGATCGCGTCATTCCCTATTCGCGTATAATCGTCGATGGACATTTCCTAGAAGTCACCGGCGATATGAATCTAGCAATTCAGGACGGAAGCGAAGTCGTGTTGATTCATCCGTTCCTGATGTTGTGATGACAACACGAATCATTCTCAAATTCACCGGCGAGTTTTGGGCGCGAACCGCAACGGGGTCGGTGGATTTTACTTTCGAGGGGACAACTCTGCGCGATTTGTTGCGCGGGATTTTTGTTCAGTACAACGTCCGCGATATTCTCTTGGACGACGATGAGAAATTCATTTTCCGTTCAGGTGTGATGGTCAACGGACGCTCTGCGAAATTCATCGGCGGTTTGGATGCGCCGATTCACGATGGGGACGAAGTGCTGTTGATGCGCCCCAGTCTGGGCGCGATGTGAAAATGCTTTGGACGCGGACAAACGCAGACGAACGCGGATGAAAAATAAACGGCGAGGGAGTAGATTCCCTCGCCGTTGTATTGCAAATAGGATGGGCTAACCCTGCTAGTTTTTCGTATCTCCCTAAACCTTCCCCGTTCCATCGCACTCCGGGCATTCTTTTTGCTTCCACTCCGACTCATTATCATCTCTAACTATCATGATTTTGCCGTGCCCATTGCAGATGGGACATTTTTCTTTGGGGTGGTTGGGAACTCGCTTCATACCGGGATCGATCTTACCCGTGCCTTTACACTTTGGGCAATCTCTTGTTACCCAATGCGGGTCTTTATCACTTGCCCTTCTCCAATACTTGATCTCTTTTTTACCCTCGCAGACCGGGCATTCTACTTTTTTATCCTCGGCGCGACCCGAATCCGAGCGATCTTTAGGCATGCTCTCCTCCTTCGTTACTCTTTCAACTTTTGCACCTGCCGATGCAAATTCGAGGGGCGACCACTTTCGCAGTCGCCCCAGTTTCCCGCGCTTACAAAATCTCCAGTTCCTTTAACTTGCTTTCCGGCACCACACCATTGACCCAGCCGCGTGCTTTGTAATACTCCTCCAGCATTTCCGGCAGTTCGCAGATATGACCCTTTGAGCCCTTTTGTTGCGACGGTTCTTTGAGGAAGCGTTCCGGGAGCGTGTCGCTCCCTTCGCGGAAGCCGGCGAGGTTATTGTAGTAGCGTTCCAAGTTGTAAACGCGCTCGCCTGCTTTTACCAGATCGCCGCCGGTCATTTCGATGCCGGTGTACGCCGTGTACTGCGCCGCAAACGTGTCCATCGATTCCGCAAACGTTGCAAACTTGCAGACATCGAGACAATCGGTTACCGCGTGCACGTTTTGGAAGATCGCCGCGAGTTCACCTTTGCCTTTCCACGCCAGCGGATCGCTCACCGTGGCCGGCCCCAACACATTGCCGACCACTTCGGCGGCGGGGGTGTACCCGCGCAGATGACACGCGCCGCGATTGCTTGTCGCGTAAACGATGCCCATCCCTTTCAAGCCGCGCGGATCGTACGCCGGGATCGCTTGATCCTTGCACGTCATCGCGATTTCCGGGTGTCCCCATTTCTTTGCCGCGCGCATCGTGCCTTCTGCCAACACATCGCCGATGCCTTCACGTTTAGCAATCTGATCGACAGTCGCCACCATCGCCATATAATCGCCAAACTTCAAGCCGCCCGCGCCGTTCACATAGCCGCGTTGCGTCGCTTCTTGATAAACCGACAGAACATTACCCATCTCGATGGTGTCAAAGCCGTAATCGTTGCATTGATCGATCAACTTGGCGATGCTGGCGATGTTATCGTTGCCGCAGTTCGCGCCAAACGCCCACGCCGATTCGTACTCGACGCTTTCCATTCGCAGACCCTTGAAGGGACCTTCCTTGATTTCAATTTCTTTCTTGCACGCGACCGGGCACGCGTGGCAAGTTGGATCATCGACGAGAATATTTTGCTTGACGTACTCGCCGCTGATCTTTTCGTGTCCTTCAAAGTACACATCCTGGGAATTGCGAGTAGGCATTCCGCCGATCGGGTTGAGCAAGTTCATCAGCACGTTCGTGCCGTAAACCGACAAACCACCCTTGCGCGGCG
>DAOTXS010000059.1:0-11804 GCA_034435055.1 Anaerolineae bacterium | reverse complement strand
CGAAGCAGAGTGGAACCGAACATCGCGCACCTCCACGTTGAGATTGATCAAGCGGTCGAACGACGAGCGATTCAGTTGCCGGGGTCAAGAAAAATGCCTATCGCAATTTTCGCGCGATAGGCATTCGTCACCTAACGGGACAATTGAATTCTACGATGATTGTTGCTATTTGTCAAGATGGATGCAACTGAAAATTCCAAGTTTGCGTCGCATCTGGCTTTGCGATATACTACCAATCGATGCGAGTTGCTCTGGTCGCAAGCTATCTCACTCAGTACGGCGGCGCAGAACGCGTCCTTGAAGCCGCACACGCTTTGTTTCCGAACGCGCCGGTCTTTACCTCGGCGTTTTGGCCGCCCGCGTTTCCGGCAACATACCAGACGTGGGACATTCGCACATCGTTTCTCAACCGCGTGCCGGTGCATAATCAACGTTTACTTTTGCCATTGTATCCCGCCGCGTTCGAGTCATTTGATTTTGCCGGGTACGATACGTTAATCAGCATCACGAGCGCGTTCGCGCACGGCATTCGCGTTCCATCCGGCGCGCGCCACATTTGCTACTGTCTCACACCCGCGCGATTTCTTTGGACGTACGACGATTACATCGAACGCGAACGGATTGGACGCTTGCCACGACTTGTCCTGCCGCTCTTCATCCGCCGATTGCGTGAATGGGATCGCCGCGTGGCAAATCGCGTTTCGCAATTCATTGCGATTTCGCAAGTCGTGCGCGAGCGGATTGCCAAATATTATCAGCGCGACTCGACGATCATTTATCCGCCGGTCGATGTTGATCGTTTTCAAGTTTCGCGGACGCACGACAATTACTTTTTGATTCTGTCGCGGCTCGTCCCGTACAAACGCATCGATCTCGCGGTGCAAGCGTTCAACGAACTGGAGTTGCCGCTCATCATCGCCGGCGACGGGCGCGACCGTCCGCGTTTGCAAGCGATGGCGAAATCGAACGTGCAATTTCTGGGGCGCGTGCCGGACGAAACAGCAAAAGAATTGCTGGCGCGATGCCGCGCGTTCGTTTTTCCGGGCGAAGAGGATTTTGGCATCACGCCGCTCGAAGCCGGCGCGTGCGGCAAGCCGGTGATCGCGTTTGCCGCTGGCGGCGCGCTCGATTCGATCATCGATGGTGTTACCGGCGAATTTTTCCGCGAACCAACCACATCATCGTTGGCGAATGTTGTCCGTCAGTTCGATGATCACAAATTTGATGCGGCGACAATTCGCCGGCACGCGGAAAAGTTTGGTGTTGAGGTATTCAAGAGCAAGTTGAGTGAGTTAGTGCAATAGTTCAATAGTGCGTTAGTGCAATAATTTCTAACTAACGCACTATTGCACTTGGAGTCGCAATGGAACTAAAAGATTACGCGCGAGTCTTGTTTCGCTTTTGGTGGCTCATCGTCGCCCTGCCCGTCGTCGTTGGCGCGGCGAGTTGGCTGATGCGTCCACAATCGCCGCCGATGTATTCGGCGAGCGTGCGATTTACGATTGGCGTCAATGCGCTCGCGCCGGAAAAAGCGACCGGCTATGATCCGATTCTCACCGCGTATCAAGCGTCGGAATATATCCGCGATGATTTTGTCGAGATCATTCAAAGCGATGTCTTTGCCGATGATGTGAACGCCGTGTTGGCGAAAATGAATACCGGCGACATTAAGGTTCGCAAAGGCAACATTTCCGCAGCAATCGAAAAACAACGCCGCTTGATGTCGATGTCGATTGTGTGGGGCAATCCGGAGCAAGCACAAAAAATCGCGGATGCGGCGGTGAAAAATTTGAGCGAGAACAACGCCAAGTACTTTGCGCAACTCGGTTCGACCGGCGCAACGCTGACGGTGATCGACCGACCGGTCGTTGCGGCAATCGGCAAATCCTTGCGCGAGCAAATGGACATTCCGATTCGCGTCGCTATCGCGTTGCTTGCCGCCGTCGCGCTCGCGTTCATCGTCGATTACCTCGATACGTCGGTGCGCGACGCGCGCGACGCGGAACAGTTAGGTTTGCGCGTCATCGGCGAAATTCCGCGTGGCAAATGAAACCCGGGTGTCATTGCGAGGAGACGTTCGCGAAGCGTGCCGACAAGGCAATCTCGCAAAGAGCGAATTGAAGGATGGCTTCGCTTTGCTCGCAATGACAATCCTGACTTGTCTAGTAACATACTTGTGGTAAAATACTCTCCGTCATCCAAAGGTTAGGAGTCAGACATGCAATTGCAAGATTACGCGCGCGTGCTGTTGAAACGCGGTTGGATCATTCTGTTACTCGTGGTCATTGCCGCCGGCAGTGCGTACGCGTTCAGCAAACTGCAAACCCCCATTTATAAATCATCGGTGAAACTTTCCACCGTGCCGTCGCGCCCCTCCGATTACGGACAAACACTGGCAATCAAAAATTTGTTGCGGCTCTACGTCCAACAAATGCAATCGCCAGCAATCACACAACAAGTCATCGACAAATTACAGCTTGACGTATCGACGCAAAAATTCGTCAGCCAAACGAATTTCAACGCCGACGAATCGACACTGACGATTGAAATCGAAGCGCGGCATCCGTTGCCGGCAACCGCCGCCCAGATGGCGCAAACGCTCGCCGAAGTTTTTGTGTCGTTTCACAATCAAGAAAATTTGCAGATCGATCAGCGCGACCGTGTGTTGGTCAATTTACTGAACAACGCCACCTCGCCGGAGATTTTTTCGCCCAAAACCTCCATCAACGTTTTGGCGGGCGCGGTGTTGGGCGCACTGATCGGATTGCTGATCGTTTTCGTTTTAGAATGGCTCGACTCGGACATTATTCGTTCCAGCGAAGACATCGAACGTGTCATCGGCGTCACCGTGCTGGGTTCCATTCCAACGCTCGACGCCGAAGCGCGCAAAAAACCGGCGCGCGCCTCGCCGGCTCACGGAGTTTCAAATGCCTGAAGAGCGTACCGCCACTTTGATTACCATCTCCAATCCACGTTCACCCATCAGCGAAGCGTTTCGCACGTTGCGCACGAATCTTGAATTTTCGTCGCTCGATAAACCGTTGCGGTCGATGGTCGTCACGTCCGCCGCGCCGGAAGAAGGCAAATCGACGACGCTGGCAAATCTGGCCGTCGCGATTGCGCAAGCCGGCAAGCGCGTGATCCTGGTCGATTGCGATTTGCGCCGCCCCTCGCTCCATCAATTGTTCAACGCGCGCGCGACGCCCGGCTTTACCGATATGATGCGCGACGATGCGTTGATGAGCAAGCCGCCGCTGCAAGACACGACGGTACAAAATTTGTGGTTGCTCACGAGCGGGACCATTCCGCCAAACCCGGCAGAACTCGTCGCGTCGCGCCGGATGGGTGAAGTGATTGCCGCGTTACAAAAGCAAGCCGATATTGTTTTGTTCGACGCACCACCGGTGGTTGCGGTAACCGACGCGGCGTTGCTGGCATCCAAAGTCGATGGCGTGTTGCTTGTCGTCAGTGCGGGCAAAACGAAACGCGATCACGCGAAAAAAGCCAAAGCATTACTCGATAAAGTGAACGCGCATTTGATCGGCACGGTGCTGACGAACGTCAAGGGCGAAGCGAGTTTGTATCAATATTATTCGAGCGAGGAAAAATCCGGATGAAAGGTCTCATTCTTTCCGGCGGCAAAGGCACGCGCCTGCGTCCGTTTACGTACACTGGCGCCAAACAACTTGTGCCGGTCGGCAACAAGCCGGTGTTGTTCTACGCCATCAAAAACCTGGTCGATGCCGGCATCACCAACATTGGCATTATCATCAGCCCGGAAACCGGCGAGCAAGTCAAGCAAACGGTCGGCGATGGTACCAAATTCGGCGCGCGCATCGATTACATTTTGCAAGACGCGCCCAAAGGAATTGCGCACGGCATCAAGATCGCGCAACCGTACATCGGCGACGACAAGTTTGTCTTGTTTCTGGGCGATAACTTTATTCGCAACGGGATCGCGCCGCAAGTAAACGCGTTCCGCGACGCGGCAATGAATGCGCAAATCATCCTCTACAAAATGGAGGATCCCAGTTCGATGGGCGTCGCGGTCTTGGACGGCGACGGGCGCGTGATTCGGCTGGTGGAAAAACCCAAGCAATTCATTTCGCCATACGCGGTTATCGGCATTTATATGTTCGACCACAACGTGTTTGAAGCAGTGAATGCCATCAAGCCGTCCGCGCGCGGCGAGTTGGAAATCACCGACACGATTCAGTACCTCATCGATAAAAAATTGAACGTGCGCGCGCATCAATTGACCGGCTGGTGGATCGACACCGGCAAAATGTCCGACATCTTGGAAGCCAATCGACTGGTGTTAGATATCGTCGAGTCAGAGAATCACGGGCAAGTCGATGCCGCCTCGGTGATCGAGGGGCGCGTCGTCATCGAAAAAGATGCGGTCATCATTAACAGCACGATTCGCGGTCCCGCGATTATCGGCGAGCGCACGCGCATCGAGCATGCGTTTGTCGGTCCGTACACGTCGATCTATCACGATTGCGTGGTGCAGCATTGCGAAATCGAAAACAGTGTTGTGTTGGAATACAGTCGCGTCGGCGAATTGTCCAAACGCCTGGCAGATAGTTTGATCGGACGCAATGCCGAAATCGCGCGCGCGGGCGGGCACACTCAAACACTCAAATTGATGATTGGCGATCATAGCAAAGTCGGTATTTAAGGAGGAAGCCAATGGCTCCGGCAAGACATTCGAAATTGGATTATCCCAAATTGATGGCAACTGTGGGACATTACATCGCCAAAAAGAAACTCAGCGATGTGTGCGTGATGGAATTTGAACACGGCATTCTCATCGTGGGCACCGCGTTGTTCGAAGCGCACGAAGATACAGGCCGCCGCACGGAGACGCACGTACTGTCGATTGAGGAACTCGAACGGTTGGCAAAAGGAGTATGATATGCGAAAGCCCAAACACGGCAGCACGTTCTTGCGCTATTCGGAAATCTTGCGCGTGATTGGTCAGTACATCGAGCGCGCGAACCTGAGTGAAATTCGAATTCTGGAAACGGACGAGGGCTTGGTCTTGCAAGGCGTGGTGCTGCAAGGCGAGCACGCCGGTGAACGCGACACGTATCAATTGACGCCGGAAGACCTCGCCGCGTTATTTGAAGATGGTCAAGCGATGCGCGGCAGAAAATTTTAACTTGAGGAAGTTATGCAGAATCTGTTGATCACCGGCGGCGCGGGTTTTATCGGCTCGAATTTTGTGCGGTATCTTTTGAAAAAATATCCCACTTACCACACCATCGTGTACGACAAGTTGACCTATGCCGGCAATCTCGACAATTTGCGCGATGTCGAAAAAAATCCACGTTACACGTTTGTGCGCGGCGATATTTGCGACGCCGCGTCGGTTGAGCGCGCGGTAACCCAGCACAAGATCGATACCATCGTCAACTTTGCGGCGGAGACGCACGTCGACCGTTCGATTATGAACGCGGACGCATTTATCATGACCGATGTTTACGGCACGTACGTTTTGCTCGAAGCGGCAAAGAAATTTGGCTTGCGGTATCATCAAGTTGGTACGGACGAGGTGTACGGCTGGGTTGCGGAAGGTCGGTCGCTGGAAGATGATCGATTACTGCCGCGTTCGCCGTACGCGGCATCCAAAGCCGGCGGCGATTTGTTGATTCATGCGTACTATATCACGCATGGCGTCGGCGCGACGATCACGCGCGGCGCGAACAACATCGGACCATACCAGTATCCAGAAAAAGCCGTGCCGCTCTTTGTGACGAATGCCATCGACAACAAACCCTTGCCGTTGTACGGCGATGGCAAACAGGTACGCGATTATCAGTACGTCATCGATCATTGCGAAGCGATCGACCTGGTTTTGCATCACGGTAAGATTGGTGAGACGTACAACGTGGGCACCGGCCAAGAAACGCCAAATATCGTGATGGCGAAAATGCTTTTGAAGATGCTGGGTAAGCCGGAATCGCTGATTCAGCACGTGCCAGATCGTGCGGGCCACGACCGCCGTTACGCACTCGACGTGCGCAAGTTGCGCGCGCTCGGTTGGGAACCAAGCAACACGTTTGAAGAAGCGTTATCGAAAACAGTCCAGTGGTACGTGGAGAACGAGTGGTGGTGGCGCAAGTTGAAGAGCGGCGAATATATGGAGTATTACAAGAAACAGTACGTGGAACGCAAATAGTGAACAGTGGCCGGTGGACAGTGAATAGAAAAGAAAAACCGGGTGCAATGCGCATCCGGTTTTTTCTGTCCACCGACCACTACTGCGCTAACGCAATCAACTCGATTTCCACACGCGCGTCTCTGGGCAGGCGCGCCACTTGCACGGTTGAACGCGCCGGTGGATTCGTCAGAAAGAATTCTGCATAGACGGCGTTCATTCGTACAAAATCATTCATATCGAGCAGAAAAACCGTTGTCTTGACCACGCGCTCCATCGACGTGCCGGCGGCTTTCAAAACCTCAGATAAATTTTGCAAGACGCGGCGCGTTTGCTCTTCGATGTTGCCATCGACGAGATTGCCGGTTGCCGGGTCGATGGGCGTTTGCCCGGCGCAGAAAATAAACTCGCCGACGCGAATCGCTTGTGAGTACGGTCCAATGGCTTTGGGGGCGTGTTCGGTGTGAATAACTTGACGTTCCATCATACTCCTTGTTGGAATTTACCGCCGAGAACGCGGAGATCGTGGAGAAAGATTTTGATAAAAATAATCTCTGCGCTCTTTGTATTCTCAGCGGTGAAAAATATTTTTACGGATTCCAGATAAACGTCCGCGTCGAACTGCCCACCGTGATCGGCGTGCGGGTGAGCGACGCGAGCGGGTCAAAGCCATCGACGCGGACGATGTTGACCGTCCAATTGAACGTGCGGGCGGTCGGCGAGATTTCGCGGTACAGATCTGGCGAAACGATCCAGCGCGTTTCTTTGGTGTAACTCTTGCGCTCCGCCGGTTGATTATCGCGCCCGGTGAAATTCAGTTTGATTTCGTGCCACTCGTTTTCTTTCAAGCCGTTGGGCGCAACCGCTTGCCATTCCAAAACGATCACCGCATTGGCGCCGCCGTAGACTGCCGTATTTGCCGGCGCATTCAACGCAATCGCCGGATAAAAACCGGGCGGAATCGGCGTGGGCTTTGGAATGCTGGTCGCCGCCGGCGCACCGCGCCGGGTGGCGGTTGGAGAAATCGGTTTCGTTGGCGTCGGCGATGGCGCGAGCGTGGCAGTGGGCGGCACCGGCGAAGCGACGACGTAAATGACTTGAATCACTTGCGTCGGCACGCGCGTGGGTTGATTCAAACCCAGGAACTGTCCCGCCACATTTGTCGTCACGACGCGAAAAATTATCCAGCCGATGCAAACCAAAATTACGCTGCCAGCGAAAATCGCAATGAGACGCAGAACAATCGGCGGAATGCGTTCCGCACGCGGGTCGTGATTACATCGCGGACATTTGACAGAATCGGCGGGAATGCGACTGCCGCATCGTTTGCAAGTAATGCGCGAACGATGCGGCAGTAATTCATAACCGCACGCCGGGCAAGCCGTCATTTCCGCGCCGATGCGTTTTCCGCAATTCGGACAGCGCGGTGAATCGTCCTGATGTTGAAGCGAACGATCAATCTGTGGCAAGGTTTTTTCTACGGCGCAGGCAAAATCGGTTGACCAGCGAGCATCCGTTGCACATCGAACACAGAAACCAAAACCATCAAGCCAAGCAAAACGGCGATGCCGACGAGATGCACCATTCCTTCTCGGCGTGGATCGATGCGCTTGCCGCCGCGCAACCATTCCAACACAACAAAGACCAAACGACCGCCGTCGAGCGCGGGCAATGGCAAAATATTCACGATGGCTAGATTCAAACTCAACAGTCCGAGCAGTTCTAACAACGCGATCATACCGCCGCGTTGCGCCACTTCGCCGGTAACTTGATAAATGCCAAGCGGACCGACGAACGCATTCGCCGGCGCGGTGCCGGCAAACAACTGCCCAAACATTGTTGGAATCGACGCGATCACCAAGCCCATTTCTTGCGCCGCTCGGATCGGCGCATCGACGAATGACGTCGTAAGATTCAAACCGAGCGTCGCATTGCGACTATCGATCTGTTCGGGAATCTGAACCGTAATCGGGGCGGACACCTGCGTGCCACGCGCGATCCGCCATTCGATTTTCCAACCCGTGTGCGATTGCGTGAACGACGCAAGTTCGTTTTGATCACGCAACGGGCGCCCTTTGGGATCGACCATAAAAATCAACACATCACCGGCGCGCACGCCGGCGCGCTCCGCCACCGAACCCGGCGCGACGTCCGACACGCGCAAACCCAGCCAGCCATCGAGCGATATCCCGAGCGGTCCTTCACCGCGCGGCGGATTTTTGCGCGGCGTCACTTTGATCGGGTCGAGCGTTTGATTGTTGCGTACGACGGTGAGGGTTATTTCGTTCCCGGCGTTCTGACGCAACGATTGGCTCAGCGCTGGAAAATTATTTTGCACATCAATGCCGTTGACGGCAACAATCGTGTCGTTGGGTTTCAGCCCGACCAACGCGGCTGGTGATTCGGGGACCACCGCGACGACGCGCGTCGTTTGCACGGTAACGTACGGCGGCACGACAAATGCGGTAATCGAAAACACGATGAAGGCGAGGATAAAATTCATCGCCACGCCGGCGAGCAGAATCGGCGCGCGCACCGAGGGTTTGGCGGTGGCAAAACCGCCGGGCACGTTTGGATCTTCTTCGCCCACCAAGCGTACAAAGCCGCCGAGCGGAATCGCGTTGATGGTGTATTCCGTCCCAGGGTCAAAGTACTGCACGAAACTCGACGGTGTCGAATCGCCTTCTTCCACGATGTTCAAACTTGTCAAGACTTCGCGGTCGTTTTCGATTTTCGTTTTGTACGCCACGCGCATCCCGGCGACCAGATTCTGCGGCACCGCGAAATCGCGCGGGATCATGATGCGGCGACCCTGCAATTCGATCCAGCCGTTGTCGCGTCGAAAGCGCAAAACGCGCGGAGGAAAACCAAAGCCAAATTCAAAAACCGGGACGCGCAGACGCTTGGCTACCGCAAAGTGACCAAGCTCGTGAACGAAAACGAGAATGCCAAGCATCCCCACAAATATCAACAGATTTGTGCCACCTGACAAAAGAGTATCCACTACACTTTCCTTTCGCTTCAAAACGGAGCGCTGATATTATACCACATCAGAATAAAACGTAAAGCGCGACGGCGGCATCGAATATGCCGCCGTCTTTGCACTCAGAATAAATGTTGCGCGATCAAGTGTGCCGCGCCGCCCGGCGCATTGACAATCACCCGTTGCACCTCTTCGATTTCTTTTACAAGTGATGCAATTTGGTCTGCGTCTTTCGCCTCACAAATCAAATGCACGTTCGGTCCAGCATCGAGCGTAAAGTACACCGCGAGTCCTTCGGCACGCCAATGATGCGCGGCTTGAATCACACGCACCATTCCCGGCGTCCAGTAAAAAATCGGCGGCACCGATGTCATCGCCATCATGTGCAACTCAACCGCATCCTCTTCGAGGGCAGGCCCAAGCATCGCTAAATCCCTCGCCAGCAATGCGCGACGGATTCTTTGAAAACGTGAAGCAAGTGCATTGATTCGTTCCGCCAGAAAATGACTGGTGGGCGCGGCGGCGTGTCCATCAGTCGAGCCAACTTTTTTTTCCTCGACGCTAACGATAGCAATGACATCGCGCAAGTCCCAGTATTCCGGCGGCGCGATGCTCACAGCGTACGAGTCGGCACTTTGGGTTCCGCTATACCATTCGACAAAACCGGCGGGAATGGAACGGGCGGCAGAGCCGGAACCTTGCCGCGCGAGGATGGATAATTCGCGTTCGCTCAATTCCAATCCAGCCGCGCGCGTCGCGGCAACTGAAAGTGCCGCAAATGCACTCGCGCTTGACGCAATACCTACGCCGGTTGGAAAACTGTTTTGCGATTGCATCCGCGCTTTGAATTCGATTTTTGCCAGCGCGCGCACGCGATCGAGATGGGCGATGACACGTTTACGGGTTGCCTCGTTCGCCTCTGTTCCGCCAACGATGACGTGATCCTTGTTCAGGTTCGCATCAAACTCGACAGTGGTGGTGGTAGTTGCATTGCTCAAGTTCATCGAGATAGAATCGTTCAATGGAATACGCAGCGTGGCATCACGATTGCCCCAGTATTTGATGAATGCTATATTTGAACAACTAACACAAGTGTTTTTTTGAGACATTGGGTTGGCATCGCCTCTGCAAGAAATTCTGGTGACAGTATACCACGACCGCGCAGGACAGCCAAGATTCGCTTCGGATGATTTTTCCTGCTCGTCGAATTTGAGATAATATTATGCTCGATAATCTGACACCCTGCAACTTTTTCTGTGCCCTGCTGTATATAACATTAGAGACACTATGCGATGCGCGGTGCAGAAATTTGATTCGGACACTTTGAATGGAATCATTTGCAAACGCGTCGGACAGCGAACTGGTGGCGCGCACGCGCGCGGGAGAACGCGACGCCTACGGCGAATTGGTGCGGCGGCATCAAGCCGCCGTCTACAACATCGCGTATCGTCTCGTCGGCGAACGCGAGACCGCGCGCGATCTGACGCAAGAAACGTTCGTGCGCGCGTTCAACGCGCTCGCTTCGTTCGATGCGACGCGCCCGTTCGCGCCGTGGATTCATCGCATCGCGACGAACACCGCGCTCAACTGGCTCGAACGCCAACGCGTGCCGATAGTGCCACTCGAACACGACGACGCGGAACCCGCGCGCGAAATTCCCGACGAGTCGAACGATCCTGCGCGCGCCCTCCTCATCGCAGAGCAAAACGCGCGCGTGCGCCGCGCCATTCTCGATTTGCCGCCGCGCCAGCGCGCCGTCATCGAACTGCGCCATTTTCAAGATTTGTCGTACGAGGAAATTGCGACGGCTTTGGGTGCGCCGCTCAGCGACGTGAAAAGCGATTTGTCTCGCGCGCGCCAACACTTGCGAAAATTACTTGCGGGTGAACGATGAATCATTTGCCTTTTGAAATTCTCGATGCGTTACTCGATGAACAACTCACACCCGGCGAACGCGCCGACGCGCACGCCCACCTTGCCGCGTGCGCAGACTGTCGCGCAGAACTCGACGCGCGACGGCAACTGTTTGCCGCGCTGGACGCGCTCGCCGAGGAGCCGCTCACGATTGACCTTGCGCCGCGCGTGCTCGCGCAAATCGAACCGACGCAACGCGCGTGGTGGATCGCCGCGCTGACGGTCGCGGAGATGGCGGCAGCCATCGCGCTCGCGGTGTGGCTGGGCGAGACGCTCGTGCCACTGTTCGACCTGCTGCCTGATTTCGGCGCGGCGCTGACAGCGATTCAACAGGCGGCGGTAGACGCGCTGAACGCCATCCACATCGAACTGCTTGAAACTGTGCCGCTCGACGGGCTGGTGCTTGGCGTTGCAATCGTCGCGTGGCTAATGACCAATTGGTTGTTGATTCGATTTCCGAAACAAAAGGAGGTGCTCGTATGAGAGGGTTGTATGATCCCTGGTTCGTCGTTTTCGTCATCGCCCTGACAGGCGCGGGCTTGGCGGCGCTCGCCGTCTTGTGCAACGCGATGTTTCCCGATTTCGTCCGCCGCGCCCACGCGCAAGCCACACAGCGCGCGCGCCGCGCGTTTCTCATCGGCTTGGTCAACCTGATCTTCTTTGGCTTGATCGCGCTCGGTCTGTTGACGACGCGCATCGTGACGCTTCGCCCGCTCGGTGTGATCGTCGCGACGATTGTGTTGA
>DAOTXS010000058.1:0-24795 GCA_034435055.1 Anaerolineae bacterium | reverse complement strand
CACGCGAGTCGTTGATCTTGGCTGGCGTGGACAAACCATCTTGCGTACCGTAAATCGAAAGTACACGCACGGGAGCATCGGTCATCCCTTCCGCCGGATACGACGCCCAAAACGCAAGACCTTGAACTGCCTGGGGATGACTCTTGACGAACATCGCCGCAGCAACACCACCAAGCGAATGTCCCCCAATCGCCCAACGTTTAATCGCCGGATAGCTGGCAATCACCTCCTTGGCGCGATCCGCATCGAAGAAAGCCAGGTTGAGCGGCATCGGCACGATGACGACGAGATAACCTTGTGCCGCAATGTCGCGCGCCATTGGCGCATACGCGCGCGCGTCCACCAAACCGCCGGGATAAAAGATGAACCCTACCGATGGCTCACGCGCACGCGGCGTGAACACAATCCATTGACGCGTTGTCACATCCACCAGCGCATCCGATTGCAGCGCCACCAGCGCTTGTGGCATGGGTTCGGCGGGACGCGTTGCCACCACCACACCAACGCCCAACACAACGACGAGCGCCATCAACGCCAGCAATAGCCAACGCCAGTTCTTACGCATCGCCATTCCTCAAACGATCTCGCGCAGTGCCAGTGGCGGATCGGGATTGACGATGATGCGACGCCACACGAACGTCACGACCCACAACATCACCAACGCACTGAAAATTCCCGGCGCGCCCGCGCCGTAAAACTCGATCAAGAATCCACCGAGCGTTGGCGCGATGACGCGCGTCACACTTTCCACCGACGATGCCAAGCCCAACGTCCCGCCGATTTCTTCACGCGTTACCGCTTTGGTCAACGCGCTACTCAGCACCGTGTTCAACGTGCCGCCTGCGAACGCTATCGGCGCGAGGATGACGAGCAACGCAACCAAGTTCGGCGCGAACGCCCACGCGAGAAGCGACAAGCCCATCATCACACTCGCCGCGAAGATGAGCCGACTCTCGGCAAAGCGCGCGGTCAACTTGCCGATGGCGACGCCTTGCACCAACACCGAAAGCAAGCCAACGTACGCCAGCACGTACCCGGTCGTCTGCGCGTCCAGTCCCAGCCGATACTGCGCGTACAGCGCAAAGACACTTTGGAACAACGCGAACGCCAAGCCGAAAAAGAATCGTGTGTGCAAGAGCGGTCCCACGCGCGGACGATTGAGCGCGACAATTAGCGCGCGCAGCGTGAACGGCGGTTTCTTTTGCGCCGCCATCGCCGCGCGACGTTCTGCCGTCAACGATTCGGGCAAGAACACAAAGACCGCGAGCAAGTTGATGAGAGAGAGCGTCGCCGCCGCAAATGCCGGCACCGCGTATCCAAACACGCTGAGCGCGCCGCCCACCGCAGGACCGATGATGAATCCCAGGCCAAACGCCGCGCCGATCATTCCCAGCCCCCTGGCGCGATTTTTTTCGTCCGTCACATCCGCGATGTACGCCTGCGCGACCGAAATGTTGCCGCCGGTGAGACCATCAATGACGCGACTGAGGAACAACATCCAAAGCGCGCCCGCAAAACCCAGCAACAAAAATCCGATGAACGTGCCAAAGATGCTGATGAGCAACACGGGACGCCGCCCCACGCGATCCGACCAGCGTCCCAGGAGCGGCGCGCCGATTAGTTGCGCGACCGCGTACGATGCAACGAGCAAGCCCGTGACGAACGCGTCCGCGCCAAAGGTGGCGGCATAGTACGGAAGCAGGGGCAAAATCAAACTGAACCCCAGCAAATCCACAAATACAATCAGAAAAATTATCGTGAGACGCTTATTGTTCATTTCTTCTCCACATCAAATTTTCTCCGCGCGCCTGGCAATCGCGTCAATCATTCCAGAAAAGACGACCGCGTGCAGCGGGTACAACACGTACCAATACAACAAACCCAACAACCCTTTCGGGATGAAGAACGCGGTTTGAACAAGCCGCGTGTGATGATCGTTGTGCGGTTCGATGCGAAATTCCAACCACGCGGGACCAGGCGATTTCATTTCCGCGCGCAAACGCAACAACCGATTCGGTTCGATTTTTTCCACGCGCCAGAAATCGAGCGCGTCGCCAACATGCAACTCGTCGGGATGACGCCGCCCGCGTCGCAAACCCACTCCGCCGACCAAACGATCGAGCGCGCCGCGAATGTGCCACAACCAATCGGCATACAGCCAGCCGCGCTCGCCGCCCAATCCCGTTATCACGCGAAACACGGCTTCGGGGTTTGCCGCGACGATGCGTTGGCGCGCTTCGGCGATAATACCTTCGCGATAGACAAACTTGGGTTGCGGCGTGTCACCTTTGCTACTCAAGAGCGCATCGCTCCACGATGTTTCCACTTGACCCGCCTCCAGTTGCGCGAGCGCTTCACGCAAAGCGTGTTCGTAATCGAGTGGTTGAATGTGCGGAAACAACTGACGCGCCACATCATCGCGCACAATCACTTCGTTTCGCAGCCCTTCGATCAATGGATGCGCGATGTTCGCCGAAATTGGCGTCATCCAATGCACCCAGTACGCCGAGAGTTTGGGCGTCAACACCGGCACGGGAATCAACACACGGCGCAAGCCACGCGCGCGAGCGTACCCCAGCATCATACTTGCGTACGTCTGCGTGTCCGCGCCGCCAATTTCGATGATGCGCCCTGCACTTGCCGGAACACTCGGTGCCGCAACTAGATAATCGAGGACATCACGAATCGCAATCGGCTGAATCCGGGTATAAACCCAGCGAGGGCAAATCATCAATGGCACGCGCTCGGTCATCGTGCGAATGATTTCGAAGGACACACTCCCCGAACCGACGATAATCGCCGCGCGAAATTCGGTAACTGGCACGCCGGATTCACGCAACGCATTGCCGGTTTCTTGCCGCGAACGCAAATGCGTCGAGAGTTTTTCATCGGGGTTGCCCAAGCCACCCAGGTAAATGATGCGTTGCACATTCGCCGCGCGCGCCGCGCGACTGAAATTGCGCGCCGCCGTCACATCGCGATTTCGAAAATCAACGTGTTCGCTCATGCTATGTACAAGATAATACGCCACAGTGACATCTTTCATCGCCGCAACGAGCGTGTCTATTTCAAACACATCACCCCGAACAATTTCTACTTGGCTCAGCCACGTCCTTCCCTGCAAGCGTTCGGGGTCGCGCGCAAGAATCCGCACCGGGTAGCCAGCGTCCAGCAAACGCGGCACCAAACGTCCGCCAATATAACCAGTGGCGCCCGTAACCAGCACCGGGGATCTCTTTGCGGGTATCAAATTGGAAGGCATACCGTCATCCAAATGCATTTCAGAGCATTCAACTTGAACTTGCTTGCTCCGCCATCTTCACCGCGCGTGGGTCGGGAATTATCCTGCCGCCCCGCACTGTTGCGCCGAGAACTATGCCGGCACTAATCAACACAAAATTCTTGACAATGTATTGTCCCTCGAGCGTTGGGACAATCGGGATTTGGGCAAAAACCTCATTGGGAAAGAAAACGATGGGAGTCAAAGTGCCGAGCATCTGCAAAAAGAGCAAGAACAAGATGCCGCGCATAAACACACCTAGGATCAAACCAATTCCAATAACTGTTTCCCAAAGTGCCAAGATGAAAATTGCGAGGTCTGCCCCAAGTAACCCAAATGTGAGAGTTTGGATCGTACGCGATGCAAGGTCTTGCGCCGGACTAAGACCAGGAAAGAACTTGAGCACACCAAACCAAAAGAAAATAAACCCAATACTCACACGCAAAAACGAGATGCCGTAACGCGCCATCCAATTTGTAATTCTTGTGTCAACCACGACATAAAGTGCATTTAATTTTTCCATGACATATTCCTCACAGAATCAGAGCGAGTAAACTATCAACCCAGCAGATCGCGCAACGCGCTTTCCGCATCACCAAACTGAAACTTGAACCCGGCGTCAAGCAGGCGTTGTGGGATAACTCGTTGGCTTCCCAGCAACAACAAGTTTCCCAATTCGCCAAAAATCAATTGCATGACGAACGCGGGGACTGGAAACCAGTAGGGGCGATGCAATACTTGCGCGATCAGGCGTCCAAAGTCGGCGTTTGTCCTAGGGTCAGGCGCACTCACGTTGTAGGCGCCGCGCGCGTTTTCATTTTCGATCAAGAAACGGACGGCGCGCACTTGATCAACGGTGTGAATCCACGAGAACCATTGCTTGCCACTACCAATCGGACCGCCCACAAATAATTTGAATGGCAACGCAAGGTAGAACAAGATGCCATCCTTATAGGTGAGGTTGGGTGCGGTGCGAATGATCACACGGCGCACGCCGATCGCTTCGACTTCTGCCGTCGCCGCTTCCCACTCGACGCAAACATTCGCCGCAAAATCATCTCCCGCCAAATCTTTTTCCGTGGTGATTTGATCACCGCGCAAACCGTAATAGTTGATGCCCGACGCTTGAATAACAACACCCGGCTTTTCGGTGGCATTCTTGATCGCTTCAACGATGGCACGACCGGCATTGACCCGGCTTGAGCGAATGCGCGCCTTGCGACCCGGCAACCACCACGGAATTGGTGGGATGCCAATGTTCTCGCCGGCAAAGTTGAGAATCGCCGTTTCGCGATTGATGAGTTGACCCCAACCCTGCGCCGTACGTCCATCCCATTTTTCCGCGCGCACGTTCGGCGGCAAGCCGCTAACCTTCGCCGGATTGCGACTGAGCAAAATGACCTCATAGCCATCTTTCGATAAATCAGCGGCAACGGCGCGTCCCATTTGACCGCTACCGCCAGTGATAATCACTCGTTTCATTATTGACCCCCTAACAATCAAAACGCCCGCTTGGGTGGACGTTCTCCTGTGAACAATTTAATCTTTATTCTTCATCCGCTCGATTAGCGGAGAAAGCAAGCGCAACTGATCGGCGGAGAACGATTTACGCAAAATCGTTTCTGAGATTTCAAGATGTTTGGCAATGATCGACGACGAGACTAGACGCGGCGGCATTGCTTCCCTTAACCAGGAGTGTTCAAAATCCATCAAGTCTGGCACGTCGAACGCTAACGCGCACGAAAGCGAATCCATCAAAAAGAGCGTCGCGTAATTGATATCGGAAGCTTTCCATCCGCGATGCGGTTTGGAAACCCCCGCCATGAATTCTTCTGCCACATCGCCAGCGATCTTGAGTCGATGTGCCTGCAAAGTATTCGCCAAATTCCACGCGCGCTTGGCAGGTGTCCACCCATTGTCACGCGCCTTGACCGATGCCAGATTACGTACGACCGTCATCGAATTTTCGCTCAGAAAAACACCTGGCAGATGTTCGCGCAACGAGGGCAATAGATTCGGCATTCGACCGCCAAACACAATCGGAGTTGCGGGACGATTCGCTCCATCGAGCCAAGGAATCAAACCCGCCAACCCAACGACAGTCGTTACAGAAATCAAAATGATGTTCGGTTTGGCTTGTTGCGAGAAATGAAGAATGTCGGCAAGCGGTGTGCCTTGTCCCAGGTACGAAACGCGCCATCCTTGACGGCGCGCCAAAAGCGCAAGGATAACAAGTCCAAGTTGATGTTCTTCTGAAGGGGCACACGCGGCAACCAAATGCGGCGACATCGCCGACGCCGCGGGCTGGGATTGCAAAACCGAAAACAATTTTTGTTGCACCACGTTGCTCGCCAAATGTTCCTGCCACACCGTCATCTCATTACGCAACCATTGATCACCAATGGCACGCATCGTCGGCTCGATAATTTCAAGCGTGACAATTTCCGGCGCGAACAACGCAAACGCCTGATCGAGCATTTGTCGCGCCGCCGTTTCATCGGAGCGCGCAAACGCCTCCATCAACGATTTCTGCAACGCGTTGACCGGTTGCTCGGATTGAGTCTTGGTGTAATCGGCGGGACGCGCTTGGCGCTGTCGCAACAACGCGCTCGCTTGCGCGGGCGGAATCCCTGCTTCGACCTGTTGTTTGAGCCACAATACATCGGCGATGTCTTGTTCATCATATAAACGGTATCGATTATCCGCGTTGCGATGAGGCAACGGGACACCGTACCGTCGTTCCCACGCGCGCAAGGTATGCACCGAAACGCCGGTGCGTTCTGCCACTGTTTTGATTGTGAATCCGACATTCGCTTCAGCCATCGTCAATCACGCTTTCGCCAACGCAAAATTTTTGCGTTGCAACCACAAACCCAATGGAATCATTAGCACGATCAGAGCCGCCAAAACCCATGCTGTATTCGCGACAATTGGCGTTGCGCCTTGTTTAAACGCGATGCCGACGAACGACCATACGAACACTAAAAGGTATGCCACATCGGCGCGGGTCAACGCTATCGCAAACGCAAGTACCGTAGCCACAGCGAGCATTATTACCGCCCACACTTCTGGTGCGATGCCCAAACCATCCCAGCGCCAGTAATAAAGTACATCGGTAATATTCGCAATCGTCGCGACGCTAATCCACCCTAGGTAGATGCTAAACGGAAGGTCAACCGTCCATCTTTCAAGCAACGACACGCGCGCGCGTCCGATATCCAAGCGCAAATAGATCGCTATCAGCAATCCGAGTAACGTAAGCATAACGAGCGCGGACAATGGGAAAAGTTCATAATGCCACGCGAAAAGCCACGCGGTATTTGCCAGACTTGCCAACCCAAACAGCCAACCGATGCGTTGCAATCGCGCATTATCCTGTTGCGATGGCAAGACCTGATAAATGGCAAATGCCAGCCAGCCGACATAGATCACAAACCAGATTGCAAAGACATAACCGGCAGGCACAAAGAAAACCTTAAACTGATCCGAAATAACGCCGGTGTTTTTTCCATTAAGCGGCAACGCATTCGCCAGCCCATTCACACTCAACGCGATGATCATCGCAACCACATTGACCACGGGTAATAAACGCCTCATTTCATTCCTCCGTAACTACCTCGATAAAGATTATACAATAATGTCGATAGTTTGTCAATAGTTTGTTTGCATCTTTGATGAATGTTTAATGAGGTAAAAACAAGGGCGAGGGAACCCATTTCCCTCGCCCACGCGCCGACTCGCATTTTTATTCGACAGTGACACTCTTTGCCAAATTGCGCGGTTGATCTACATCGCATCCACGCGCCATCGCCACGTGATACGCCAGTAGTTGCAGCGGCACCGTCGCGACGATTGGTATCAATTCCTCCGGCGCGTGCGGCAGATATACCACCTCGTCGGCGTATGAAGCAATCGCGATGTCACCCTCCGTCGCCAACGCAATCACCGGCGCCTGGCGCGCGCGCACTTCTTGGATATTACTCACCACTTTGTCCAACGTTGGACTCGCTAACGCAATCGCAATCACCGGCATTTCCGGATCCAGCATCGCAATGGGCCCATGCTTCAATTCGCCGGCGGGATAACCTTCCGCGTGGAGATAACTAATCTCTTTCAATTTGAGCGCGCCCTCCAACGCCGTGGCAAAACCAAACCCACGGCCGAAAAAGAAACACCTGGTGCGTTGCCAAATTTTTTCGGCAAGGTGTTTCATCTGGTTGTCCGTGCCCATCACACTTTGAATCAAATCCGGCACGCGTGCAAACTGGTGGGCAAGTTCGCTAATACGTGCCGGCGTGAGGGTACCGCGCCGCCGCGCCCAATCGAGCGCGATGAGTTCGAGCAACAACACTTGCGCGCTAAAGGTTTTGGAGGCGACCACACCGATTTCGGGTCCAACTTGCAAGTTGACCGTCGCCGTTACGCCACGCGTAATCGAACTACCAATGACGTTTGTTAGTGCGAGCGTTTGTGCGCCGGCAGATTTTGCAAGGCGCATTCCGGCAAGCGTGTCCGCCGTCTCACCCGATTGCGTGATGAGAATCGCGAGCGTGTGTTCGTCAATCACCGGCGCGGCGTACCGAAATTCAGATGCAATGAGCGTTTCCGCCGGCACGCGCACCCATTGCTCGATCACACGCTTGCCCACCAACCCGGCATGATACGACGACCCACACGCGAGCAACACAACTCGCTTGACACGCGCAAAATCAATCGCGTCGAGTTCAGACAAATGCACGCCGGCTTGATCGACGCGACCGCGCAACGCGTTCGCCAGCGCGGCTGGTTGCTCGAAAATTTCCTTCAAGAAGAAATGCGGATAACCGCCCTTCTCCGCCGCTTGCACATCCCAGTTTATTTGCATCGGGTCGCGTTCCACCGGCGCGCCGTCGAGGGTGAAGAGATGCGCGTCATCGCACGTGAGCGCGGCAATCTCACCATCTTCAATCAGCAACATCCGTCGCGTGTACGGCAGCAACGCCGGAATATCGGACGCGATAAAATTTTCACCCTCACCCAAGCCAACGATGAGCGGCGAAAAGTGCCGCGCCGCGATAAGCAAGCCGGGATTCGTTTGATCGAACACGCCAATCCCGTACGTGCCGCGTACGCGTTTGAGCGCGCGTTGCACCGCACCAATCAACGCCAGGGCGTCCGCCGCCGGATCGAGTTCTTGTTCGATCAAGTGTGCCAACACCTCGGTGTCGGTCTCGGTCACAAAGCGGTGTCCCTGCGCGCATAACTCGGCGCGCAACTCGGCATAGTTTTCGATGATGCCATTATGCACCACCACAATGCGCCCCGTGCAATCGGCGTGCGGATGCGCGTTCGTGTCATTCGGCGCGCCGTGCGTTGCCCAACGCGTATGCCCCAGCCCCAACGAACCTTGCGGCGCGTCGTGGTTGAGCAAATCGATTAGTTTTTTCAACTTGCCTTCGCTTTTGCGAATCGCAATCACGCCTTGCGGCGTCAGCACCGCCACGCCGGCAGAATCGTACCCGCGATATTCGAGCCGGCGCAAACCATCGACAAGAATCGGGGTTGCGTTACGCGCGCCGACATAGCCAATAATGCCACACATGGGAACCCTCCGAGAGAATTTTAGATTTTTCGATTTCAGATTTTCGATCTGCAATTTGAAATCTGAAATCGTTTCGCCACTGCGCGTAATTTTGCCATGTCAATCGCTTGACTGTTTTGTTTACACGCTTGCCAATCTTTGGAGGGGAAGCGCGAATCTTCGAGGATGATAGAAGAGTCGCGGGAAAGGACGTGGCGTCCTTGGAGGCATCCGCTGATCTTTCGATTTTCCCATCTGGCATTGCGAGGAGCATCCTAAGAAAAAGCGAAGGATGCAACGAAGCAATCTTAAAAGTGCTTTGGGGCTTGCTTCGCCGCTCTGCGGCTCGCAATGGCGTGGTTAATTCCGCCTCGCGGCGGAAAACCTCCACCTCGTCATCCCGCATAAGCGGGATCATGCGCTAGTCTTCCCCAGGATTTTTCATTTTTACATGCGCAACCTCCTTGGGCTGAAATGGTTTTAGCAACCGTCCCGCCGGCATCGACCAGCCGGTGTAATAACCGTGCAATTCCGCCGGCATCATTTCTGCGATCAACAGCATCAACTCGTCCGACATCGCGGCAACTTGCTCACGTGTTGGTTTTGGCGCAATCGCCGGGATGACCGGCGCGCCGACGAAATACCAAATATCTGTTCTGCGCAAACGCGTCAGATTTTTCCAAAATTGTTTGCCGCCCCACACTGCGACCGGCAGAATCGGCGCGCCGGAACGCAGGGAGAGAATGATTGCGCCTTCGCGTCCTTGTTGCAACGCGCCCGATTCACTGCGATGTCCCTCCGGCGCGATGATGAGTCCAAATTGATTTTGCAAAACTTTGAGCGCGGTTTTCATCGCGGTCAAATCAACTTCGCCGCGCCGTACCGGAAATGCTTCATAGCCGCGCAGAATTGCGCCGATGACCGGAATCTCGAACGCTTCGGCTTTTGCCATCGGCACCACATCGCGTGGCGAGTACGCGCTCGCGATCAAGGGATCGAGAAAACTGCTGTGGCTGATTGCCACGACGAACGGACCGGTGGCTGGTACATTTTCCAAACCGCGCAGATGTACACGCAAAATAACGCGGAACACCAGCCGCATAAACCAGTTGCCGAAATGATAGAACCACGGACGTTTGGGAAATCCACTCATCGCACCGAAACACCTTGACTCAGCGCGTCGACCAGCAGCATCACTTGCGCGACGACCTGCTCAATGGTCATTGCAGTCGAATCGATGTAGATAGCATCGTCCGCGCGTTTGAGTGGCGCAACCGCGCGCGATGAATCGATCTGGTCGCGCCCGATCACTTCGTTCAGTACGGCTTCAAATTCAACTTGTTCACCGCGCTGGATACGTTCCAGAAATCGCCGGCGCGCGCGCTCTTCCTTGCTGGCATCGAGATAAATTTTCAACTCGGCTTCCGGCAGAACGACGGTGCCAATATCGCGCCCGACCATCACCACATTGCCGCGCAAACCGATGCGGCGTTGTTGCGCCGTCATCGCACGGCGGACGCCAGCATACGCCGACACTGGGGAGACATTTGCATCGACCGCGCGCGCGCGAATATCCCAGGTGATGTCCACATCGTCGGCGAGAATCGTGTATTGTCGTCCATCGTTTTGCGTCGGCGGCACGCAATCGATTTTAAGGCGTTCCGCCAGCGCGGTTACTGCTTGCTCATCGTCAATGGCAATCGAACGCGCGAGCGCAACTTGCGTAACGGCGCGATACATTACGCCGGTATCGAAATAAAGATAACTCAGTTTTTCGGCGACCGCCGCGCCGACTGTACTTTTGCCGGACGCCGCTGGCCCATCAATGGCAATCGTGGATGGCTTCAAGATGCTTGAATCCTCAATTGATTTCGAAGCGCGCGGACTTCGGATTCGCTCAACGCGCGCCATTTGCCGACGGGCAATCCGCCTAGTTCGATTTTGCCGATGCGCGTGCGAATCAAGCGTTTGACCGGATGCCCGATGGCGTTGCACAAAATTCGGATTTCGCGTTTGCGCCCTTCGTGCAAAACGATTTTCAACCACACTTCATCGCGGCGCGGCTCGTTCCAACCGTGCTGGCGTCCCAATTCGCCCAAGCGCCGCACAATGCGTACCGAATCGACGCGCATCATCACACCGTCAATCGAAAGTCCACGCCGCAATCGCGCGAGGGTTTCTTCGGTTGGCTCGCCGGTAACGAGCGCGAGATATTCTTTCTCGTGGCGAAAACGCGGATGCGTGATGCGATGCGCCAGATCGCCGTCGTTCGTCAGCAACAACAAACCTTCGCTGTTTAAATCCAAACGCCCGGCGGCGTACAAGCGTTCGCGCGATTCGACCAGATCGACCGCCAACTTTTTTCCGCTCGATTCATCGACGTCGCTCAAATAACCTTTGGGCTTGTGCAAAACAATGTACGTCGGTTTCTCAAAGCGAATCGGTTTGCCATCGACTTCAATCTTGTCGCGCGCGGGATCGACTTTGGTGCCAAGTTCGGACACGATGTTGCCGTTGACGCGCACACGTTTAGCGACGATCAGTTCTTCGCACTTGCGGCGCGACGCGATGCCGGCGTGCGCCAAAATTTTTTGCAAACGTTCCATCTACTTGATTCTCTCGGACACCTGTTGCACGATTCCGTTCGCTTCTTCGATGGCGTTTGTCAACGTGTTCTCGGCGGTTTGTTCGAGCGGCGGCAAATCTTCGACGCCGCGCAACCCAAAGTTCTGCAGAAATTCAAACGTCGTCGCGTACAAAATCGGACGCCCGGCAGTTTCCAATCGCCCAACCTCTTGAATGAGTCCGCGCGACAAGAGCGTTTGGATCACGCCGTCGCAATTCACGCCGCGCACCCCTTCGATTGCCGGGCGTGTCACCGGTTGGCGGTACGCGATGATCGCGAGCGTTTCGAGCGCGGCGGCGGAGAGATGCCCTGAACCATCGACGCCAAGAAATTTTTCGATGGCGGGCGCGGCTTCCGGCGCGGTAACGAGTTGCAGTTTGTCGCGCAAGCGTTGCAATCGAAAACCGCGCCCGGCGTAATCGCGTTGCAGCTCCGCCAACGCTTCTTCGATTTTTGCCGCATCGATTTCGAGTGCGCGCGCGAGCGACGCGATTGGCACCGGCCCTTCGGCGACAAAGAGCAAACTTTCGACGAGTGTTTTGAGCGGCGGGAGTTGGGGAGAGATTAGGTCAGTCAAAGTAACTGTCTGAATCTACCACAAAGCACACAGAGAAGAAACTTGTATTTTTTTTCTCTGTGTTCCCTGTGTCCTCTGTGGTGAAAATTGAGTGTTGCTTAGTAGTGTTATCAATCATCACGCTTGCGGTTTGGTTTGTTTGCGCGAGTAATCGAGTTGCACTTGAACCTGATGCACCGCCAAACCCATTTGTTGTTCCATCACTTGCTTGGCGGCGGCGATCACTTCTTGCGTCTTTTGTGGCACATTCACTTCGGGATTGGTTTCCAATTCGATCAAAACATCGACGGCTTTGCCCTTGCTTGCCGGCACCACACGCGGCTTGACGCGCAACACATCGGCAATCTGACCGATGCTGTGTTCCAACCGCTGAACAATGGCGTCGTCGGTGATTTCGACTTGACCATCCGCAATTTGTTGAACGCGCAAACGACGCGACGGCGCGCGTTGCAATTCTAAAAAGAGTAAGATGATCGACACGACGAACACCAACAACGCGACGCCGACGCAAATCAGTTGGAGCATGAACACGCTGGGACCTTCGTTGATACTGCGTGCAAGGTTGGTCAAAAAGCCGGCAATGCCCGCACGATTGAACAACACCAGCGCGATGGAAATCGGCATCAACGCAATTGCAATCAACAACTGAACGATGACGAGGAAACGATTGACGGCGTTCATAGCCACCTCCTCCAAACGACGCGCATTATACATCAACATCGCGGCGGATGACAAACACCCCAGCCAACCCGACCAACCCCACCACACTCAAAACGATACCAACGTACAACGACATCGGACGATATTCAAATTCGATCTGATGCGTGCCGGCGTTCACGCGTACCGAGCGAAAAATGTAATCCGCGCGCTCGACCGGTGTTTCAATCCCGTCAACCCGTGCGACCCAGCCGGGATACCACGCATCTGCGAGCAAAACGTACGCGTCCGTCTTTGCGTCCACCGCAAGCACTACGCGCTCCGGTTGATAGCTGACAATCCGCACCGATTCATCCGCGCGTTGCGCGCCGCCCGCGTTGAGCAATTGTCCGCCGGCAAGATAAAGTTGCTCCGCCGGCTTGAAATCGGCGCGGCGAATTTCGCGTAAGGTTGCCGCGTCGTCCAACACGCGCGCATTGTGAACAAGGAACGCGCGCGGGAGCGGATTTTCATTTCGGAAAACCGCGACCTCGTTTGTGCGATAGATCAACGTCTGTTCTGTTTGTCCAACAAGATGCGCAATCGAAATTTCTTTTCCGTCCGGCGCGATCAACGCAATCCGTTCGACGTGAAGCAAGCCCGCCGCAATTTTCGGCGTGATCGAAATGCCGGTAATCGAAAGTGGTTTGCCATCTTGCGCGAGATCGAATTGCGCGCGGTAGTTGTGCCCGGGATGTGATTCGGTTGGAAACGCCGAGCGCGCCGGGAAGGTCGTTGCAATTGGCGGCAAGGAATGTTTGATCACTTTGCGCACATCGCTTCGCTCGTATGCCCATTCCGCTGTGTGCAAACCGGCGCGGAGCGGAATCGTTACGCGCGAATGATCTTGCGCGATCAAATTGATTTCCGCCACCACATCGCCGTCGCGCCAATCGACCGATTGCGCGAGCGAAGAATCGATGACGAGTTTCGCGGCGGAGGTTGGCGCAAAATTCACCACACGATTCACCGCATCGACTGTGAATGGATTTTTCAAATCATCGCCTTCGGTTTTCGCATCGACCGGCAACATTTGCGGTACAAGATAATAACGCACGTTGAGTAATTGCAACATCGGTGCGGTCAAGCGTTCGTGCGCTTCTTCCAAATCGAGATACTCACTTGCACGTTGGGGAACAAGCGGCGTGTACCCGCCCGCGCTCGCGACGCCAAACGACATTCCCGCGTTGGGATACAAACTTTCGCGCATCGTGATTTGCGCCGGATAAATCCACAAACTCGTCAACACGCGTCCATCCGCCGGCGACAAATCTTTCATCACCGCGAGCGAGCTCGGCGGTTTATAAAAATCATCGACCGACACCATCAAGTTGTACGTCTTGGTGTAAACCGACGCGAACAACGCAAGATCGATGGCGGTCAAACCGATTGCCAGCGTCGCCAGCGTCGTGCGCATAAAGAGTCCGCGTCGCGCACCCAGGATGATCCACGCCGTCGATAAAATGAACACGAGCGGCAACCAGACCCACAGCGATAACCAAAAGTCGATGGACAATGCCGGGACGAGTCCGACGATCATCGCGAGTGTCAGCGCAACAAACGCAAGCGCGATTTTTTGCCCGCGCGTGAGTTGCGGCGTCGCGCGCGCGCGTTGCCACAGATAATCGAATGTGATTGCGGCGAGTGCTGCGACGGCAAACGTGTACCAAAAGAAAAAACGCGACGGCACGCGGAAATAATTGAACAAGGGTAAATAGCGCATTCCGCGATACACCGGGTTCTGATCGCCAAGTCCAAGCAACAACGCGACGATTGCAATCGCCGCGAAGAAAACGACGCGCCGATCTCGTTTCACCGCGATTGCCACAACCGCGAACGCGAGTGACAAAATGCCAACGTACCCGATCACTTCGACGGAGACGCGCGGGTACGGATTACCGAGGAGAAATGGATTGATGAGCATCGCGTAATGCACCGGGCGAAGCGAGAACGCGTTGAAGAATTTGGGTAACAACCCGGCGGCGCGATTGCTCACCGTCGATAATTCGTGCGTCGGCAACAGTTGCGGCGCGGCAATCAGCGCGCCAACCATCACCGCAAGCGCGACGAAAACGATGCGCCGCAGATCAATGTACTCGAAGAACAGTCTTGTCATTCTGAGGAGCGGGTTTTGCGACGAAGAATCTGGCTCGGTACTGCTAAAAGCGAGATTCTTCGCTTCGCTCAGAATGACATTAGGGAGTGTGGTTTCCGTTCGCTTCCAGCGCACGACGGCGTAAAGCGACCACAGCGTTACACTCATCAATGCGAATTGCGGATGTCCGCCCAAAAGTTGAATCCCGCTGAACAACGCCAGCACGATCCACCAACGCCATCGCCGCGCGGTCGCTTGTTCGTGCTTTTCCCACGCCCACAACAGCCACGGCAACCACGATGCGGTGGCTAGCACACTCATATGTTGCAAGCGCGGCATAAAAAATCCGCCCGCGCCAAAAGTCAACGCGCCTAAAAACGCACTGGGCGGTTGCAAGTTCAACACGCGCAGAAAGAGGTACGTGCCAATCATCACCCAGGCGAGGTTGATCAGAATATCGTAATTCGTCGCCACATCGACCGGCAACAACCCGTAGAGGATCGGATGCGTGGGGTACAGCCCGGCGATCTGTCCTTCGGCGTGAAGTGGAAAGCCGGCAAACATACGCGGCTCCCACAACGGCAGAAAGCGACCTTGCCGCAACGCATCGGCGTACGCAAGGTGGGTTGGATAAAAAAAGAGGAGAATATCGCCGAAGAAAAAAACGGCTTGGCGAAACGTGGCTTGCCAAAAGTAAATGAACGGCGCGAGCGCCAACGCGACGATGGCAAAAATGTCGATCTTGTCATTGCGAGGAGCGATCCTGAGCGAGCGTAGTGAGTCGAAGGATGCGACGAGGCAATCTCCCAAGTAACTTGAAATCGCTCGCAATGACAGTTGGGATCGATGGACAAGTCGTCGGAGAGGCAAGTTCATCTCACTGGTGTTAATGTGGGAGAAGGAACCGCTGCCGGCGTCGCAGTTGCCGGAGGAACCGGCACGGCGGTCGGCGTCGGCGTTAATGCTGGATCGACGATGACCACTTGCACCGTATCCGGCACGATGCTTTGCACGCGCAGCGCATCTGGCACCGCCGAGACACGCGGCTTTAATTGATGCACGCCTACACCCAGCGTCGATACATCGACAATAATCCCCGCATCTTCCGCCGCCAGATTTTGCAAACTGGGAACTGGACCAGACAAAATAACTTCGATGGTGTCCGGCGAAACAGTTGCGGTGAGTCCGCGCCGCAAACCCAGCAACGCAACTTTGCGTCGCACCGTTTGCCCGCCCATAATCGGCGTTACTGAAATCTGCACGATGACGCCTTCGTTGTTCAAAATCGAAACGCCTTCCGGCAAAGAGATCGCCGCGCGCTTGCTGACGTCCGCCGCCGCCGTACTCACATCGATGGCAACGGTTTCGACAAAGCCCTGAATTTTGGCGAGCGCGTCCGGATTCCCGGCAATCGTAATCGTCGATGGTGCGACGACGATATTGCTGATCCAATAACCCGGCGCGACCGTGCCTTTGAGCAAAGCGCGAATCGAAACGTCTTTGTACCCCACACGTTGTTCAACCGGCACTTTGACCAACACCGTCGATGGCGTAACGGTAACACCTTGCACCGCGTTACCGTTCGCGTCACGCGGCGTAACACTCACTTCGCGTTCGACCGACGCTTTTGCGCCGCGCAAGTACACGTCCGCCGAAACATCCGTTACTTGATCGACCAGCGGCGCAGGACCGCTGAGCGTCACTTGCGCCGGGGTCGCGGATGGCGTGCGATAAATGTAACCGAGCGGTGATGCGTCTAACACCTCGCTCCGCACTTCAACTTCGCGCGATTTGAATTTTTCCAGACGCACATTGACGATTGCCGGCTCGATCGATAAAATCGTTACGCGCGGATCGTTGACCTGCGCGGACAAACGCACTTGTTGCTCGCCGGGTCCAAGTCCCTCCAAATTTACTGTAACGCGAAACGACGCTGGCTTGAGCTCGTCCCAGCTCACTTGCGGCGCGCGGATTTTGACGCGTACCGTCTCCGGTGTTTTTTGGATAACCAGCATCTCCGCCGACCGATTCAACATTTCGATGGGCAAGGGCTCAGAATATAAACCTTCGCGGCTGGGATTTTGCTCGCTCGTTGCCACCGCCCACACGACAATCGCAAAGAGCAAAGCCATCCCGAACGAATTGAGATGACTAAAAATGGATCGCATCATCAATGCGCTCCGGTTTGATCGTTGCGATTCAACCATCGCTCGACATTTGATTTGGGGTGATACAATCGGAACAACAAACGATTCAACTCGCCTTCGTCCAGCCGCCGCACCAATCGCCCGTTGTGCGCGACAGCAATCGAGCCATTCTCTTCTGAGACAACCACCGCAATTGCATCCGTGCCTTCCGTGACGCCGAGCGCGGCGCGATGCCGCGTGCCCAACTCGCGCTCCATCGCGCTTTCGGAGAGCGGCAACATACACGCCGCGGCAAGCACGCGATCTTCGCGTACGATCACCGCGCCATCGTGCAACGCCGAGTTTTTGTAGAAAATCGAAAGCAATAAATCTTCCGACAATCGCGCGTCGAGCAGAACGCCGGTGTCGATGAAATCTTGCAAGCCGGTCGCTCCTTCCAAAACAATCAGCGCGCCAAAACCCTGTTGCGAAAACTGGCTCGCGGCGCGCGCAATCGTGCTGACGGTTTGCGCGGCGGTGACGTTGCGTTTACCTAACAACGAGCCGGGTCTGCCTAACCGTTCCAACGCGCGCCGCAATTCCGGTTGAAAAATCACCGGGATTGCCACGAGCAATGCAGGGATGGAATTGCGGATCAGCCAATTGAAAGCGGTGAGCCGGAGAACCGTACTGGCAAGAATGGCAATAAAGATAACGAGGATCGTTCCGCGCAAAAGTTGCACGGCGCGCGTGCCTTGAATGAAATAAAACAACCCGTAAAAAACGAGTGCCACAAGGACAATGTCGATTATACTCGAAAGCGCAAAATGGGAAAGAAGTTCAGAGAACGCATTCAACACGCCGTGTTACTCGCTTAGGTGTGCCAACAGATTTTGGTAATCCGCGATGCGTGGAGGATTCATCGCGATGATTTGACGAATGGTCGCGGCGGCGGCGGCTTTGTCGCCCGCGCCCAATTGCGCATCACCCAACGCGTCCAACACCGCAATCGCTTTTTCTTGATCGCCGTTCAGTTCGTGGATGCGCGCCAACCGGATAACCAACTCCGGTTTGGCGGGATACGATTGCGTCAACGCATCCAACACGCCAACAGCTTTGCGTAATTCTTTGGCATTGTGATAACGCAATAACAAGTCATCTAAATCTCTAATGCCCGCCTCGAATTGCCCCAGCCGCAATTCCAAATCGACGAGATAAAAATGCGCGCGCTCGTCCGCCGGCGAGAGTTGATGAATTTCCTGATACGCCGCCAGCGCGCCTTGCCAATCGCCCGCACGCGCGCGCATTTCTGCCACGCGATGCCGCAGAGTGATCGCCGAGGGACTGACGCTGTTGGTGCGTGACGCCAGCCGCGCGCCTTCATTCAGTTTTTCCGCCGCTTTCGCCAATTCGCCTCGGCGCACGTACAACTCGCCGAGTTCCAGATACTGCTCCAGCGCGTCGTCCGTCCGCTCTTGCTGCAGCAAGAGATCGATGAATTTCGAACGCGCGATTACATCGTCGGGCGCAATCTTGATCTCACTCCGGTACAATCCTTCCGCGCGTTTATAGTCGCCGCGAATGACACACAGATCAGCAACGGTTTGATATTTCGTTTGCGCTTCACTCAAGCGATTTTGCTTGACCAGTATTTCGGCGAGCCGAATGTGTCCCGGCAAATAATTGGGCGCAAGTTCGATGGCGCGCAAACATTCTTCACTCGCCGCGCCCAGTTTATCACGGCGCGCGTACTCTTGCGACAAAGCCAGCGCCTCCAGCACCTTGTCCGACCCTGGCATTTCGATGAGTTCGGCAAGACTGATCTGGCTGTCATCCGCTCGCAACGCATCTAAATGCCGGCGCACTTCGGCGACTTTATCTTCCCAGCCGCGACTGGTTAGAAATTCTTCCAACGATTGACTGAACGATTCGGCTTTGACGCGGTCGCCTTTGGCGGCGTAACTTTCCGCCAATCCTTCGTACACCGAAATCAGATCGTCGGCTTGCTCGCGATTGACGCTTGTCAGATCAACGATTTTGACAACCTGCAAAAAATGTTCGACCGCATTATCCATCTTGCCTTGCGCGCGATAACATTGTCCCAGCGCGTAATGACTGGCGAGGGAATAATTTTTATCGCCGAGAGTCTGAGTCAACAAACCGATGGCTTCGTCGTACCGCATCGATTCAAAGTACAGCAAGCCGAGGTTGAATTTGATTTCGGAACGAACAATCCCCGCTTCGATCAATTTGCGATAAGCGTCAATTGCCTCATTGACCCGATGATTCATTTGCGCATCGACCGCACGCGCGATCAACGCATCGATTTGAATTTGATTGGTGCGCGGGCGCGCCTCGACATTTCGGCGTTCATCGGCAGGATTCAGCAACGGCACCGGTTCTTCCAACACCGTTTCGGCAAGGCGCGAGAGCGCGGCTTTTTGTGCCTCATCGACCGGCGATGAGCCACTCGTCGGTAGAACAGATTCGCGCCCAGCGTCTTCCAAGTATGCGCGCGCGGTCTGATTCTTTGGATCGATGCCAAGCGCTTGCTCCGCCAAATTGCGCGCTTTTGCCAGATCGCCGCGCTTTTGGTAAATGCGCGCCAGTTCCATAAATTCCATCGACGCCAAAGGCGCGTCGCCGTTTTTCATATACACGTCTACCAGTCGTTGACGGACATCGGCGCGGTCGGGTTCCAATTCCGCGGCTTTTTTCCACGCGGCGATGGCGCGATCGATCTGCTTGGATTGTAAATGCAACTCAGCAACGCCAAGCCACGTGGCGGACGCTTCACTGCGCCGGCGGAGGCGTTCCTGCAAAACCGCAACGCGCATCAACGGGTCGGGGTCGCGCGGATTCACTTTGACAATGGCTTGAAATTCTTTGAGCGCGCTTTCCCATTGCCCCAGCGCTTCCAACGCTTGCGCCAGATTGGCATGCACCGACCAGTCGTCCGGGAATTCGGCGAGCGCGCGGCGATATTCTTCCACGGCTTTTTTCCATTGCCCGTCCCACGCGGCGTTGTGTCCTTTTTTGATTGCGTCGTTGTAAATGGATCGATTACCCGGCATAGTTAATTTCAGACACCTGCACTTGCGTGCGGTGCAAGTGTTTTAGATTTTGGATTTTCGATTTGTCAACAGCATTGCCACAATGGCTTTTTGCGCGTGCATCCGATTCTCGGCTTGGTCGAACAAGACCGAGTGCTTGCCGTCCGCCACCTCGTCGGTGATTTCCATTCCGCGATGCGCCGGCAAACAGTGCATCACAATCACGTTCGGCTTGGCGCGCGCGACGAGCGGTGCGTTGACTTGGTACGGCGGAAAAACTTGAGCGCGTCGAGCCGCTTCGGCTTCCTGTCCCATACTCGCCCAGACATCGGTGTAGATTACGTCCGCGTCTTTGACGGCGACGGTAGGGTCTTGAATCAGTTCGATGGTTCCGGTGGATTTGCCCGCCAACTCGCGCGCGCGTTTGACCGATGGTTCGTCCAGCGCAAATCCTTGCGGCGACGAGCAGACAAAATGCGCGCCGCCCAACGCGCACGCAAACATCAACGACCGCGCGACGTTATTGCCGTCACCGACGAAAACCACTTTGCGTCCTTTGAGTTTGCCGCAATGTTCGATGATCGTAAAAACGTCCGCCAGCGCCTGGCAAGGATGTTCCCAATCCGACAAACCGTTGATGACCGGCACGCTTGAGAACTTGGCTAGCTCAACGACGTGCGCGTGCGCAAAGACACGCGCCATAATGCCATCGACGTAACGCGCGAGAACCCGCGCGACATCCGCGATACTTTCGCGCTGCCCCAAGCCGATTTCGTTCGGCGAAAGATAGAGTGCCTGCCCGCCGAGGTGCAACATCGCCATATCGAACGAGACGCGCGTGCGTAGCGAGGGTTTCTGGAAAATCATCCCGAGCGTTTTGTTTTTCAAAATGGGTTTGTTACCGCGCGCGCGCCATTCGGCTTTGAGTTTTTTGGCGGTGGCTAAAAGTTGACGGAACTCCGCCGGTGAAAGGTCAGCCATGGCGAGAAAATGTTTCATCGATTCGTTCCTCTAAATTGGAATGATGCGTCCTTTAATTGCGTGCGTCCCAATTTCCAAAATTCCAATCGTGCCGGGCTGTCCGTTGCGCGGCATCGCCGAGCCGGGATTGAACAACAACACTCCGCCGTGCATTCGAATGTACGGCACGTGGCTGTGCCCAAAGATCACCGCATCGACATTCGTAAAGGCACTCAACACATGCGCGTACAATGCCTCGGCGCGCAATGTGGAATTGAAACGCAATGCCAACCGTTTGAGCCAATCGCCTTCCCACGCGCGATGTCCGTGCACCAAACCGATGCGCCGATTGGAAAATTCCAAACACTGTTTCTCTTGCAAATAATGTCGCACGCGCGCTTGATCCTGCTCGCCGAACACGGCAAAGGTTTGCGCGAGGGGTTCCAACTGTTGAAGCACAGTCAGATCGCAAATATCGCCCGCGTGAAAAATCAAATCAACACCGCTCAAGACCTGAAGCGCGCGCGCCGGCAATGCGGGCATCAAATCTGGGATGTGTGTATCTGCGACAACGCCAATTCTCATAGCCGTTAAAACCATAACGACAAGCCAGCAATGAACATTCCAACTAAGATGTACGATTGAACATGCCGCGCGTACGACCGCCCGTCGCGGTCCATTCGATAGCGCGATTGCCACAACACTTGCGCGAGCAAACCCAATGCAACGATTGCCGCGCCCGCCGGCACATTGGTCATCAGCAACAAGCCGACGAGAATGAGTTGAGCAAAATTACCCAGCCAAATCCAGCGCGTCTGCCGCGTCGATGCTAGCGCCAGCAACGCCAAATAGATCAGCGTTACTAGCACGATAAAAATGAGCGAGAGCCACGTGAAATAGCCGAATGTACTTTGCGCGATGAGCCACGGCAACGCAATTTCAAAAATCGCTCGGAGGACGATGCCGCGTTCCGTCCCCAACTGCCCTTCGATCAGCGCAAGTGCGAGCGCGACGCCGGTGAGAATCGCCGGCACCAGCCCCAGCACGATTGCAATGCACATTGCCAGCACGCCGGCGATGATCATCCCGATGATTTCGGAATCGATGAGGGGCCAAATCACGGTGCGCGCCAAACGCACTCGTTGCGAAACCGCGCGCGACAATCGCGCGAAAAACGAACGCGGCACATAATCGAAGGTCATCAACCACACACGCGCGTTCGCCAGATTGTGCGGAAGCGCGGTGCGCCAATCGGCGTGAAGCCAAAGCGCGCGCCACGCACCCAGCAAGGCATCGCACAGCAAAAACAACAAGAGTAATTTCAAGAGCCACTGATCGTAAAAGACCAAACCGCCGGAAGCGACTGCGCCGCACCACGCCGCCCACAACGGACCCAGCCACGTCAACGGGCGCGCCGGGCGAAAATCCAACGCGACCCAGCGCCCGGCGACCGGGCGCGCACTGCTGAACGATTCTTCCATCGAGCGTATGATACCACAAAACGTACTCAAATCCAAATCCCAATTTTGTTTTCTGCGCGAATTGCGGTATAATGAGTTTGCACAATTTACCTTGTCCCTGGAAATCGATCAGCGTGTATTTCGCCGGAGAAATGCCGTGGCGAACGGGACGTTGTTCAATTCAATCCATCACGATTTCGCAAATACCTGTTGCGCGGCACGATAATCGATGTGCCGGCGGCAGGTATTTTTGTTTGCGCATCGCCTCTCGTATTGAATAGATAACTGACGTTACGCAATTTCACCGCTGAGAACGCAAAGTTCGCAGAGAAAAATCCTGAAAAATCTCAGCGGTCTCCGTGTGCTTTGCAGTAAAATAATTCGGTTTGCGTAAGGTGAGTAGAAAAAATCGATCCAGAGAGGCAAATCGTGGCAACGCTCAGAATCGAACCGGCGGGCGAGGGAAAATTATACGTTGCCCTAACACGTTTTGGCGACGCTGAATTGGCGCGACTAAAAAAGATTGTGGGTGCGCGGTGGAATCCGGACCGCAAGCAATGGCAACTTCCCGACACGCCGGCAACGCGCGCCGCACTCGCAGAAATCGTGGCGATGCCATCATCACCGCCGAACGTCATCGCTGTCAAACCCAAACCAGCGAATGCGCCGCCAAAACCGGCGCGGCATCGGTACGTTGCGGGCAGAGACAAACCGTTGACAACCCATCCGCCACATTCGCTCATCAAGCAAGTGGACGACGAACTCGTTTTGCGCGGGATGGCATACGGCACGCGCAAGAGTTACGGGCAACATTTGCGAAACTTTTTCGATTGGCTGAAGCAAAAACACATCGCGCCGGAGCAAGCGACGCGCGAAAATGTGCGCGGGTATTTGGTAGAACTGGCAACCAGCGGACGAGTCTCAGCGGCGTATTGTATCGGCGCGCGAGCGGCGGTCATCTTTTTATATGGGACGACGCTCAAGCAACGCGACAAAGTGAGCGATTTGCCGCGGATGAAACGTCCACAACAATTGCCGGTGGTGTTGAGCAAGGACGAGATTACCAAGATATTCAAGGTTACATCGTTCTTGAAGCACAAAGCGTTATTGGTAACCGCGTACTCGGCAGGGTTGCGCGTGGGCGAAGTGGTGCGGTTGAAAGTCAGCGACATTGATTCCAAGCGGATGAAGATCCGGGTAACCGCCGGGAAAGGCGCAAAGGATCGCGAGACGCTTTTATCCGAGACGGCGTTGCGGATTTTGCGGGAATATTTTCGAGCGTTCAAGCCGAAGGATTGGTTGTTCCCAGGCGAGGAACGTTGCGAGCATCTCTCTGAACGTTCCGCCGAACGAGTTTTCAAGGACTCGCTTAAAAAAGCTGGGATTATCAAACCAGCCACATTTCATACATTGCGGCATTCATTCGCGACGCATTTGTTGGAAGATGGGGTGGATATGAGGTACATTCAAGAATTGTTGGGCCATGGAAATATCCGCACCACTGAACGCTATACCCATGTTAGTCAAAATGCACTTGGACAAATCAAAAGCCCGTTAGACAAAATGGGGTTATAGGAGGACAAATGAACACATCCTAGTCAAAAGGTTGTTTCCCGACACCGTATGTCGGGAAACCCACCAAATTTGTATGCTTCCCGACATTGGTCGGAAAGCCACTAGTTTTGTGACATCTCGTTTCAAATCGGGGCGCGCGCCCAAGCCGAGAAATAATTAGACGTGGTAAGCCCGCGTGTCTTCGAGTGGGGAAGAAGACTTCAAGTCAACGCGGAGTACACTTGGTCACTTTCATTTCGTAGGTGACTTGCCAAGATGAAGAAGACTTTTAGGCAACGCGGAGTACACTTAGTCGCCTTCATTTTGTCGTTGACTTACCAGGATGAAGAAGACCTTTAGTCAGCGCGGAGTACACTTGGTCACTTTCATTTCGTCGTTGACTTACCAGGATGAAGAAGACCTTTAGTCAGCGCGGGTGTACACTGGGTCGGTTTCATTTCGCAGTTGGCTTGCCACAGAAAAGCGCGCGCAAAGACACGGAAGAAAAAACCCAAACGGTTTGCTATGTCGCGTTGACTGCGAGACCGAAAGACGTCACAAAACACACGCACACCGACAACGGCGGTATCGGTTGCCAGCGAAGTAACTTTTTCCAGCAATACACCTTGCGCGCGAAGGTGGCTTGCCCAAGTCCGCCGTTGTCGGTGTGCTATAGCGTTCTGCGTCATGCCGTTGCAGTCCGAGAGTTGCGCCCATAGGAGGTGCAAATGACAGACCCCAAGAACCAAAACGATGAGGTTCAAGACCTTGCTCGCGAGAGATTTCAATACCAACTCGGAATACTCAA
>DAOTXS010000057.1:0-7185 GCA_034435055.1 Anaerolineae bacterium | reverse complement strand
TGGCGCCGCAACCACTGCCATCGCGCGGGTCATAATACTCACGAAAGCCACTCTGGTCAATCAGCGTGAGCGAATCGCGCACGAGCGCATTGGCTTGTGCGACATAGCCATAACGCCGCAACCCCTGCGCGATGATCCAGTTCATCTGAATCCACACCGGACCACACCAGTAGCGGCGCGGCGAATAGCCGCGTTCGTTCTTGGCGACGCTGGGCAAACGAAATTTGGAATCGGTGCTGGGCGCGTACTCGGCGGGATTCTCGAAATGTTCCGCGACGAGGCGTGCGGCTTGATCGCGCGAGGCAAGTCCGGCAAACAGCGGCGCGAACGTCGCGTTCGCGTTGATGCGAATCGGCGATTGCGCGCGCACATCGTAATCGAGATACAAACCGCGCGCATCATCCCAGAAGCGCGCGTTGAACACGGCGCGTGTTTGTGCGAGCCACGCGTCTATCTCGCGCGTCTCCTCGCCGAGTTCGAGCGCGAGCGCGCGCAAATCTTCGTCCGCGCGATGCAGAATCGAACAGAACAAAACGTCCTGGACGAGGAACGGCATCTCATCGAGCAGCGCGCGTGGTTCCCAGCGCAAGCGACGCCCGAGGTCAATCAGATGCACAAATCGTTCGTAATCGGGCGCGAGCGGACGTTCGTCTGGCGCGACGAGAATGGTATCGCGTCGTTTGAATGGCGGTAGATCGCGTGGCGTGATGCGATCGAGCGCGTCTGCCCACAACGGCGAGTTGTCCATTCCCGATTCCCAGGGATGGATGAGACAGGGCAAGCCGGTGCCATCGGCATCGCGCGCGGTGTGCAGCCAGCGGTGCCAGGCGAGAAGGCGCGGGAAGATTTCGCGGAGAAAGGCGCGAAAATCAGTAGGCAGGTGATGGAAGGCGGTAGGCGGATAGTCTGCCTCCTGCGACTGCCTACTGCCTCTTGCAAGTATTACGTGGTGTGTATTGCGTATGATGTTGATGATGGTGGCGAGGATGGGTGGTTGGGTTAGTGCGGAGGAGGGAACATCGCCCGCGTGCGGCAACCCATCGGTTTGCCAGAATTCGGGTGGGGGAAAATAGTCGGATGCACCGGTGGGGTAGATGATGTGCGGCACCATTCCATCGCGCCATTGCGCGCGCAAGAGCGAACGCACCTCGACGAGTGCGCGCGGCAAATCGAAATGCGCGAGACCCAGCGCAATGAACGCGGAATCCCAGTTCCATTGATGCGGATATTGGCGCGGCGAGGGTTTGGTAAATTCGCCGGTGTCGTTGAGGCGCAAAACGTGTTGGGCGCGGGTGATAAGATCGGTTGAGATCATAGGGCTAAAGTTGGCAGGTGGCAGTAGGCAGGAGGCAGTCTGCCTACTGCCTACCGCTTCCTGCCTACTGGGTCAGCGAAGTGCTTCACCCGTCGCCGCGTCCATCCACCGAATTTTTTCCGGATCAAAGTGAAGCCACACATCATCGTTCGGCGCGACGCGTTCATCGGGCGCGACGCTCACCTTGGAAATTTCATTGCCCACCTGGACGGTCAACAGTTTGTGCGAACCGAGCGGCTCGATGACGCGGACGCGCGCGCGAATCGTGTTGGCTTGTTGCGACGGCGCGAGCGTGAGGTTTTCGGGACGGATGCCGAGAAAAATCGGTTGACCGTTTTTGGCGGCGAGCGTGGGCGCAATGGCTGGCGCGGGTGCGATGTGCGATTCACCCACGATGATGGTTGTGCCACGACCGTTCACGCGCACGATGCCGGGCAAAAAGTTCATCGGCGGCGTGCCGATAAATCCACCGACAAACTTGTTCGCCGGATAATCGTAAATGTTCATCGGCGCGTCGCACTGCACAATGCGCCCGTTCTGCATCACTGCAATTCGATCGCCCAGCGATAGTGCTTCGACTTGATCGTGCGTCACGTAAATCGTCGTCGCTTTGATTTCTTGGTGCAAACGTTTGAGTTCGGCGCGCATTTGCAAACGCAAGAGTGCGTCGAGGTTGGAGAGCGGTTCATCCATCAACAGCACAGCGGCTTGCATCACAATCGCGCGCGCTACGGCGACGCGCTGACGTTGCCCGCCGGAAAGTTGCGCGGGATAGCGTCCAAGTAGTTCAGTCAATTCGAGCAAGCGCGCGCTCTCTTCGACGCGGCGTTTAATTTCGTCGCGCGGACGATTTTGCATCTTGAGACCAAAAGCAATATTGTCGAACACGGTGAGATGCGGAAAGACGGCATAACTTTGGAACACCATTGCGATCTTGCGGTCGCGCGGTGGGAGGTCGGTAACATCACGATCGCCGATGAAGACGCGCCCGCCATCCACGCGCTCCAGCCCGGCGAGACAACGTAGCAATGTTGTCTTGCCGCAGCCGCTGGGACCCAGCAACACCATAAACTCGCCGTCCTTGATTTCCAGACTCACATCGTTCGCGGCAATCGTCTTGCCAAAAATTTTGCGGATAGATTGAAAGCGAATACCAGCCATAGCAACCCCATTTTCGATTTCAGATTTCAGATTTTAGATTTGAAATCATCGCGAAATGCTTCCCCACAGATTTAGCAAATACCGACGAATGAGAAATATGAAAATCAACGCGGGAATGATCATAAAGAATCCGCCCGCGTAGCGATAGTACAGCGGCGAGTCGTTGAGGCCGCTCAGCACTTGGGCGGGCAGTGTGCGATTGCGTAGCGTGAGAATCGTGGCGGCAAAGACTTCGTTCCACGAAATCACAAAGGTAAAGATCGCCGCTGCCGCCAAACCGGGCAGCGCGAGTGGCAACACAACGCGCAGAAATGCTTGCAGGCGATTGCAACCGAGTGTCTGCGCGGCTTCTTCCAAATCGCGCGGCACACCGACAAAAATGCCGGCGGTAACGATGATGACAAACGGCAACGCCATCGCAATGTGCGCGAGTGCGACGCCCCAGATCGTATCGTACAAATCGAGTTGGATGAAGGTGACCGCGAGCGGAATCGAAAGAATCGCGGTGGGAAACATTTTGCTGATGAGCAGTCCAAGCGAAATGGTTTCCTTGCCGCGAAACCGAAATCGCGCGAGTGCGTAACCGCCCGGCGCGCCTAACACCAGACTGCCCGCAATCGTCAGCAGCGCAACGATGACACTGTTCCGCACCGAATCCAGCACGCCGCGTGAACCAACAAAGAATTGCATCGTGTCAACCGAAAAATCGGTGGGCAAGAGTGGTTTGGGCCATTGGAACGTGGCTTGGCGCGTACTGAACGCGGCGAGCGCGATCAAGTAGAGCGGCGCGAGCGTCCAGAGCGCGAGCAAGATCGCGCCACCGTAGAGTAACACGCGATTGAGAATATATCGGCGAGAAAGAGAAGAGCGCATAGACACTCCAATTTTTGATTTGCGATTTTCGATTGGAGACGATGCTTTGATGATGATTCAAAATCGCAAATCGAAAATCGAAAATCCTAAATCAATCGTACCCCGCTTCCGCCGCACTGGTTTGGAAAAAGCGGAAATAGAACCAGGTGGCGAGGACGGTAAAGACCAGCACGAGCACAGCGTACGTGGCGGCGATGTGTGGATTGCGATTGGCGACGTACCAGTTGTACGATTCGCCGGCAAGCACCGGAATCACGCGCCCAGCCAGCGCGAACACGACGGCGAATGTTTGAAACGCAAAGATCGTCCGGATAATGAGCGCGTTCTGCAAACTGGGCCGCAACAGTGGCAAGACAACGAACAAGGTGCGCTTGAGCGTCGTCGCGCCAAAGACATCGGCGGCTTCGAAATAATCGCGCGGAATCACTTGCAGACCCGCGAGCAAAATCGTCATCACAATCGCGGTGGCGCGCCACGATTCCGCAACGACAATCGTGCCAAACATCGCCGGCAAGTTTTGATACGAGAGGAACAGAAAGGGGCGCTCCAAAACACCGAGTTGATTCAAAATCGAATTGAGATAGCCGCGTTCGGTAAAGATCGAAAGCCATGCAATTCCCGCCGCAAGATCGGAGATGGCAAGCGGAATCGCATAGATGTAGAGAAAGATCGTGTGCCCCTTGAAGCGTGTGTGAATCAATAGCGCCATCACAATCGCCAGAACGACTTGAAGCGGCACGATGAAAATGAGCAAGAGAAACGTGAACTTGAGCGCGTCGCCAAAACTAGTGTCGCTCGTCATCTTTTGAAAATTGGCAAGCGTGAATGAACCATCGGCGGATTGGAAGGCAAGGAGAAACGCTTGCGCGATCGGCACGACGATCAGCAAGGTAACAAAGATCAAAGTGGGGGCAAGCAGAGCGTAGGGCAACGCAGTATCAAATTTGGCGCGCATCGGCACCTCGCAGAGACCTGTCAGGTCTGGGTAGACCTGACAGGTCTAATCGAATTACTTGGCTTGGCACGCGCCGGTGCTGGGTGGGTCGGGTGACCAGCACGGGGCTTTGAGTTCGTTCATCAACGCATTGAGTTGATTGGCTTGATCGTTCAGCACTGTCTTGATGTCTTCGTTTTTCAACACGATGCGCGTGAGAGTGTCTTGCATAATCTTGTTAAAGTCGCCGCCCTTGGCACCGAGACCAATGGGCAACAGCGCGACTTTGGCATCGGACGCTTTCGATTGCTTGACGACGCCATCCGCCTCGAGGCGCACATAGTCGGGCAAGTTGGTGGGTAACGCCGATTCGAGGACGGGATAGAAACTCACTTCGCGCAGTGTGACGGCTTGCACCGCCGGACGCGTGAGGTACTCGATGATGGCTTCAGCGCCGGCGCGATTCGGCGAACCCTTGGGGATACCCAAGCCCGCCAGCACACTCATATAGTAACGACCTTTGGGACCGGCTGGGGCGGGCGCGCCAATGAAATCGTTGGGTTTGTTTTTGAACGCATTGACGACACGCGCGGTGTGATCAATCGCAATCCACACCTCTTCCGAGAGCAAGGGGTCTTGCATATTGTTGTAGGTTACCGATTGCGGATTGGCGTACTCCCAAATCGCTTTGAAATCGGTCCACATCTTGACCGCATCGTCACTGCGATAGGTGGTGACCAAGCCGCCGGTGTACGAAGGATAGAGATACCCTTGCGTGAGACGATGCATCAACCCGCTTGGACCAGCGGGGAAGCCAATTTTCTTTTCCTTGGTGGCAGCGGTGATGTTCTTGCCCCACTCGGCGAGTTGCGTGTAGGTAAGCGAATCCACATTTGCGCCGGCGGGGAGATATTGCAATGCTTTTTTGTTGACGACCATAATGTAGGTCGCTTGCATCCAAGGAATGTAATACTGTTTGTCTGTGCCCAACTTGCCCAGCATCAAAAATTCCTTGACGATGGGGCGATCACTCAACTTGGCGACGAGTGGCGTGAGGTCTTCCAGCGCATTCGCGGCGAGCAAGTTGGGGAAGGTCCCATGCAGCAAGCCGACCACACCCACATTGACCTTGCCGGCTTTTTGTTCCGCCAAGATGCGATCCACAACGACGCCTTCCGCATCGGAGACGAACTCGGTCTTGGCGCCCGTGAAATCTTTGAGAATGATGTTACGCATCTTTTCTTGCTCTTCGACGGGCGTCAATTGGGTCGAGAGAAAGACGAGCGGTTGCGGTGGGGCGACTGTCGGCGCAACGGTGGGCGCGGTGGTAGGCGCTGGCGGCTTGGTTGGTTCAGCGACTGGTGCCTTGGTTGGCTCTGGCGGTTTGGGCGCGGCAGTCGGTGGCGCGGCGGTGGGGGCAGGGGTGGGTGCCGGCGCGCACGCCGCAACGATAGCCAGAATCATCGCCAGTAACACAATGATGAGAATGTGTTTGTTCATTTCGATCTTCTCCTGAAATTTCAATCCGATTTCTTGTCCCAATCAAATCATCGTTAGACTTGTCTTGCGCATCACCTCCTTGAGAATGTGGGACAAATTTCAAATTTGTCCTACACGTTGTCCATTTTCATCCGACCACTTTTGTCCTTCGTCGTTCGTCTTTCGGCTCAACAAAAATCAAAATCTGTGGACGCGCGAATGATCAATTCGGGTTGCAGAATGATGTGCGGCTCGGGCAACGGTTCGCCGGCAATTTGTTTGAGCAACATCTCGACCACGCGTTGCGCGGTGGCGTAAATCGGCTGTTTGAGCGTCGTGAGGGGCGGATCGGTATGCTCCGAATCTTCGGTGCCATCGTAGCCCGCGATGGCAATGTCGCGTCCGACGACTAGACCGGCTTCGCGCGCCGCGCGCATCGCGCCAATCGCGGTGAGATCGTTGACACCGATGATCGCGGTGGGGCGTTTACGCAAAGCCAGCAGTTGTTGCGCGGCTTGATAGCCGCTCGTACGCGTCAGATCGCCTTCAGCCACCATTGCTTTGTCGAATGCGATACCGGCGTCAGCGAGACCTTGTTGATAACCGGCAAACCGCTCCGCTTGGAGCGTAAATTTGGTGGGCGCGCCGATGTAAGCGATGCGGCGATGTCCGTGGGCAGCCAAATGCCGAACGAGTTGTGTGAACGCGGTCTGCGAATCCATTTCGATGTAGGGAAAATCCACACGCATCCGTACGTGCCCGTGTGCGACGAAGGGAAAATCGTTTTCGGTGAGATATTTGACACGCCAATCGCGCAAGCGCATCCGACTTAGCACGATGCCGTCCACGCGGCGAGATTGCACCCAGCGCGCGTAAATGTGATGTTCCGCGGCAGAGTCCGGTGGTGCGATGGAGATGAGAAGATCGAGATTGTGTGCAGTCGCCGTATCGCCCAGACCCGCAATAAATTCAGAGAAGAAGGGATCGGTAAAGTGAGGTCCGCTCGCGGGCAAGATGTAGCCGATGGCGTCAGCGCGTTGGCGGCGGAGTTGACGCGCGGCGCGGCTGGGCACGTAGCCCATCGCGCGCGCGGTAAGAATCACACGTTCGCGGGTTTTTGGCGGCGACGTCATCATACCCGTCGAGCGCGCGTGACACGGTGGTAATCGAGAGGCGAAGTCGTTTGGCGACATCGCGGATGGTAACCGCCATTTGACCTCCCAAAACGTTTTGGGGTTCTAGGGCTATTATAGCCAAAACGTTTTGGGAGTCAAGTGTCATTGAACAAGCGGTAGGGCAATCGCATTTCAACTCGAAAGAACTTTGAGCAAGTAATCTTGATCCCAGGCGGCTTTGAGTCTTTTCGCTTTGATGCCAATCTTGGCTGTCTGTTCTTGCTTTAAGAGATTGAGCGCAATGTGTC
>DAOTXS010000056.1:0-247105 GCA_034435055.1 Anaerolineae bacterium | reverse complement strand
AAGTTCGCCATGCCTTTGAGCGACATCACTTTGGTGATCGCCGCGGTCAGCGTCGTCTTGCCGTGATCGACGTGTCCAATCGTCCCCACGTTCACGTGCGGTTTCGTCCGTTCAAATTTCTGCTTTGCCATTTGCATTCCTCCTGAGAGTGGAGCCTTCGATGAGACTTGAACTCATGACCCCGTTCTTACCAAGAACGTGCTCTACCGACTGAGCTACGAAGGCACAGCTAATTTGGCTGCCAAGTTCGCAAACAAGCCGGCGGTCGGATTTGGACCGACGACCCTCTCATTACAAGTGAGATGCTCTGCCAACTGAGCTACGCCGGCGTTTGGGCGAATTTTTTAGCGGCGAGCAGTATACTTGCAATTTCGCTCAATGTCAAATTCATTCTTGACTTTTAGGTTCGAACGAATATAATACTCATCAAATAGGGGCGGGCGCCGGAGATGGCGAGCCGGACCGGTCTGTAAAATCGGTGGCGGAAGCCTAAGTGAGTCCGAATCTCACCCTGCCCACTTGATCATTCAAAGACTAGGACAGAGCCACAGTAGCGGCAATCGAGGATGGCAGAGAGCGAGTGCTGGGTGCAAACTCGTAGAATCGATTGTTGACGAATTACCCTCTCGAGTTGCCGGCTGAACGATACACAAGTAAGCCGAGCCGGGTTCTCCCGTTATCGAGATCGAGTCACACAGAGATTTCAATCGTTCGATTGAAATGAACCAGGGTGGTACCACGAAGGATTTCCTCTCGTCCCTATCGGGCGAGAGGTTTTTGTTTGTCAACAAAGGAGGCACGATGAAAAATTGGTCGTTTGAAGAATTAATGGCGCGTGGTTCGATTGAAAACGTTGTTGTCAAAGAAGATTTTCTGGCGCGGCTCCGGGCTGGCGACAAACTGAAAATTTATCAAGGATTCGATCCGACCTCGCCGCATCTGCACATCGGGCATATGGTTGGCTTGCGTGTCTTGCGCTGGTTTCAACTGCACGGGCATCAAGTTATCTTTTTGATTGGCGATGGCACCGGCTTGGTTGGCGATCCGTCGGGGCGAAGCAAAAAGCGCGATCTGTTGACCTCGGCAATCGTCAAAAAAAATATAGTGACGTACAAAAAACAAGTCGGCAACATTCTTGATTTTACGACCAAGCAAAATCCGGCCAAGGTTTTGCGGAACAGCAAATGGCTTTTGAGTATGTCGCTGGGCGATATGCTGGGGTTGATGTCGAAGATTACGATTCAGCGTTTACTGGAACGCGATATGTTTCAGGAGCGATTGAAAAAAGGCGATCCGCTTTTTTACATCGAAACCATCTATCCACTTTTGCAAGGATACGACGCGGTGGCGATGAAGGTCGACGCGGAACTCGGCGGATCGGATCAGTTTTTCAATATGATGATCGGGCGTGATTTGGTGCGCGATTATCTGCGCAAAGATAAATTCGTGTTGACGACGCCGCTCATTCCCGGACTCGATGGCGAGACGATGAGCAAGACGCGCGGCAACACGGTCGATCTCGACGCGCCGCCGTTTGAAATGTTCGACAAAATTATGTTGTTGCGCGATGATATGATCGTGATGTACACGAAATTGCTCACCGATACACCGCTGGACGAAATTCCGCAAATCGAGCGCGAGGTGCAACGCGATCCTATCGCGGCAAAAGAACGGCTCGCGTTCACGATTGTTTCGACGTTGCACGACAAAGAACAGGCCGCCGCCGCGCAACGTGAGTTCAATCGCGTGCGGCGAAAAGGTGAAATGCCGGAGGAAATGCCAACGGTGAAACTTGCGCGCGCGCAATTTCCAGCCAGCCAACTTTCGGCAGTCGATTTGCTCGTCGCAACGAATCCGCCGATGCTATCGAGTCGCGGCGAAGCCAAACGCATGATCGAGCAATTGGGCGTACAGTTTTTCGACGGTGCGAAAATCGACAAGATTGATATGCGCTGGTCGCCGGAAGAATTGGACGGCAAGGTGATTCAGATCGGCAAGAAAAGATTTTTCCGAGTGCAAATCGTATAAATCAAAACCGGGTTTCGTTACAGAAACCCGGTTTTTCTATGCCAGTGTTTGCCCGCATTCATCCCGATAACCGCAGGCGCGGCATCGTTGCGGTTCAGCGTGATGTCGTGGCACGTCGCGTGCGTGGAAGTGGTCGCGCATCGCTTGGATTTGGTCGAGCAATTGTGCACGCAGTTCGTTTGTGAAGTCGATTTGAAACACGGCGTCGCGGTACTTGATCAAACCGTAGTGCGGAAACGTGCCAAACGTTTCTTCGATCAGCAGACCGTACGCCGCAAGTTGCATCACGTCCGATGTGTACGGCGTCGGCGCGGTGCGGTTCGGTTTGACTTCGATGGGGATTGTTGTGCCTTTATCTTCCACGATGTAATCCGGTTTCCCGGTCAATGCGTATCGCCGCGCGAAAAGTGGCTGTTCGACTTTTGACCACGCGCCGGTGTCGGCGTAGACAATGCGCGCATTGAGCGGCAAGCCGGTTGCCGCGCGTTGTTCACGTGATTTAAACCACAGCGCGATTGCGGCGAGGAAGATGAGGACAAACAGAATTCCGAAAAACGTGGACATTTCAAATTGTCGGCATCACCGCCGCCAAACAAAACAATAACGCAAAGAACAGCGCAATTACAAACAGCACAATTGCCCATCGCCGCATCGTGTCGGCGCGTTTCACGTTGCGTCCGTGTTCAACATGCTTTTCCGTTCCGGCTTGCATCTGCGCGCGGTTCGCGGATTCAAGTCCTTTGACCCGACGCAACCACCACGCGCGGTGACAGAACACGTACTCGCCAATCTCGCTCGCGCGAATCACCGGTTTATTTTCAATCATAGCATCAAGCCGAAGATTTTGCAGATTACACAGATTTTTACTTCTGCGAAATCTATGTAATCTGTGGATTATCCGCTTTTGAACTTTTCCTCGAACTCGTGCAAGGTCTTTTCCAATTTCTCTTGCCGCGCCGCGACCGTCAAATCGCCGCGCGTCCGCTCGAGCACACCGCGCACCATGTCCGTCGTGCGGCGCAAACCGCCGGTGATCGCGTCCGGAAAATCGACGGTGACGAGCAACGAATAAATATCGTCCATCGCTTCCAACACGCGTTCCACTTTTTCGCTGTTATCGTGGCGGATAATATCGAGCGAATAGCGGCGCAGTTCGCCCGCGGCTTCGCCCAAGCCGTTGAGATACGCCGCATAATCGACGCCGAGCGCGTCCGGGTCGGGCAAGGGCGCATTTGTAATCAACGCGTGAACGATGTGCGCTTCGGCAAGTTCTTTGAGCGCGTCTTGCACATAGCCGGTGAAATATAAATCGGGATACGCGGCGACGGACGCTTTCATCTGCGTGGCGATTTCACGCGCCCGTCCAAGCAGTTGCGATGCTTCCGCGTACTCGGCGCGGTGCGTTGCGCGAATCGAAAGTGAGCAAAGTCGGATCAGTTCGCGCGATGCGCCGAGCGCGGAATCGCGCGCCGCATTCTTCGCCTCGAAATTTTTGCGGATCTTTTCGCCGATAGTGTCGAGTTGTTGCATCATGCCCTCATAATTCTTTAACCGCAAAGACACAAAGAACGCGAAGAAAAGAATTTACAAATCTTTGTGTCTTGGGGTTCATGGTTTTTATGGCTATAGATACTACAGTAAATCTATGCCCGTGTCAAAGACTTGTCTTTTTCTATTGCTGTGTTATACTCGCCCACAAATTCTTTCACAGGTGAAATCGGATGATTCTCAGAGCAATCATTTTATTCTGTTTGATTCTTGTTGCGTGCGCGACGCCCACGCCAACGCCAACCATCGAGCCGCCGACGCAAACAGCGATTGTTGTCACCGCAACGCGCCCGGCGACTGCAACAATTCCGCTAACCGCAACATTGCTCGCCGCGCTCTCGCCCACGCGCGCGACAACACTCACGCCAACGCGCTTGCCTTCGGCGACGCCAACTCCGGTGCCGACTGCTTCGCCGACGCCGTCGGTGACGCCAACGATGCTGGGCGGGTGCGCCGAAATTTGGCAACCCGGCTTTTACAAAATGTACGCCGATTTCAAAACATCGCTCAAGCGGTTCGATTGTATGATCGTGCAGGCAAGCGATGTCGTGATTGATTGCGATAATCATACCATCGAAGGTTTGAACAAACAAGGACACGGCTTTTGGATTCGTAGATACGGTTTTCCGATTTTGCAAACGCCGAACAACATCGAAATTCGCAACTGCAAAGTAACGAACGCGCGCGACGGTGTGTTTGCGGAAGCCGGGACGAATTTGTACATTCATCACAACGATTTTTCCGGCAACTATGACGATACTGACGCGCGGCGGTTTGGGATTTTTCTGGGGATGACCGAAGGTGGCGGGATTCGTCTGGATAAAGTACAAAATGCGCGCATCGAAAACAATACGACAAACAAAGGCGCGGTTGGCATTGACATCCGCGACAGCGAGAACGTGGTGATTCGCAACAACACCGCGTCCGATAATTCGGCGTGGGGGGTCAATCTGCTCAACACGACAAACAGTGAAGTGTCGAACAACACGTTCAAGGACAATGTGCGTTACTGCACGTGGGGCGATCAGAAATCGGTGGGTCCCGGGTGCGATGCGGCGGCAGTGATTTTGCAGGACGGCGCGAGCCGCAACGTGGTCAAGAACAACACGATCACCGGGCAGAACGCGAATGGCGTTTTCATCAAAGCGCACGGGACACGGTGCGGCGATGAAAATCTAATTCAGAACAATAAAATTATCGATGCGTTGTATAACGCTATCGAATTTTCGTTTTGCAAAGGCAACAAAGTGATCGGCAACGAACTCACCGGCTCGTACGACGCAGTGTGGTTCGGCTTTTCGACCAACACGGAGGTGCGCGATAACGTCATTCGCAATATGACCAATCACGGCATCATTTCGTACAACAGTCGCGACAGCATCGTGAAAAACAATCAAGTCAGCAACGCGCGCGAGGGGATTTACTTTTATTGGGACAAGTGGGAGCCCAAACAATTCGCATTCCTGCCGCCGTCGACCGATCAGTACGCTTCGCGCAACAATGTCATCGAAGAGAATGTATTGCGCGACAATGCGGTCGCCGGCATTCGCTTGACCAATTCGATCCAGAATCAGATTCGCAACAATACCTTTGCCAACAACGGCAAGACGGTTTGGGTGGAAGGCCGAAGCGATGGGAATGTGATTGCGGGGCAGTGAAAAAATCGAGTTTCGCTTTCTTGAAAAGTGTGATATAATCCTTGTGTAACCGGTGAAATTCTCTTCGAGGAGGTTGAGATGAACACCCAGCACATCAATCGAGTTTTGATCGTTTTGACTTTCATCGCGTTGCTTGTCGCGTTGATTCCACCTGTCACCGTTGCCGCGCCGCCGGAGCAGGGGAGTGTGGTGTACATCGTCCGTTGGGGTGACACGCTCTTTTCGATTGCGCGGCGTTTTGGCACCACCGTCCCGGCATTGATGACGGCAAACAATTTGACCAGCGAATACATTTACGCTGGACAAATGCTCACGATTCCGGTGGGTGCGCCGCTCACTCCGCCACCGCCGCCTCCCGGTTTTGATTGCAAGTACACCGTGGCATACCGCGACACCGTCTATTCGATTGCGTGGCGGTACAAAATCCAGTATCCCTTATTGATGCAGGCGAATCACTTGTACTCAACTTATTTGCGCGTCGGTATGGAACTCAAAGTGCCTTGCACCACACCCGCGCCGAGCAATTTCCCGGTGTACGAGGTCAAGGGCGGCGATAATCTTTTCCGCATCGCGGTGCAGTACGAAACCTCGATTTACGCGATTGCGCTGGTGAATGGACTCTGGAGTACGCATTGGATTTATCCCGGGCAGAAATTGGTGATCCCGTACGGTGGCACCGTCAAGTACCCTCCCGATCTGCCGACACGTGTGCCGTACACGCCCGCGCCATCGTCCACGCCGGGGCCCACAAAATCACCCACGCCCACTGCGACGGTTAAAGTCGATGCAAATGTATCGATGGAGAGCAATGCGTTTACGCCCGTGAGTTTGACAATCAACCGCGGTGGTGTAGTGTTGTGGAAGAACAATGATACCAAAGCGCACACGGTAACCAGCGGGGTTCAGCCCAATCACGATTCGAAATTCCGGTCGGGGACGCTGAACCCGGGACAAACCTGGTCATTCAAATTCAATACTGCCGGTATCTATCAATACTTTAGCGAGGGGGATACCGGGATGATTGGTACCATCACCGTTCAATAAAGCCAAGCGCGTCAGGGAAACCTGACGCGCTTTTGCTATCCGCTTGACTCGGCGTGGCGTCGCGCCAAATTATGAATCCACTTTTTTGAAACCAACCGCCACAATCCTAGGATCAATTTGCACGCTTCATCGCTAATCGTGAGCAGATAAACCCAGTGAACCGGCAAACCAAAAGCAAACGCGCCGATCGATGCGGCGGGCAAACCGATGAGCCACAACGGACCCACGTCGATCAACGCACTCACGCGCGCGTCGCCGCCGGCGCGCAGAACGCCGACGATCAACAGCATATTCGATATCTTGATCCACAAGGCAAACGCCATCACCGTCAGTACGTTGCGCGCGTACTGTCTTGCCGTTGCATCGATGTTATAGAATGCTAGCACCGTGTCTGCGCTGAGAAAAATCACAATACCCAGCACGATGCTCACCGCCAAGTTCATCTTCAAAAATCGTTTGGCATACGTCATTGCCTTGTACTCTTCGTCCGCACCGATGCGATTGCCAATCATAATCGCGGCAGAGTTGGCGATGGCGATGAACGGCACGTACGCCAAGTTCTCGATGCTGGCGGCGATGCTCACGGCGGCGACCGCATCGGTACCGATTCTGCCGTAGATCAAATTGTATGACGAGATACCGACTGACCAAACAATTTCATTCAGAATCACCGGCATCATCGTTTTAAGAGTATTTGTCACGAATATTCGGTCGAACGACCATAACTCGCGCGGACGCGCGGCGGCAACCGAACCGCTCGCGTAAATCAGAGTCAGCATTACCACGCATTCGACTGCGCGCGCAATCGTCGAACCGAGTGCGCTGCCTTCCACGCCGAGTGCGGGCAGTCCCAAATGTCCAAAGATGAGCACGTAGTTCAACCCCGCGCCTAACGTCAGGGAAAAAACGCTGACCATGACCGGTAATCGCACCAGACCGGTGCTCCGCAACGTAACCGCGTAACTGTTGCTGATCGCAACGGCGATGTAGCCCCAACCGACGATGCGGAGATACTCGCTTGCCAACTCAATCACCGCGCGATCCGTCGTATAGATGCCAATGGCTTGCGCCGGGAACACAAACGCGATGATTGTAAATATGCCCGCACCGATCAAGCCGATGGTCAAGGTGATGCCCAGCACGCGGCGGATATTTTTAATGTCGCGCTTGCCCCAGAACTGCGCGACGAAAATTGCTCCGCCGCTACTCACGCCAAAGAGAAAAAGTTGAAACAGGAAAAGAAATTGATTAGCCAGACTGAATGCCGCCACCGATGTTTCGCCTAATTGACCGATCATCAAGGTGCTGACAAAGTTGAGCAATGAAAAAATCAATTGCTGGAAGACTAACGGCATCCAGAGTTTTAAAAGCGTTGAGAAAAAATCCTTGTCGTCGAAAAAGTTTGGCATTCGAGTTGAGAATCAGAGACCCGTTTTCTCCCCTTTGGGGAAAACGGGTCTCTATTATACCACGCCGATGATTTTTTTCGCGCGCGCAATTTGCTCGCGCACCGCGCTTGGCGCAGTTCCGCCGATGACATCCCGTGCCGCTACCGATTTCGCAAAATCGAAAATCTCTTTCACATCCGCGCCAAACTCCGGCGCGATTTTCCGGTACTCGTCCACGGATAATTCCGATAACGCAATGCCGCGCGCTTCTGCTTGTTTCACTGCTTCGCCGGCTTGGCGATGCGCATCGCGAAACGGCACGCCTTTGCGCACAAGGTAATCGGCAAGGTCGGTGGCAAGCATTGCTTCATCGAGCGCGGCGCGCATTGTGCTTTCGTTCACGCGCATTGTGCGAATCACGCCGGCGACAACCGGCAAAAGCGCGTCCAGCGTATCAACCGTGTCGAACAACGGCTCTTTGTCTTCCTGCAAATCCTTGTCGTATGACGACGGCAGACCTTTGAGTACTGTGAGCAACGACATCAAATTGCCGATCAATCGCCCGGCTTTGCCGCGCGCAAGTTCCATCGCATCCGGATTTTTCTTTTGCGGCATCAGACTCGACCCGGTGGCGTACGCGTCGTCCATCGTGATGAATCCAAACTCGGCGGAGGAGTACAGCACGAGGTCTTCGCCCAGCCGCGAGAGATGCACGCTGAGCAATGCCGCGTCGAATAAAAACTCGGCAATGAAGTCGCGGTCGCTTACCGCGTCGATGCTGTTTGCGCTGACGCCGGTAAATCCCAGCTCGCGTGCCAAAAATTCCCGGTCGATGCCAAGCGCGTTCCCGGCAAGCGCGCCCGCGCCGAGCGGCAGAATCGCTGTGCGTTTCGCGCCATCGGCAAAGCGTTCCGCGTCGCGTTGGAACATCCAAAAGTAAGATATCAACCAATGCGAAAACAGAATGGGTTGCGCGCGTTGAACGTGCGTGTAGCCGGGCATGATAACATCCAAGTGCGCTTCGGCTTTTTCAATGATCGACTTTTGGAGCTTGGAGATTAGAGATTGGATGATGGAGATCGCGTCCAATGTAAACAATCGCGCGTCGGTAGCAACTTGGTCATTGCGACTGCGCCCGGTATGCAGTTTGCCGGCGACCGCGCCCACCAATTCGCCCAACCGTCGTTCGACGGCGGTGTGAATATCTTCGTCGCTTGGTTTTGCTTCGAACGTCCGCGCATCGAATTCTTGTTTGACTTGATGCAATCCATCGATGAGCGTGTCGCGTTCGTTGTCGGTAATGATGCCGGCGCGCGCGAGTGCTTTGGTGTACGCGATGCTTCCGCGAATGTCGGCATCGTACAGCCGCCAATCGAAGCGGAACGAGTTATTCAGGTATGCAAACTTATCGTCAATCGATTTGGAAAAGCGTCCGCCCCACATAGTAACTCCAAGTTGGCAGAAAGCAGAAGGCAGAAATCATTCTTGCTTTCTGCCGACTGCTTACTGCTTTCTATGTTCTATACTTTCCGTTGATCGTCACATAATCGTGCGACAGATCGCACGTCCAAAAAGTTGTGCTTGCCTTGCCTTGTCCCAGATCGAGGCGAATGAAAACTTCATCCCCGGCAATCGCGCGCGTCGAATCGGCTTCGTCGAAATTGGTGGGCGTTCCGTTCGCAAACACGTTTACGTCGCCGAACCAGAGTTTCATTTTTGCCGGCTCAACCTCGATGCCGGCATAACCTGCCGCCGCGATGACGCGTCCCCAATTTGCATCGCCGCCGTAAAGCGCGGTTTTGGTCAATGGCGAATTCGCAATCGCTTTGGCAACGCGTACCGCTTCGGCTTCGTCGCGCGCGCCGATGATATTGAGTTCGACAAATTTGGTCACACCTTCACCGTCGCGCACGAGTTGCTTGGCGAGGTTGATACACACGTGCGTTAATGCGTCGGTAAATTCCGCGACGCGTTGTGTGTTGTGGATTTCGTAACCGGATGCCCCGTTCGCTAACAACAACACCGTGTCATTCGTACTCATATCGCCGTCGATGCTGATGCGATTGAAACTTTTATTGACCGCCGCGCGCAACACTTGATCGAGTACATCAGGTGCAATTTTCGCGTCGGTTGTGATGACCGCGAGCATCGTCGCCATATTGGGATGAATCATCCCCGCGCCTTTGCACATGCCGCCAATTGCGAATTGCAAGTTGCGAATCGCGAATGTTTTAGGTTTCGTATCGGTGGTCATAATCGCGCGCGCGGCATCCGCGCCGCCATCGTAGTTCAAACTCGACGCGGCTTGCGAAATTCCGGCGCGAATTTTTTCCATCGGCAAACGCTGGCCGATGACACCGGTCGATAACACAAGCACTTGATCGGCGCGGATGCCAAGCGCCTTCGCCGTTTCTTCGGCAGTCGTGCGTGTGTCGTTCAACCCAGCATCGCCGGTGCAAGCGTTGGCGCAACCGCTGTTGGCAATGATGGCGCGAATCGTGCGATTATTTTGGGCGAGCGTTGCTTGATCGTACAACACCGGTGCGGCTTTCACCCGATTGGTTGTGAACATCCCGGCGCACGTGCAATCGCTATCACTCGCAACAAGCGCGAGATCGAGCGCGCCAGTTTTTTTCAGTCCACACGCGACGCCGGCGGCTTTGAACCCTTTTACGGCGGTAATTCCGTTTTGTGAATTGTCCATATTTTCCTGTCCGAGAAGGCAGGATGCAGTTGGCAGTGAACTGTTTTCTGCTTACTGCTTTCTGCCTACTGATTCTAGTCGCGTTTGAACTTACTATAATCCGGCGCGGCGTACCCACTCTTGCCGTGTCGCTCGATGTCGAGCAACGCGCGAACCTTCAGCGGCAGACCAAACAATCGGATGAATCCTTCTGCGTCTTTTTGATTGTACACATCCTCTTGGCCAAACGTCGCGTAATCTTCGCGATACAAACTGTACGGCGATTTGCGACCGACGAGAATCACATTCCCTTTGTACAATTTCAATCGCACCGCGCCGGTCATCGTCTTTTGCGTCTCGCGCACAAACGCATCGAGCGCTTCGCGCAACGGCGTGAACCACTGACCATTGTACACCAAATCGGCGTAGCGTAATGCGATCACTTGCTTGTAATGCAACGTTTCGCGGTCGAGACAAATTTGTTCCAGCGCGTCGTGCGCTTCGACAAGAATTGTGCCACCCGGCGTTTCGTAGACGCCGTGCGATTTCATTCCCACCAATCGATTCTCGACCAAATCGACGCGACCGACGCCGTGCTTGGCGCCGAGTTGATTCAACAGCGTCAATAATTCGATGGGTCCCATTGCGTGTCCATTGACTTTGCGCGGAACGCCGCGCTCAAATTCGATTTCGACGTACTCGGGTTCGTCGGGCGCTTGCTCCGGCGCGACGGACAGTTGATACATCGCCGCTTCCGGTTCTTGCCACGGATCTTCGAGGATACCGCCTTCGTGCGACAAATGCCAAATGTTCCAGTCGCGCGAGTAAATCGATTTGAGCGTTGCCGAAACTGGGACGTGATATTCGGCGGCGTAATCGAGCGCATCTTGCCGCGAGCGAATATTCCACTCACGCCACGGCGCGATCACTTTTAACTTGGGATTCAACGCTTGATACGTCAACTCAAAGCGCACCTGATCGTTGCCCTTGCCGGTGCAACCGTGCGACACCGCATCCGCGCCTTCCATCTCGGCGACTTCTACCTGTGCTTTAGCGATGAGCGGTCGCGCGAACGAGGTGCCGAGCAGATATTTGCGTTCGTACACCGCGCCGGCTTGAATCGTGGGATAAATGTAATTCGTGATAAATTCTTCGCGCAGGTCTTGCACGTAACATTTACTTGCGCCGCTTGCAAGCGCTTTGGCTTCGACGCCGCTCAGATCATCGCCTTGCCCGATGTTCGCGCAAACGCAAATCACTTCGCAATCATAATTGTTTTTTAGCCACGGCACGATGACCGAGGTGTCGAGTCCGCCGGAATACGCGAGCACAACTTTGCCGGCTTTTTTCTTTTCCATGATGCCTCCCTGAAAATTTCAGATTGATGATTTTATCTGACGACTGTCTACTGTTTACTGTCGACTGATCTCACCATCGCCACTTCATCGCACGCGAATTGCACCGGGCAGATCGAGCAATCGCGCCAGACTTTTTCCGGGAAATTCTCCTTGTCGGTAATCTTGAATCCAAGTTTCTCAAAGAACAACACCGCGCGCGTGAGCGCAAAGACGGTTGGGATATTGCGTTCGCGCGCAAGGTCGATGAGCGCATTGACGATGCGCGCGCCGATGCCGTGCTTGCGATAGTCCGGCGCGACGGCAAGCGAGCGAATTTCGCTCAGCGTGTTTCCCATTTCAAGAAGCGAGCCAACGCCGACGATGCGAGCACCGTCCAGCGCGATAATCCAATCATCGATGCTTGCGCAAATCGATTCGATGGAACGCGGCAACAACTGACCTTCGCGTTCGCCAAGATTCACAAGATCGGCGATGGCGGGCGCCTCCGCGAGCGTTGCCTGGCGAATGGTTATATTATTTTGCGCCACGGTGAACACCGAGCGCACGGAAACTTTGAGCAAAATTATTTTTTCCTTTCTAGCGAACTATTCAACCTCTGCTAACACTTTGCTAAACTTTTCAATCAACTCATCGACGTGTTTCTTTTCAAACACCAGCGGTGGAACAAAACGCACCACTTTTTCGCGCGCTTGAATGAGCAACAAGCCATAATTGTAACCGATGTCACGCACCTTGCCGGCGTCAATGTCCAACTCCACGCCGATCATCAAGCCGCGCCCGCGTACCTCTTTGATGTGTGGAGAATTGATCTCGCTCAACCGCTCCATCAAATAATTCCCAGTTTCGCGCACGTGCGCCAAAAATTTTTCGTCGCTGATGCGATTAAAGACGTTCAAGGCAATCGATGTCATGAACGGTCCGCCGCCAAACGTCGTGCCGTGTTCGCCCACGTGAATCGATGACGCGACGGCATCGGTCATCAAGAGTGCACCAATCGGCAAGCCGCCGGCGAGCGGTTTGGCGAGTGTCATCAAATCCGGCGTAACGCCGGAATATTCGTGCGCCCACAATTTGCCGGTGCGACCCAAGCCGCATTGAATTTCGTCGAAGATCAACAATGCACCGCGTTCGTTGCACAATGCGCGCAAGCCGCGCAAAAATTCGTCGGTCGCCGGATAAATGCCGCCTTCGCCTTGCACCGGCTCGATAATCACCGCGGCAGTTTCGGCGTTGACCACCGCGCGCACGGAATCGAGTGCGCCAAATTCGGCGAAGATTACGCCGGGCATCAGTGGACGAAACGGCGCTTGATACTTTTCGGAATCGGTCGCGGCGAGCGCGCCCATCGTGCGCCCGTGAAAGCTCCCGCGAAAGGCAACGAAATTTTTCCGCTGAGTGTCGCCGCGTTCAATGTGATACTTGCGCGCAAATTTCATTGCGCCTTCCATCGCCTCCGTGCCAGTGTTTGCAAAGAAAACTTTATCCGCAAACGATTTTTCAACCAACGCTTGCGCGAGTTTGATTTGCGGCTCGGTGTAAAAAAGATTAGATGTGTGCAATAAACCGGTTGCCGCATCCTGAATCGCTTTGACGAGTTCGGGGTCGTTGTAACCGAGCGCGTTGACCGCGATGCCGGCGGCGCAATCGAGATATTTTTTGCCGGTCGTATCGAACACGTACACGCCTTCGCCGCGTTCCAGCACAAATGACGGACGCGAGTACGTCTGCGCGAGGTATTGCTTTTCGGCGTCGATGAGTTGTTGGGGGTTCATAGTTTCTCCTTCGTCGAAAGACCGAGGACGGGAGACGGATGACCAATCCGCTTCGTCCGTCTTCGGTCTTCCGTCATCCGTCTCTTTTGAATTCTGTTCCGCTTCCGTTCGTCAGTCCATCAAGATTCGTGATGCGTGCCGCTTTTGCTCCGCCAGCCACTGCATCCAGTGCGGCGCGGACTTTGGGGATCATTCCACCTTTGATAACCTGGGATTTAATCAGCGCTTCGGCTCCTTTCGCAGTGAGCGTCGAAATAACTTGTCCGTCTTGCATCACCCCGGCGACATTGGTAACGAACACAACGGCGTCGGCGTTCATTGAGGCGGCAATCGCGCACGCGACCGAATCCGCGTTGACATTATACGCACCTTCGGCGCCAAGCGAAATTGGCGAAATCACCGGCACAATTTTTTGGGTGACAAATTCCTGCAACACCTCACCGCGCACACGCATCACTTTGCCGACGCGCCCCAGATCGCCGCCTGGGTGTTGCAGCTTTTCTACCCGCACGATGCCGCGATCCACACCGCTCAAGCCGATGGCGTCCGCGCCGGCATTCAACAAGGCGACGACGATGCGTTTGTTCACACGCCCGCTCAACACCATTTCAGCAATTGCCAACGATGTTTCATCCGTCACGCGCAACCCTTCGACGAAGCGCGGCGTCAGACCAAATTTCAATTGCAAGTCAGCGATCTCTTTGCCGCCGCCATGCACAACGACCGGTGTTTCTTTCATCTCGGCGATGGCGCGAGCAAAGCCAGTCAAAAAAAATGGATCGTCAATTTCGTTACCGCCGACCTTTAGTACAAGCATGTCGATTTACTCAGTCATTATTTTCGATTGCCGATTTTCAATTGACGCAATTGAAAATCGAAAATCAGATCAATCCCATTGTCTCTTGGATTCCAAACATCACATTCATATTTTGCACCGCTTGCCCGCTTGCGCCCTTGATCAAATTATCGATGCTGGCGCAAATGATCGCTTGATTCACTTCCGCAACGTGGTGAATCGAAATCGTGCAATAGTTTGTGTTCACGCTGTGATTGAGCGTCGCAAGTTGTCCGCTCGGCAGAATTTTGACAAACGGCTCGCCAGAATACATTTGCGTGTAAAGATCGCGGAGGCGTTTTTCATCCCAGCCGTTGTTCAAGCGCACGTACATCGTCGATAAAATTCCGCGATTCACCGGCAACAGATGCGGCGCAAAGATTAGCGATGCTTGCGAATTGATTTCTTGCAACTCTTGTTCCATCTCGGACAAGTGGCGATGAACTCTACCGATGTTGTACGGCGACAGGTTTTCGTCAACCTCGCAGAAATGTACGGTGAGCGTAGGTTTGCGTCCCGCGCCCGAGACACCGGATTTCGAATCGACGATGACGGTTTCGCTGGTTGCGCTGGCGCGCCAAATCGGCGCGAGTCCGAGAATCACGCTGGTTGGATAACAACCCGGGTTCGCAACCAGTTTTGCGCTTTTGATTTGCGCACGATGAATTTCCGGCAAACCGTACACCGCTTGCGGCAACAATTCCGGCGCGTGATGATCGAGCCCGTACCATTTCTTGTACGCCATCGCGTCGTGTAATCGAAAATCAGCCGAAAGATCGATCACGCGTGCGCCGGCATCGAGCACCCGTTTGCCGTAATCGGCGGACGCGCCGTGCGGCAGCGCCAGAAACGCGACATCGATTTGATCGAGCGGCGCGGCATCGTGTGCGATGAGCGGTAAATCAAAGTGGCACGGGAAAATTTCGCTCATCTTTTTCCCGGCGGAAGAATCGGATGTGCCAAACTTGATTTCGACCTGAGGATGATGTGCAAAAATTTTCAAGAGCTCGATCCCGGTGTAGCCGGATGCGCCAAAAATTCCAACTCGAATCATCTTCTTCCTCATTTGCCCCAGAGGACACCGGGAAAAATTTCTGTGGACTCTGTGGCTGAAAAATAAAAACCCAGACCGACAAAAGCGTGGTCTGGGTTGCGTTTGAGATCGCGAGAATCGTTCAGATCGAGAGAAACGCCCAATGGCACCAGACCTAGCGGCTGGTGCGACGCGGGCGAGTGAACAAAGCAATCGATGTCATTAAAATTCTCTCTACGGGACAAAAATATATCACAGGTCGCGCGTGCTGTCAAATAATTTGACAATCACGCCGTTTCGCTTATAATCGCGTTAGAATGTTGAATCAAGTATTTTCGTTCAAGCATCATCATTTTAGTGGGGTGGGTCGGTAAAAACCGAGTCGCCATTTTGGTGTTTGCACACTCACCCCAAAGACAAGTCAGTTGCGACTTGTCTTTTTTGTTTCTGGGAGCCGATATGATTTTTCAATTCTTCGACAAACAATTGCCATACGGCGTTGCCGATCTCTTTTTCAACGATGCCGCGCGCAAACGTACGATTGAACAAAAATTAGCGGAGACGTTCGCGCGGTGGGGCTATGCCGAAATCATTCCGCCGATGTTCGAGTACTATGAATCGCTTGCGGCGGAAGCCGGACCGCAACTGCGCGATGAAATGTACCGTTTCTTTGATCGCGACGGTCGCACACTGGCGTTGCGCGCCGATTTCACGATTCCCATCGCGCGCATCGTCGGCACAAAACTTTTTGACCGCGCGATGCCGTTGCGATTTTATTCGATTGGTTCGGTGTTCCGTTTCAAAGAGCCGCAAGCCGGCGTGCGCCGCGAATTCACACAAGCCGGCATCGAGTTGATCGGCGCGAATACTGCCGATGCGGATGCAGAAGCGATTGCGTTGGCGATGACCGCACTGCGCGCCATCGGCTTGAACGATTTTCGATTCACGCTAGGCAATGCGGCATACTTGCGTGCGACGATGCGTGAGGTGGCGTTGAACGATGCGGATGATGTCGCGCTTCACGAAGCGATTCGGCGCAAGAACGTTCCCGCGCTGACGCAATTGCTTGACACGTTGAACATCGATGTCGTGCCCAAACGCGCGCTGGCTGAACTACCGACGCTGTGGGGTAACGCCGATGTGTTGGCACGTGCGATCTGCGTGAACGACGAAGCGCGCGCGGCGGTGGAACGATTACGTGAGGTGGTCGCGCGGCTGGAACAATTTGGCTGGCAAGATTTTGTTACGCTCGATTTGGCGGAGAATCGCGGGATGGCGTACTATACCGGCATTTTATTCGAGGGTTTTGTTCAAGGGCTGGGTTTTGCGGTGGCAAGCGGCGGTCGCTATGATAATCTCATCGCGCATTTTGGACGCGATATTCCGGCGGTTGGCTTTGCCATCGGCGTTGAACGTGTGATGATGTTACAAAATGCGCGCGTCAGTATCGCGCCGGCTGTGATTGCCCAAGTGTTGGATCGCCAAGTGGAGCAAGCGCGCGCGAATGGTCAAGTAGTCGAAATCGATGTTTTGCATCGTGACGCTGAATCGTTGCGCAAATATGCTCGGATTCGCGGTGCGCGTGAAATCTGGTGGCGTGATGGGAAAAAAGAAACATTGGACGCCGATGAACGCTGACGAACGCGGAAAATTTTTTAATCGGCGTCGATCTGTGTGGGTCTGCGTCGCATAAGGATTTGAAATGTCTCAACTCACATTTGCATTGGCAAAGGGGCGTTTGCTCGAACCGTCGATCCGTTTGCTTGAATCACTCGGCTATGATTTGCAAGAGGCACGTGATTCGCGCAAGTTAGTGATTGCATCGAACGGCACGCGGTTTCTGATTGCCAAAGCCAGCGATGTGCCGGTCTATGTCGAATACGGCGCGGCGGAGGTTGGCATCGTCGGGCAGGATGCATTGCGCGAGAGTGGCGTGAATGTTTACGAGCCGATGATGTTAAGTTACGGCGCATGCCGGTTGGTCGTTGCGGGCAAACCCGAATTTCAACACGCGGAATGGAAAATGCTCGCCGGTTTGCGCGTGGCGACAAAATATCCGCGCTGTGCGCAAAAATATTTTTCTGCGCGTGGACTATCGGCAGAAATCATCACGCTGTACGGCTCGATCGAACTCGCGCCGATGGTGGGGCTGGCGGAATTGATTGTCGATGTCGTTGACACCGGGCGAACTTTGCGGGAAAATGGCTTGGTCGAACTCGATGAGATTTTCAAATCGCAAGCCACGTTCATCGTCAATCGCGCGGCGCATACTTTGCGCGTCGAGGAAATTCGAAAGATGCTCGACGCAATTGCGTGTCACAATTCCAAAGCGAATTAGGAAAGAGGAGCCGAATGCCAGACCGCATCGATCTGCACACGCATACTTTTTTCAGCGATGGCGAATTGCTTCCGAGCGAACTCGTGCATCGCGCAGTGACGCTCGGCTACGCGGCAATCGCGTTGACTGATCATGCCGACGCATCGAACCTTGAACAAATTCTCAAGCAGCTCAAACAATTTTTGTTTGAGCAGGCGAACGATTTTCCGCTCACGGTGATTCCTGGCGTCGAGCTTACACACGTGCCACCTGCGCGCATCGCGCCGCTGGCGAAACGCGCAAAGGAATTGGGCGCGGGTCTTGTCGTGGTTCACGGCGAAACGATTGTCGAACCAGTTGAGGCGGGCACGAATCACGCGGCGGTCGAGTGTGCGGAGGTGGATATTCTCGCGCACCCAGGATTCATCACGGTGGACGAAGCGCGCATTGCCGCGCAAAACAAAGTCGCGTTAGAAATTTCTGCACGCAAAGGACATTCGCTTACAAATGGACACGTGGCAATAGTGGCTCGCGTGGCGGGTGCGAAGATGATCGTGAACACAGATACGCATTCGCCGAACGATATGATCGATCAAGCATTTGCGCGCGCGGTGGCGCACGGCGCGGGATTGAATGATGCGGAAATTGAAATGGCGACGGTAACGAATCCTCGCGCGTTGGTCGAGCGGGCGAAAAATCGAAACACGTGATTGGTATGTCTAACCGAACATCAAGGAATCGAAGATGACTATTCAGATAATTGTGGGTGCGGCGGCTGGGCGCGAGAAAATTCTGCGCCATCGTGGGATGTTGGGCGACGCTGTTTCGCCGGCGTTGTTGGCGCGAATCGAAAAAACATTTGGCGAGCGATTGACGCCGGAGCAAGCCGTCGCGCGCATTATCGCCGATGTTCGCGCGCGCGGCGATGCGGCATTGCTCGATTGGACGCGCAAGTTGGATCGCATCGATTTGCCAACGGTCTCGGTTACCCAAGACGAAATTGACGCGGTGTATGCCGAGACGCCCGCGGCGGTGCGCGAATCGCTGGAACTGGCAGCGGCGCGGGTGCGCGCGTTCCACGAAAAACAAAAACCAAAATCCTGGCTCGATTGGAACGGGGAAGGTGCGTTGGGACAAAAAATATTGCCGCTGGCGCGCGTGGGTATTTACGTGCCCGGCGGCACGGCGCCATTGCCGTCGTCGTTGATCATGGCGGCGATTCCTGCATTGGTCGCGGGTGTGCGTGAAATCGTTATTGCAACGCCGCCCAAGATCGCGCCGGCGATTCTTGCCGCGGCGAAAATTGCGGGCGTGTCGCGCGTGTTTGCGATGGGCGGCGCGCAAAGTATTGCCGCGCTTGCGTTCGGCACGCCAACGGTTGCGCGGGTCGATAAAATTATTGGCGCGGGTGGAATCTTTACGACGATTGCGAAACGCCAGGTCTTTGGCGTGGTCGGTATCGATGGCTTGTATGGTCCGACCGAGACGTTGCTCATCGCCGACGATTCTGCGAATCCCGCGTGGTGCGCCGCCGATCTGCTCGCGCAAGCGGAACACGACGAACTGGCGACGAGCATTCTCATCACCACGTCGCGCGAACTTGCCGATGCCGTCGCGCAAAATCTCAAATCCCAAATCTCAAATCTCTCTCGCCGCGACATTATCGCAAAATCGTTAGCGGGACAGGGTGCGATTATCGTTGTGGAAAATTTGGACGAGGCAATCGAGCTGGGCAATGCGTTTGCGCCTGAGCATATGTGTTTGCTCGTGCGCGAGCCGTGGAACTGGGTCGGCAAGGTGGAGAATGCGGGCGGCGTGTTTGTGGGCGAGTGGACGAACGAGGCGCTCGGCGATTACATCATTGGTCCCAGTCACGTGATGCCAACGGCGGGCACGGCGCGATTTTCGTCGCCGCTCAACGTGAACGATTTTGTGAAAATCACGAGTGTGTTTAGTGTGAGCGCGCGCGAGGCGAATGAGTTGGGCGAACACGCGGCAACGCTGGCGGAAGCGGAAGGATTGACTGGGCACGCGAATGCGATTCGGCGACGGCTGGTCCCTCGGCAAGCCTAAGAGCGAGTAATGTTAGCCGCGCGTCCGCCCGCAGCGGAACGACTTGGAGGGAGACATTTCTGTATGGCAGATTTTCTCATCCAGTGAAGTCCAGTCATCAAGCTTGTTAGAAAAACAATTGTCATCCCACTCGTGACCCAACCGATATTTTGATTGAGCCATACCGCAGTGGGTGTTCCCGCCAACAATGCCAGTGCGAAAGGCAGAAGCAAAGGAATGTGGCAAGGACAGGTTATAACAGAGATGCCAAACATAATCTCGCTACGGATTCGTTGTCATATCATAAGCGCCATTAGTTATTACGGACGATTGTTCAAGATTGTTCAAATCGTTTTATCAAACCGCGCACGTTGCCCAAACAACAAGAACCTTGCGGATTTCGTAGATCGCACGCGCATTGGTCGGATTCTATGCCCGAGTTGATGTCGTCCAGAATCGCGATGCGTTTTTCATCTGTTGCAAGACGTAAATCACCTACTTTGTGTTTGAAGCAATAACATACGTATACGTCGTCGGTGTCTGGTTCTTTCTGAAAGACGCGCTCTCTGACTTGATCGATGGTGAAAGTCTGTTCACCATCAAGCGAAAAATAGACGATGGGGCAAGTTTGTGTGCGACAAAAAAGATATTGCACATTTTGCGCTTGGCGCAGACTCACTGACAAGAGAGCTTTAACCGTTTGCCCTTGCACTGGTTTACCCTTTTCACTGCAAACGGGACAAGTATTTGTAACGCGAGGGATACGTTCCATCGTTGGCGCAGGCAGTTCGCAGACCGCACTTCCCGCGGAAGTATGAGAACAACAATTTTCAGCCATTTGAAAAATCTCCTTTCTCGATTATTATGCGTCCTGTATCGCGATAAGATTTGAGCAGATAGCAGACACAATGCTCGCCTTGGACATCGTCGAGTGGAAGCATTGCGCCTTTGCTCTTGAGTTGTTGGAGTGAGTCACGCACTGCCAACAAATCCACAATTCGAGAGTCGATTTCACTGAGTCGTTGGGCGAGCTTATTCAGAACACGCTGACACGGAGCGTTGCCCTTATCGCGCGCCGATAAAATATCCGAAATATCGTCCAGCGAAAAACCTAAAGCACGTGCGCTTGCGATGAATCGTAGACGTTCGACATATGCGAGCGAGTATTGGCGATAATTGTTGGATGCGCGTTTAGGAACTGGAAGCAACCCGATGGATTCGTAATAGCGAATTGTTTTGGTAGAAACGCCAGTCTTTTGGGCTAGCTCATGTATAACCATATTTCATACTCCTTATACACCTTCCAGTCGCTGGAATGTCAAGAGCCATTTTATCCAATTGTCGAAGAATTGGAAAGCGGGATAGATCAAAGGAAAAACAAGTTCATCACTTGAAGGACAATCAATGTCTACTGTCGATCCTGAAAAATTTTTGCGCCAAGACCTAAACGATTTTCCGCCGTACTCGATGGGGCACGTGCCGCTGGCGGATTTGGGCAAGTACATCAAATTGGATTTGAACGAGAACGCGTTTGGACCTTCGCCCAAAGCGCTTGCCGCGCTTGCCGCAATGCCGCATTATAATCGTTACGTTGGGCAGGAGGAATTACGCGAGCAAATTGCGCGCTATGTCGGCGTCGATGTGTCGCACATTGTTACAAGTAACGGCGCAGATGAAATGATCGATCTTGTTCAGCGCGTGTTTCTCAATCCCGGCGATGCGATGATCGATTGTCCGCCCTCGTTCGAAATGTACGGCTTTTTCGCGCGACTCAATGGTGCGAAGATTGTGAGTGTCTCCAGGCGCGAAGATTTTAGTGTGGATGTGGAGGCGATAGAGCGAAATTGCGAATTGGGAATTGCGAATTCTGTGGACGAGCACAATTCGCAATTCTCAATTCGCAATTTGAAATTGATCTTCCTCGCCAACCCCAGCAATCCTGACGGCGGGACGCTGACGCGTGATCAAATCGAGCGTTTGCTCGCGCTCCCCATTATCATCGTCCTCGATGAAGCGTACGCGGAATTTGCCGGCGAAAGTTACGCCGCGCGCGTGCCGACGCAATCGAACTTGATTGTTCTGCGAACGTTCAGCAAGTGGGCGGGGCTCGCGGGCTTGCGCGTGGGGTATTGCATCGCGCCCCAGCCGATTGCCGCGAAACTTTTGCAGTGCAAATCGCCGGAGAATGTGAACGCGGCGGGCAACGTCGCCGCGCGCGCGTCGCTGGATGATTTGGACTATTTGATGACGAACGTTCGCCGCATCGTTGCCGAACGTGAACGAATGTCGGCGGAATTGGCAAAACTGGGATGGCTTCAGCCATTGCCGAGCCGCGCAAATTTTATTTTGTCCCGAGTGGTTGGACGTACAGGCAACGAGGTACGGGATGCGCTCGAAGCTCGCGGCATTTTGATTCGCGCGTTCGGCTCGCCGCGCCTGCGCGAGTATATTCGCATTGCGATTGGTAAGCCCGAGGAGAACGAGGCGGTGCTGAAAGCGTTGAAGAAAATCGACGGATGACGACAAAACGACCGAGGACGGACGACCGAAGACCGACGCGAAGCGTTTCCGTCCTCTGTCCTCGGTCTTCCGTCAAGAGGTCACAATGACAACTCGAACAGCAACCATCGAACGCAAGACAAACGAAACCCAGGTTCGCGTCACGCTGAATCTCGATGGCACTGGGGTTGCGGATATTGCAACGGGCGTGCCGATGCTCGATCATCTGTTGTCGCACGTTGCGGTGCACGGCTTGCTCGATTTGGAAATTCGCGCGACGGGCGATTTGCACATCGACGCGCATCACACGATTGAAGACGTGGCGATTGTGCTGGGCGATGCGCTCGACCGCGCGCTCGGCGATAAACGCGGCATCGTGCGAATGGGACACGCGTATGCGCCGATGGATGAGTCGCTTGCGTTCGTTGCGGTGGATTTGAGCGGGCGCGCGTACGCCGTAATCGATGCGCTATTCTCTGCGCCGATGATTGGCGCGATGCCCGCAAGTCTTGTCGCGCATTTTTTCGAAACACTCGCAACGCACGCGAAAATGAATTTACACGCACGTGTGCTGTACGGACGCGACGATCATCACAAAGCCGAAGCGATGTTCAAAGCGTTGGGACGCGCGCTCGCGCAAGCCATCGCGCTAGACGCGCGGCGCGTGGGAGTGCCATCCACCAAAGGAGTGCTGTGACCAATGACGAATGACGAAAGACGAACGACCTTCGTCCTGCGTCATTCGTCCTTCGTCGAGGTGAACAATGATTGCCATCGTTGATTACGGAATGGGCAACTTGCGCTCGGTGCAAAAGGCGTTCGAGAAGATCGGCGTGACGGCGCGCATCGTTCCGTTGCCGCGCGATTTGGAGCGCGCGCGCGGCATCGTGTTGCCCGGCGTCGGCGCGTTTGGACAAGCAATGAACAACTTGCGCGCGATCGGCTGGGATGTTGCCCTGCGCGAAGCCGTGGCGCGTGACGTGCCGTTCATCGGGATTTGTTTGGGAATGCAATTGCTCTTTGAATCATCGGAAGAAATGGGACAGCACGAGGGTCTGGGAATTTTGCGCGGTTCGGTCAAGCGCTTTGATGGAAAGTTCAAAGTGCCGCAGATGGGGTGGAATCAAATTCACATCAAGCAATCGAATCGGTTGTTGAATGATGTTCCTGATGGCAGTTATGCGTTCTTTGTTCATTCCTACTATTGTGCGCCAGATGATCCAGCGCTTGTGCTCGCGACGACCGATTACGGAATTCAATTTGCTTCGGTGGTGGGCTGCGATAATGTTTTCGGCGCGCAGTTTCATCCGGAGAAAAGTCAGAGTGTTGGGTTGAAGATACTCGCCAATTTCGCCGAGTTAATCGAACGGGACACGCAACACGTGTTTCGTGCTGCGTGATGCGTATGACAAGCGAGTCTCTATGATCATTTACCCAGCCATTGATTTGCGTCACGGTCGCGTGGTGCGATTGAAGCAAGGACGTGCGGAAGATCAAACGATTTATTCGGATGATCCTGTGGAGATGGCGTTGCGTTGGCAAAGCGAAGGTGCCGCGTGGTTGCACGTTGTCAATCTCGATGGCGCGTTCGGCGAAGAATCGTCCGCGAATCTGCGCGAATTGGCGCGAATCATACAATCGGTTTCGATTCCGACTCAATTTGGCGGCGGCTTGCGCGATCTGGCGAGCATCGATGCGGCGTTCAATGCTGGCGTTTCGCGTGTTGTCATCGGCACGGCGGCGATTGAAAATCCGCAACTGGTGTCGGATGTGATTGCGCGATTCGGTTCAGGTAAAATTGTTGTCGGCATCGACGCGCGCAATGGAATCGTCGCGACGCGCGGTTGGGTCGAACAATCGCAAATGAACGCAATTGATTTGGCGAAGCAAATGCGTGCACGCGGCATCGAACGCATCGTCTACACTGATATTGCGCGCGACGGAATGTTGCAAGGTATCGATGCGAACGTGATGGCGAACCTGGGTCAAGCCGCAAATGTGCGCGTGATTGCATCGGGCGGCGTTGCGAGTTTGCGTGACGTGATTGCGTTATGTGAGCAGCGCAAAGTTGAAGGCGTGATTATCGGACAAGCGTTGTACACGGGAAAAGTGAGTTTACGTGAGGCAATTGATGCTAGCCAAAAGAATTATTCCGTGTCTTGATGTAAAGGCGGGGCGTGTCGTCAAAGGCGTGAATTTTGTCGAGTTGCGCGATGCGGGCGATCCGGTCGAACACGCCAAAGCGTACGATGCCGCCGGCGCGGATGAGTTGGTTTTTCTCGATATCACCGCGTCGTACGAAAACCGCGATATTTTGCTTGATACGGTGCGTGCGGTTGCCGATCAAGTTTTTATTCCGTTTGCAGTTGGCGGCGGCGTGCGCACCGTTGAGGATTTTCGCGGCATCTTGTTGGCGGGCGCAGACCAAGTGGCGGTGAACACCGCGGCGGTCGCGAATCCGGCGCTGATCACACAAGCGGCAGAAAAATTTGGTTCGCAATGTGTCGTGGTGGCAATCGATGCGAAACGACGGACGACGGACGACGGAGGCGGGTGGGAGGTGTACACTCACGGCGGACGCACGCCTACTGGCAAGGATGTCATCGATTGGGCGCGTAAGGTTGAATCGCTTGGCGCGGGTGAGATTTTGTTGACGAGTATGGATCGCGATGGAACGAAAGATGGGTACGATATCGAATTGACGCGCGCAGTCGCTGACGCGGTGTCGATTCCGGTGATTGCGTCGGGTGGCGCGGGGCGCGTGGAACATTTTGCGGAAGCAATCCTCGATGGTCATGCGAGCGCCGTGCTGGCGGCAAGTTTGTTTCACTTTGGTGAATTGAGTGTGGCGCAGGTGAAAGAGTACTTGGCACGTCGAGGTGTTGCGGTGAGAGGTTGAGTTTCGGGTTTCACGTTTAACTTTAAATCTTGAAATCTGAAACGGAGATTAGTATGAGCAATGAAATCAACTGGGATGCAAATGGTCTTGTGCCTGCCATCGTGCAAGATGAAAAAACCAAACAGGTGTTGATGCTTGCATTTATGAATGCCGAGTCGTTAGCAAAGACATTGGAATCCGGCAACGCGACATTTTGGAGTCGACGGCGCCAACACTTGTGGCTGAAAGGCGAAACCTCGGGAAATTTTTTGCGCGTGCGCGAAATCAAATATGATTGCGATGGCGATGCGCTCTTGTTGCTGGTTGATCCTGTGGGACCGGCGTGTCACACGGGCGAGGTGAGTTGTTTTTTTCGCAATCTGGGAAAATAAATTTTCGATTTTAGGATTGATCGAAGATAGGAGATATGGATGAGCGATGTGTTAGATCAATTGTATCACGTGATCGATTCCCGCAAGACGAATGCGCCGGCAAATTCATATACCGCAAAATTATTTGCGCTGGGAGAAGACGAAATCGTCAAGAAGCTAGGAGAAGAAGTCATTGAAGTAATCGTTGCAACAAAAGGTCAAGGGGATGAACGCATCGTCTCCGAGATGGCGGACCTGATTTATCACGCATTGGTTTTGTTGGCGGCGCGCGGAATCGCTTGGCGTAAGGTTGAGCATGAGCTTGCGCATCGTTTCAAAACGTGATACGAAAATTTAGTCGCACGTATTGACACTGCGCATCGATAGTGATATATTTCGACGCGAATTCCAGAATGGAAACTGACGCGAGTCTAATAATGCGGGAGTACGTTTGCCGCAATTTCAAACTCCATACACGCACCGCTTGGTTCAAACCGCTCAACCCTGTTCGGGTGGGAAGCGCCGAGTGCGTGTTTTCTTTTCCCTCCCGTGAGTTTTGCCGGGAGGGTTTTTGTTGGACACATCTTGCCAAAGGAGCGAACCGATGAAAGGAAATTGTCCCGAATGCGAAGCCGAAATCGAAATGACCAAACCCTTGCGCGGTGAAATTGTCGTGTGCCCGGATTGCGGCGCGGAACTCGAAGTGGTGAGCGAGAATCCGCTCCAATTCGATCTGGCTCCGCAAGAAGAAGAGGATTGGGGCGAATAAAATGAAACTGGCTGTATTGTATTCCCGCGTCCGCGCCGAAGAAAAACTATTATTCGATGCGCTCGACGCGCGCGGTGTGACATACGACAAGATCGACGACCGCGATGTGATCTTTGATTTGCAAAATCCCGGCGCGTGGCTTCAATACGATGTGGTGTTGGAACGATGCATCAATCATTCGCGCGCGCTCAACGCGCTCAAGATTCTCAACGATTGGCGCATCCCCACAGTGAATACCGCGTACGTCGCGAGCATCTGCGGCGACAAACTGGCAACCTCGACCGCGTTGGTGCATCACGGCGTACCGACGACGCGCATCAAGGTCGCGTTCACGCCGGACTCGGCAGTCAAAGCCATCGAAGAATTGGGGTATCCGGTCATATTGAAACCGGCGGTTGGATCCTGGGGCCGCTTGCTTTCCAAAGTGAATGACCGCGAGGCGGCGGAAGCGATTCTGGAACACAAAGAGACGCTCGGCTCGTACCACCATTCGATTTTTTACATTCAAGAGTACATCCGCAAACCCCAGCGTGACATTCGTGCGTTTGTCATCGGCAACGAAACCGTCGGCGCGATTTATCGTTATTCAGAACATTGGATCACCAATACCGCGCGCGGCGGTCAAGCCACCGGTTGCCCAATCACGTCGGAACTCAATCAGATTTGTGTCGCGGCGGCGAAAGCAGTTGGCGGTGGTATTGTCGGCGTCGATTTGCTCGAAGACCCGGAACGCGGTTTGCTCGTCAACGAAGTCAATTACACGATTGAATTTCGCAACAGCATCACAACGACCGGCGTGGACATTCCGCAACGCATCCTCGATTATGTGATGGCGGTGGGTGAAGGCAAAATCAAAGTGCTCTAATTTTCGATTTTCAATTTACGATTTTTGATTGTTAAATCGAAAGTTGGCAATCGGCGATCAAAATAGGAGTGGGGATGTCACTAGAACAGTTTAATATCATCGAGTCAACGTTGCGCGAAGGTGAGCAGTTTGTCGGCGCGAATTTCACAACCGATGATAAATTGCGCATCGCCGACGCGCTCGATGAATTCGGTGTCGAATATATCGAATTAACTTCGCCGCTCGCGTCGCCGCAAAGTTTCGATGATGCGTGCCTGATTGCGCGGCGTGGTCTCAAATCCAAAATTCTCACGCACATTCGCTGTCACATCGATGATGCGAAAAAAGCGTTGGAGACCGGTGTGCAAGGAATCGATTTGGTCATCGGCACCTCGTCGTTCTTGCGTGAGTTTAGTCACGGCATGGCGATGGCGCAGGTCATCGAGCGCGCGGTTGAGGTCTTGTCATGGATTCGCGCGCAAGCGCCGAACATCGAATTGCGTTTCAGCACCGAGGATTCGTTTCGCAGCGAAGAATCGGATTTGTTCCGCGTTTATCTCGCCGTCGATCAAGTGGGGGTCGATCGCTTTGGCATTGCAGACACCGTCGGCGTGGCGACGCCGATGCGCGTGTATCAACTGGTTTCCGGTCTGCGCCGTTTGGTAAAAGCCGGGATCGAGTTTCACGGACACAACGATTCCGGGTGCGCGATTGCAAACGCGGTTACCGCGCTCGAAGCCGGCGCAACGCACATCGACACGAGCATCCTGGGAATCGGCGAACGCAATGGCATCGCGCCGCTGGGCGGTTTCATTGCGCGGATGTACGCAACGCACCGCGACATCGTCAAGAAAAAATACAAACTCAAAAAATTGCGCAAGCTCGACGAGATGATTGCGAATATGGTTGGTGTGGGTATTCCGTTCAACAATTACATTACTGGCGTAACCGCGTTCACCCACAAAGCCGGCATTCACGCCAAAGCGATTCTCAATCAGCCGGAGACCTACGAGATTTTGAATCCCAAAGATTTTGGTATGACGCGTTACATCAGCATCGCGCACAAGTTGACTGGCTGGAACGCGGTGAAGGATCGCGCGGAGCAGTTGGGCTTGCCGTTGACCGATGAACAGATCAAAGAAGTAACCGCGCACGTCAAGGCACTCGCCGACCAAAAGAAAATCGATCTCAATGATGTCGATGAGTTGTTGTACCGGTGGGCGGATGGTGTGGTTGAATCCGTAAACGAGCCGGCGAGCAAATGAGCAACGGAAAAACTTTTGCCGAGAAAGCCTTGGCGCGCGCGGCAGGATTGAAACACGTTGTCGCCGGGCAAATTGTCGATGCGGTGCCGGATGTGGTGCTTTCGCACGATAACACGGCGGCGATTTCAAAAATCTTTCGCGCGCTTGGCGTCGATAAAGTGAAATATCCAGAACGACTCGCGATCACGCTCGATCACGCGGTTCCCGCGCCGACGACGCAACACGCGCAGAATCACGCCGATGTTCGTAAGTTTGTTGCTGAACAAGGCATCGAAAATTTTTTTGAAGTCGGTCGCGGCATCTGCCATCAGGTCTTGAGCGAAGAAGTGATCATCTTGCCAGGACAATTGATTCTCGGCGCGGATTCACACACAACACATTATGGCTGGCTCGGGGCGTTTGGCGCGGGCATTGGTCGGAGCGAAGTTGCGGCGATTTGGGCAACCGGCGAGTTGTGGTTGCGCGTGCCAGAGTCGATGAAAATTATTGTCGAGGGTGAATTACCGCGCGGCGTGACTTCGAAAGATTTGTGCTTGCGTATCATCGGCGATTTGAAAGCGGACGGCGGTTTGTACGCGTCGGTTGAATTTCATGGTCGTGCGATTTCGCAAATGTCGCTCGAATCGCGGATGGTGATTCCGAATATGATGGCAGAGTTTGGTGCGAAGAATGCGTGGCTGATGCCGGACGAAAGTGTGTTTCAATGGTTAGCGGAAAGACAAGTCAATCGTCAACAGTCGACGATCGACAGAAAATCAGAAATCGAAAATCGAAAATCGAAAATTCGCGCAGGCGCACTTTACCCGGATGCCGATGCAACTTATTCCGCGATTCATCGTTACGATGCCGCGCAACTCGAGCCGTACGTTGCTTGTCCGCATCGCGTCGATCATGTGCAACCGTTGTCGCAGGTCCGCGGAACACGTGTGCACCAAGCGTTTATCGGCACGTGCACAAACGGACGCATCGAAGATTTGGCGGCGGCGGCGGAAATTATTCGCGGCAGAAAACTTGCGCGCGGCACGCGGTTGCTCGTAATTCCCGCATCGTCCCAGGTGTTAAGCGAAGCGCTGGCACGCGGTTTCATTCAAACATTTGTCGATGCCGGGGCGGTGATTGGCGTCCCAGGTTGCGGTCCGTGCATGGGCAATCACATGGGCATTCCTGCGCCGGGCGAAGTGACGATTTCGACGGCGAACCGGAATTTTCGCGGACGGATGGGTACGCGCGAAGCAGAAATATACTTGGCGAGTCCGGCAGTCGTCGCGGCGAGTGCGATTGCCGGCGTGATTGCGGATCCGAAAGAGGTGATCAACTGAAACTTTGTGTGCTTTGCCCGGTGGAGTGGTACGAACACGAACAAGACCCATCGGAATATTTTCGACCTTGGGATGCGCAAGTTCATTGGATTTCCAAAGCCACCGCGCGTCAGCAGATTCACGCGCTCGTCGGAAAACATTTCGACGTTTTCATCAATTTGTGTGATGGCTGTGAGGATGACGCCGAAGCCGGCATCGAAGTCGTTCACACGCTTGAACAACTGGAACAACCATTCACTGGTGCGCGTTCGCCGTTTTATGAACCTTCGCGCGCGACGATGAAATACGTCTGCGAGCGCGCTGGCATTCCCACCCCGCGATTTCTATTTGCGACAAGCGAACACCAGATCGATGATATTGAAAAGCGGTTGCGCTTTCCGCTCATCGTCAAGCATCAGAATGGTCACAGTAGTGTTGGCTTGTTCAAAGAATCGCGCGTGGAAAATAGCGAACAATTGCGCACGCAAACACGCCGGGTGATTGCCGAGTACGGCGGCGCGCTCATCGAAGAATTTATCGAGGGACGCGAGTTCGACGTGCTCGTCGTCGAAAACGCGGATAATCCTGCCGAACCGTTTGCGTATCCGCCGGCCGAATTTCTCTTTCCACCGAACGAATCGTTCAAGCATTACGATTTGAAATGGGTGGATTATGACTCGATGCAATGTGTCCCGTGCGCTGATCCCATTCTCGCGGCGCGCTTGCAGGCAATGTCGAAAAAACTGTTCATTGCGCTGAATGGATCGGGGTACGGACGCTGTGATATTCGAATGGATGCGCGCGGCGAGTTGTACATGCTTGAAATCAATCCGAATTGCGGCATTTTCTACCCACCCGATGAATTGGGAAGCGCAGATTTTATTTTGATGCAGCAGCCGGGCGGGCATCGCGATTTTATCGGACGGATTATTCGTGCGGCGTTGAGCCATCAACAGAAACAAAATGTCTGACGCGTATTGTGTCATTCTTACGACTGTCGGTAGTCAAGATGAAGCGAACCGGCTTGCCGAGTTGTTAGTGGAGCGCAAGTTAGCCGCGTGTGTTCAGATCGCCAACATTGCAAGTGTCTATCGTTGGCAAGGGCAAGTGCAAAAGGAAGCCGAGTATTTGTTGTTGATCAAAACGGCAACGCATTTGTATCAAGAAGTCGAAGCGACGATTGTGGAAAATCACAGTTACGAAATTCCGGAAATCGTTCAATTGCCGATTGTGAATGGACTAGAGCGTTATCTCGGATGGATCGCCGAAAACACCCCATAGACACACCACGAGAAAAATTATGCCATTTCGATTCCAACGTCTACAAATTCCCGAAGTCATCCTGGTTCAAATCCAAAGCAATCAAGATGCGCGCGGTTTTTTCCGCGAGACGTACAAGCAATCCGAGTTTGTTGCCAACGGCATTCCGGCGACATTCGTGCAAGACAACCACTCGCACTCGACGCGCGGCGTTCTGCGCGGATTGCACTATCAAAAGAATCCCAAAGCGCAGGGCAAGCTGGTGATGGCGATGACCGGCGAAATCTTGGACGTGGCGGTCGATATTCGCAAAGGTTCGCCGACGTACGGCAAGTGGGTGGGACAAATTCTTTCGGCGGAGAATGGGTGTATGCTGTACATCCCGCCGGGTTTTGCGCACGGCTTGTGTGTATTGAGCGAGCAAGCCGATGTGGTGTACAAAGTTACGGCGGAGTACGCGTTGGAATTGGATCGCGGCATCCTTTGGAACGACCCGGCAATCGGCATCGATTGGCGCGTCACCCATCCCAGTTTATCCCCCAAAGATGCGCGGTTGCCTTTGTTGCGTGACGCCGACAATAATTTCGAATACTGATGAATCCCAAACTTGCCGCGTTGTTACAAGAATTGGAATCGTTTGGCAAAGCGAACGACGCGCGTGAAACGGAGCGCGCACGCCGGATGATGAACATCACGCACGACACCGGTGAATTTCTAGTGTTGCTCACGCGCGCGGTCGATGCGCGGCGCATACTGGAAATTGGCACATCGAATGGCTATTCGACGCTGTGGCTCGCGTACGCGGTGCAACCGTTGAATGGCAAAGTGATTACCGTCGAACATTCGGCGTACAAAGCGGAATTGGCGCGCGAAAACTTTAAACGGGTCGCCCTTGAGGAGTGGATTTACCTGCATCTCGGCGACGCCGGCGAATTTTTGAAAATGCAGGACGACAGCTCGTTCGGTTTGATCTTTTTGGATGCATCGCGCAAACAGTACGTCGCTTGGTGGGCAGACTTGCAACGCGTGCTCGTGCCGGGTGGCTTGCTCGTCGCCGATAATGCGGTCTCGCACGCACACGAAATCGAATTGTTCAAACAAATCGTTCAGCAAACGCCGGGCTATGTAACCTCTCTGGTGCCAATCGGCAATGGTGAATTGGTCATTTTGAAGGAGGCGTACTATGGCTGACAAAACCATCGCGCAAAAATTATCGATTAAAGAAGGCAATGTGGTTTTCATTGCCAATGCCCCGCGCGGGTACAAATCGAAAATCGGTGCATTGCCGGCGAAAACAAAATTGCTTGGCAAGCCGATTGCGCCCATTGATGTGATTCAAGTGTTTGTCGCCAATCGTAAAGAATTGGAAACAGAATTGCCGTCACTCAAGCCCTTTCTCGCGCCCAACGGAATGTTGTGGGTAACGTATTACAAAGGTACGTCGCAACACAAGACCGACATCAATCGCGACAGCATTTACGCGTACGCGTTGCGTTTGGGTTTGCAAGGCGTCGCAATGATTTCGCTGGACGATGATTGGGCGGCGTTGCGCTTGAAACGTGTTGGAGGAAAATAAGTATGCCGGCATTTGTCATCGTCGATATTGACGTGCACGACCCGGTACGGTACGAAGAGTACAAAAAACTAGCGGCGCCGACTGTCACAGCGTACGGCGGCAAGCACATTGTGCGCGGTGGCACGGCGGAAACGCTCGAAGGCGATTGGTTGCCCAAACGCTTGGTCGTGCTTGAATTTCCAACCGTCGATCAAGCGAAGGCGTGGTTGAATTCAAGCGAGTACAGCCCGGTGCGAAAAATTCGCCACGCAACGGCAACGTCGCGCATGGTTGTGGTTGAAGGAGTCCCGGCTTAATCATGCCGCGAACATTCAGTTGTCCCAATTGCGCCGCGCCGCTCGATTTTGACGGTGGCGCTGATTATACGATCACGTGTCCGTTTTGCAAAAGTTCGATCATCGTGCCGGAGGAATTGCGCCCTGAACCGCCGGCAACATTTTCGTTAGCGCATTTGCCGGATATCGTCGGGCAATCGCAAAACCTGGCAGAGATGGCGCGGCTCATTCGCGCCGGCAAAAAAATCGAGGCGATCAAAATCTATCGGCAGATCTTTGGCGTGGGACTCAAGGATGCCAAAGATGCCGTCGAAAAAATGCAACGCGGTGAGCCGGTGCAACTGTCGAATGTAATGATTCAGTCGCCGCGACTCCTTCGCGTTGAATCGACGCTGACACAACCTGGCTGGGTTGGTTGCATCGTTGTTTTGGTAATCGCATTTGTCGCGCTCACCATGATTTTGCCGATTGCGGTGAATTGGAACGAAATTTCGCAAGACCTGGGTCTGGCGTTTGCGTCAACACAAATGCCCACACCGACACAAACCGCGTTGCCCACGCGCACGCCCGCGCCGTCGCCAACGCCGGCAGCAACACCGACGCCAGGATTTGCATCGCTCGCTACAAAATTTGGCGACCAGGGAATCAATCCCGGTTTCTTTAACGACGCCCGTTCACTCGCGCTCGATGGCGCGGGCAACATTTACGTCGCCGATTATCAAGGCGGTCGTGTGCAAGCGTTTGATACGTCAGGAAAATTTTTGACGCAGTGGAATGCCGGGAACGCGCGAACGTTGATCTTTAGTCTCGCTGCGAGCCGGCAAGGTGTTGTTTATGTGGTTGCCGATGGCGAAATAAAAAAATACGAAGGCGCGACCGGCAAATTTCTCAGCGCGTTTCGATATCCCGAGGGCAATAAATTTGATTCGATTGCAGTAACCGGCGACGGCGATGTGTACGCCATGTGGTACGAAGCGCGCACCGGGTTGATCACCGGCATCGAAGGGCATCGCGAAGCTCTAGTGCGCTTTGACGCCGACGGCAAAGTCAAGCAAGTGTTTCGTGGCATCATCAGCAATCACAGTGGTTATCCGGAACTCGACGCGCAAATTGCAGTCGATGGTTTGGGGAATCTGTTCCTCTTGGCGAGTAACGCAGAGCATTACGTTTTCACGTTTGCGGCGGACGGAAAATTTCTCAATCGATTCAGCACGCGCGGCGACAAGCCGGGACAGATGAGTTCGCCGCAAGCCATCGCGTTGGACGCGCGCGGTCACATTTTCGTTGCCGATAATCGAGGCGTGAATGTGTTCGAACCGAGCGGGCAATTCATCGATGTGTTCAAGGTCGATGGCTGGATTGGGCAAATGGCATTTAACGATAACAACGAACTACTGGCGATCGCACGCGAGCGTGTGCTCAAGTACACGTTGACGCAACGATAAAATGACTCCCAATTTGAATCTCGCCGATCAAACGTACGTCAAAGAGCAGTACTGTGCGAGCAACCAGCTTGAAGCGCGCATCGCGTTACACGAGCGTTTCAGCATCGCCAAGCAAAAATGGTTCGCTTGGTATTTTGACCATCTCGATTTGCCGGCAAACGCGCATATTCTCGAAATCGGTTGCGGCACTGGGATGTTGTGGCGCGAAAATCGCACGCGGATACCGGCATCGTGGCGGCTCACGCTTTCCGATTTTTCGTTCGGGATGCTTGAAACGACGCGCGCCGCAAACGTCGCCGCTGATTTTTTACAGAGCGATGCGCAAGCGATTCCATTCCGCGATCATTATTTCGACGCGGTGTTCGCAAATCATATGCTCTATCACGTGCCCGATATTCCGCGCGCGCTGATGGAGATCCGCCGCGTACTGAAACCCAGCGGCAAATTCTACGCGGCAACGAATGGACCAGCGCATATGCGCGAGTATTTTCAAATGGCTTCCGATTTCCTGGGGGCTGGATCGCTAGGTCCATTTGAACAATTCCGATTAGATAACGGCGCCGAGCAAATTGGAAAAGCGTTTGCGCGGGTCGAGCGATTTGATTATGAAGATGCACTGGTTGTAACCGAAGTCGAGCCGCTTGTCGCGTATGCAATGTCGGGGTTCATCGGCTCCCAGTTGATTGGCGCAGAACGCGAAACTGCATTGCGCCAGTTTATTGCTGAACGCATCGCGCGCGACGGCGCGTTCCACATCACCAAATCGACGGGATTATTCATTGCCACCGGTTAAATCGCCAAGCGCCAAGCGGCAATCGAAAATTTCCCGTTATGGGGCGATGGTCGTGGTCGTATCGGAGAATGGTCAACGAGTTTTACTTCATCGCCGCGAAGTATTTTTCTTGTGGGATTTGCCCGGCGGTGGCATCGAAATGAACGAAGACCCGGCAGACGCGGCGGTACGTGAAACGCGCGAAGAAACCGGCTACGACATTGCGCTCGATCGATTGATCGGGTATTATCAACATCCATCGGTTTATGGTTGGGGTGAACAGCTAACGTATTTGTATCGCGCGCGGATCATTGGCGGCGCGCCGAATTATTCCGGTATCGAGACGACGGGCTTGGCATGGTTTGCGCCGGACAACTTGCCGCGTGGACTCGAACCCTTTCATCGCCAAATGGTTTGGGATGCGTTGTCCGATGCGCGCGAACCGCTTGAACGGCGATTTCAATTTCCCTTTTGGAAATTGTTTCCCGCGCGAATGATGTTCTTCATTTTGCATTTGCGCTGGTTGGTGTGGAAACGATGGATTGCAAAGGATGAAAAATGAAATTTCGTGGTCGCGTTTGGAAATATGGTGACGAGGTCAACACAGATGTGATTTTCCCCGGCAAGTACACGTACACCATCACCGATCCCAAAGAACAAGCCCAACACGCGCTCGAGGATTTAGATCCAACTTTTGCGAGTCAAGTTCAGCCGGGCGATATTATCGTCGGCGGAAAAAATTGGGGCAACGGCTCGTCGCGCGAGCAAGCGGCGACGTGCTTGAAATATGCTGGCGTTACGGCAATTGTCGCTAAATCATTTGCGCGGATTCACTTTCGCAATCTGGTGAACAACGGACTGGTGCCAATCGTTTGCGCGCCAGCAGTCGATGCAATTCAAAACGGCGAAATCATCGACATTGATTTGGACACCCACACGATTCGTTGCGCCGCTGGCGTGTTCGATTTTCCGCCGTTGTCGCCGACGTTATTCACGATCATCGAAACCGGCGGATTGATTCAGATGTTGCGACGCAAACTAGGCACGGAACATTTGCCGATGCCAGAAATAAAGCCGGGGGGTGACTAGTGTACAGAATTGCCTGGATGCCCGGCGACGGGGTTGGTATCGAAGTGATGCAGGCGGCGCGCGTGGTCCTCGATGCGCTCAAAATCGACGCGCAGTACACACACGCTGACATCGGCTGGGAATTTTGGTGCAATGAGGGCGAGCCGTTGCCACAACGCACCATCGATATTTTGAAAACGTCCGATTGTGCGTTGTTTGGCGCAATCACGTCGAAACCGAAGGAAGAGGCGGAGGCGGAGCTCGCGCCGAATTTGCGGGGCAAAGGTTTTGTATATCGCAGTCCGATTGTGCGCTTGCGCCAAATGTTCGACTTGTACACGAATCTGCGTCCGTGCAAAGCGTATCCCGGCAATCCACTGAATTATCGCGACGACATCAACTTGATTGTGTTCCGCGAAAATACCGAAGGACTGTACGCCGGCGTTGAATTTCATCCGGTGCCAAGTGATGTGCGTAATGTGCTGGAAGACAACAGCGCGCCGATGCGTGTGTTCAAAGCTATCCCGTCGAGCGATCTAGCGCTCACGGTGCGCGTGATTTCCCGGCGCGGTGCGGAACGCATCGTGCGCCGTGCATTTGAGTACGCGCAGAAATTCGGTTATCCGTCGGTGACGCTCGTTGAGAAGCCCAATGTGTTGCGCGAGACCAGCGGTTTGATGACGCGCGTGGCGCGTCAGATCGCTAAAGATTTTCCCAGCATCGAATTGTGGGAAACCAACATCGACGCGATGACGATGTGGTTGATCAAAAATCCACAACAGTACGGCGTGCTCGTGACGAGCAATCTTTTTGGCGATGTGATTTCTGATTTGTGTGCGCAACTGGTTGGTGGATTGGGATTTGCGGCGAGCGGAAATATCGGTGACCAGTTTGCGGTGTTTGAACCAACACACGGCTCTGCGCCGAAATACGCCGGGCAGTTCAAAGTCAATCCAATGGCGACGTTCCTCGCGGCAAAGTTGATGCTCGATTGGCTTGGCGAAACCGAAAAAGCAACGCGCCTGGAAAGCGCGATTGCGGCTGTGATCGCGGAGGGTCAAGTGCGGACGTACGATATGGGTGGCAAATCGACGACAATGGAGATGGCGGAAGCGGTAGCCCAAAAACTTTGACGAAGGACGAAAGACCGAAGACAGAGCAAATCCGCCGACGGTCTTTGGTCGGTTTGCAATTTGACCAACGTCCGTTATAATTCAAACCATGACAACGAACAATGACCAACTTGTCGCGCTGGCAAAAACACTTGTCGATGCGGCGACACAAAAAAATCTGACTTTGCGCGTGATGAGCGGCGTCGCCGTTTATCTAACTTGTTCCAGTATTGAAACGCATCCATCGTTGCAACGCAAGATTCTGGATGTCGATCTTGTTGCGCCGGTTGCGCAATGGGACGCGCTTGCCGATGTTTTCAAGGCGCAGGGTGCGACGCTGGGTACGAAAAATGTAAATGCTTGGGTCTTTGACAAAGACGGCGTTCAGATCGAAGTGCGCAATCCCCAATTCGATTACACCGATTTGTCATCGCGGCTTGCGCTGGCATCACCCACGTTACCGCTCGCCGATTTACTGTTGTTCAAGTTGCAACGCCAACCGTTTGAGGAGCGCGATATTCAAGATTCGATTGCGTTGTTGCTCGATCATCGGGTTGCGAAAGGTGTAGCGGAAGAGCAAATCGATCACGAATACATCGCCAAACTGTGTGCAAGCAATTGGCGTTTATTTCATCGAGTGTACGATACTACAATTACTTTGGAGAAAATACTCGACAAATATGTTGAACCGGAGGAAGCGCAACTGGTCTGGCGGCGCATCGAGTTGATTCAAGGTGATATGGATCGTCAGCCAAAATCGTTTGGATGGATGATCAACCAGCTTTTGAAAAAACCAACCCAAGTACCGCGATAAATGCGGAGAGGCGTTCAGTTGAACGCCTCTCCATTTTTATTGCGCAAATTCATAACTGCAATTTGGACACATCACCAAGCCGCATTTCCGCGCGAGTGTGCAACTCACGCATGCTTGCGTATCGTCGGCGCGAAATTGTTTTCCACATAGCGGACACTTAAGTTCGGATGGGTAACCAATGACCGATGCCGGTGTAATTGTATCCGTCTTCCGTGCTCGGTCTTCGGTCGGTTTAGAGAATCGCCAGCGCATATCGCGCAACTCCTCCTGCCATTACTGCCAACACAATTGTGAACGCGGCAATGCCTAGCGCTTCGCGCGTCCCCAGTTCTTTTTTCAGTACTGCAAATGTGGCGATGCACGGAATATATAATGTGTTGACAAGCGCATAAACAAACAACTGTTGTGGTGTCATGAACGAGAGCAAATTATCCGCGCCCGATCCGTACTGCACGAGTGCCAACGTGACCAAAAATTGTAATGCGAGTTCTTTGCGCAACGTCGCAAAAATCAGCGTTAGCCCGGCGACTGCCGGTAGCCCCAGCCAACCTTCGACAATTGGCGCGAGCGGCGCGGCGAAAATCCAAATCGTGTTCGTTTCGTACAGCACACCCATCACCAAACTGCCGATCAACACAATTGGCAATGCCATGAATAGAAATTCTTTGAATCGAAACCACGTTTTGTGCGCGATGATGTGCGGCATCGGAACACGAAACGGGAACATTTCCATCACCAAATCGTCGGAGTGTCCCGCCATCAATTTGTTCAAGCCGATACCAATGGCGATCAACACCGCGAGCGAGATGAGCAATAACGCGACGCCGTACTGCCAACCGGCAAACATCGCCGCCGCGCCGATGATAACCGCGACGCGTGCGCTACACGGCGTCAGTACGATTAATGTGCTGGCAATCACGCGTTCGCGCCGCGTCGTCAACACGCGCGTGCCCATAATTGCCGGGACGTTGCATCCCGCGCCGGCGAGCAATAAAATCACCGCGCGGCCGTGCAGACCCAAACGTTTCATCAATGCATCGAGCAGGAACGCAATCGAATTCATATACCCGCTGTCTTCGAGAATTGCGAGAAGGACGTAAAACGTCAACACGTACGGAATACCGATTTCGAATGCGGCTTCAAGTCCGGCATCGAATCCCCAAAGGGTAACTTTTGCGACAATGCCTTCGCCCAAAATAAAACTCACGACGGCTTGAATCAACGGCGAGACGAATGTTTGCCAAAAACTGGCAAATGCTTCACTCATCGTGCCGCCCGCCCAAAACAAAAATCCAAACAACGCAATCAAGACCGCAACAAGAATCGGAAGGCCGGTGAGGGGTTGAATCGACAGGCGCCACAATTTCACGGCAAGCGGTTCGTGTGCGGCGTTTTGAATTTGCACATCCTTGGCAATCGCGCGGGCAAGTTCGTGGCGCGCGCGCGGAATGTGTAAACTCAACGGTTCGCCCACGCGCGCTTCGATTGCCGAACTCAACTCGCGCGCTTTGGCAAGCACTGCCGCACCATTGGGTAGTTTGTCGATGGCGCGCACAATTTCGTGATCTTCTTCCAGGAGGAGCATGGCAAGCGCGCGCGGGTTCAAATCGAACGGCGTTTCGGCAAGTGTCGTCCGAATGGTTTTCCCTAGGATGCTGATTGCGTTTTCGATTTCGGGATCATACGCCGGCGCATCGCTCGGGTGCGCTAGTTGTCCAACGGTATCGAGTACCTGCTCGATGCCTTTGCCGCGCGTCGCAATCGTGGGCACAACCGGCGCGCACAACTCGCGCGACAATCGCGCGGTGTCGATTGCGATGCCAGCGCGCGCCGCCTCGTCGATGAGATTCACTGCGACAACAAGCGGCAATCCCAGGTCGAGGTATTGCAAGACGAGATACAAGTTGCGTTCGAGGTTCGTCGCATCGGCAATTGCAACAATCGCGTCGGGTGGATTTTCCAAGACCGCTTGCCGCGCGACATACTGATCTTCGCTTATCGCGCCGAGCGCGTACGTGCCGGGGAGATCGATCACGCCGATGCGCTTGCCCGCGTGTTGCGTCACGCCAAAATTCAGCGCGACAGTTTTGCCGGGATAATTTGCCGTCTCGATGTTTGCGCCGGTCAGTCGATTGAACAATGACGATTTGCCAACGTTGGGATTGCCGGCAAGCGCGATGGTCAAATCGGGTTGTTCCCATCTGCGCCAATGCGCTCGGTAACGATGCCGGCGACCGCCGGGTCTGATTGGATTGACTGGTGGATCGAAGACGGGCGTATGACAAGAGGACATTTTAAATTCCAATTTCCAAAATCCCGAGCTCCAAAATCAGGCGGGCTAAATGGGGAACTAGGATTTTGCTTTTGCAGTTTCTTTGACCCAAATTCTTTGCGCCAGATTTTTTCCCAGCGCATAATGCGCTCGCCCTACACGCACCATCACCGGACCACCCAGCGGCGCTTGATGCTCAATCTCGATTTCGGTGTTGAGCAACAAGCCAAGTGCGGCAAGGTGGCGTAGCGCGTCCGGCGTCTCTGCATTGATGCGTACAATCGTCACGTGGGAGGATGGCGCACAGTCGGCGAGTGACCGTTGCGACACTTGGTCAACCAAAGACACGTTAGGAATCGGATTGCCGTGCGGGCAGGTGTCTGGATTGCCCAGTTGATCTGCGATTGTTTGTTCGGCGTCGGCAGAGAGATGATGTTCCAGTTGATCGGCGTGTTCGTGCGCCTGCGCCCAATCGAGTCCCAGCACGTCAGTGAAATGCCGTTCGACGAGACGGTGGCGGCGCAAGAGCGCGAGTGCATGCTGGCGGCCGGTGTCGGTTAGCGCAAGAATATTGGCTACGTTAGTGATAAGCGATTGAGAAAGGAGTGTGTGGAGATGCGGCGCCGGGGACGAGCCGAGTTCGCGCGCAAGATCATCGATGGTCAGCGTGCGTTGATTCTCTTCTGCTCGCACGAGCGTGAGCAGAATCATCTCGGCGGTTTCATCGAGTGCAGACTTGGATTTCTGAAATGGCAAATTCACCATCTGACGCCTTTCGTGATAGTAACTTAACTTTCAAAGTTAGTATATGCTAACAATCGAAAGGTGTCAATAGGTTGAAGGTAGGGATTGGTCAGAATTGGGTCAAAGTTCGGTGGGAATCTAGTGGGTGTACTGACGAATGGTGCTAGTTTGCAGGTGGATGGTTGCGAGCTTCAAGTAGCGCGTTGCAAAATCAAAGCGCGCAATATGCTCAAGCGTCGCACCATTTGTTACTAACTAATGGTGCTAGTTTGCAGGTGGATGGCTGTGAGATTCAAGTAGCGCGTCGCAAAATCAAAGCACAAAATATGCTCAAGAATCGCACTAGCACCATTAGTTACTACGACACGTTGAAACGAATCGACAAAATATCGCCATCCTTGACGACGTATTCTTTGCCTTCCAATCGAAGCAAGCCGCGTTGACGCGCCTGAGTCATTCCGCCGCACGCGATCAAATCATCGTACGCGATTACTTCGGCGCGAATGAAACCGCGCGCCAGATCGGTGTGAATTGTGCCTGCCGCCTCCAGCGCGGTCGCGCCGACCGGAATCGTCCACGCGCGCACCTCATCCTCACCGACGGTGAAGAACGCCTGCAAACCCAGCAGCGCGTACGATAGCCGAATCATTTTTGCTAACCCAGGTTCATCAATGCCGTAATGTTCCAGAAATTCGTGCGCTTCCTCCGGCGACATTTGCGCGAGTTCCATTTCAAGTTTGCCTTGCAATGTCACGAGGATCGTTTTCTTGTGATTGTACTTGACGATTTCGCTAGTGTCTTGTACCGCGCGGTCGCCGGTGTTGAGAACGACGAGCTGCGGTTTGTGCGTGACGACGGCGAGGTTCTTGATGATTTTCAATTCGTCGGCGTTGAGTTCAAGATCGCGCAACGGTTGCCCGTTTTCCAATTGCGGTTTGAATCGCTGAAGTAACGCTTGCTCTTTTGCCATCGCGTCGCGTTCGGCGGGCGTGCCGCCACGCTTGGCAAGTTGTGCGGCGATGCGTTCGAGGCGTCGTTCGACCATCGCGAGGTCGGAGAGGATCAACTCAGTATCGAGAATTTCGAGATCGCGTTCGGGGTGAATCGTCTCTTCGATGTGCGGAACAGTTTCATCTTCAAATGCGCGGACGACGTGGAGGAGCGCGTCGTTCTGCACGATTTGGTTGAGGAGCGTGCCGTCGATTCCGCCTTTTTCGCCGATGCCGCGCGCAAGTCCGGCAATATCGTTGTACTGCACTTGCGCGCGCGTCGTCTTGCGTGGGTTGAACATTTTCGATAACGTGTCCACGCGCAGGTCGGGCACATCGACCATCGCGGTGTGCACTTCCAATTTGCCGGACGAGTACGCCGCCGTTTCGATTTGTCCGCGTGTGAGCGCGTTAAAGATGGTGGTCTTGCTGGAGTTGGGGAGTCCAATGATTCCGATTTGCATAGCGCGAGTATAGCACGGGTGAGGGGAAAATAAAAATTGGACGCGGATGAACGCAGACGAACGCGGATGAAAGATAAACCCGCGTTCGTTTTTGACTATTCCCAAGTTTATTTTCTGATGAATGGGAAGAAGAACCAAAAATCTTGTTGCTGGGCGATGCTTACTTGATAAGCAGTACCGCACCCAAAAGCACTACCCGACGCTTGGCTAACACGCACAAAATACGTACCGGTTTGCGGCGCTTGCCAAATCAAACGCGATGCTTTGCCACCGCCGCTGTTGTCGTCAGATGCAAGCATTGTTACTCCATCAATATCATAAACTTGCAATAGTGTGTCAACACTGCTTGACAGATTGCTTGTCTGAATGGTGTAACGTGCTCCGCCGGTGGCAACAAAGCGAATCCAATCTTCATCTTGAGCAATGTCAAACAAATGACCGGACGTACTGTTTACTGCCATAATATTTGCGGCATAATAATTGTCATTGATCTCCAATGTATCCGCCGGACACAACAACGGTACTTGAAGATCAAAGTTGCCGGGTGCGATTGTTTGTGCGGTTGCTGTTTTCAAATTAGTGTCTATTGTTGTCTGCAACGCTGACCACGCGCCGGTAACTTCATCCCAGAAATATATCTTCATCTGGCTTGTGTCCAGGTGCAATGTTTCTTCCACACCATACGTTACTTGAAGTGTGACCGGTTGGGTAAAACTAGAGTTTGGTCGTCTGGCATTTGCTCCTTGCCCAGTGATCCCAAGCCATTCTAAAACTTGGAGTAGGAATGACTGTCCTGTTGAACGAAGTTGCGCGGATGGCATGGCTACCGGCGAAACATCACCAAATTGGATGGTAAGTGTGGAAGGAAGCGCACCAGCCGGGATATTTACAGTTTTGTTTCCAGCAGGACTGATGAGATTTGCCCCGGAACCGCCGACCGAACTATTAGGCAGGATGTCTTGTCTCCACAAATAGCGGCTCGGTATTGACCATGGATCGATTGTTGGTCCCTTACATCCTTGCCGTAGTCGGTACGAGAAAGGGTCAACAACTTCAGTGTATAGAACCGGATTGTAGGTTTCTTCCCACAATCCATTTCCATTCGCATCATAGTAAACTCCAAAGTGGAGATGAGTTTCATAGCCGCCAGTTCCGCCCATTATGCCGACCGTGATGGCTCTGCTACTTGCAATCTGCGTGCCCACATTGATGTTAGGATTAACTGAATCCAAGTGCGCATACAAACTGGCGTATCCATAGCCGTGATCTATCAAAACGTAGTTACCGTAGGGGCATCCTCTCGAACCACAGATGCTTGGGGTATCTTTCCAATTACGATTGACTTCCTTAACCGTACCACCATATGCCGGATAAATCGGGTCATTTGTTCTGCGGTTCTGAAAGTCAATACCATTATGCCCATCGTACCAGCCCAACCCAGGTTTGTTCAAATCCTTACCAGTGAAGATACATCGATCCCATCGAACCAGATTTTGGTTTTTGGTGTAGTTTGGCGATTGATGATCGAACCACGAGTTTACCAACCAAGCGGTGTTTCCACCAGTGTTGCCTTGCAGAGCATTGGCAAATTTAGAATATGTCACTGGAATATCCAGAAAATCCGCTGGCGGCAGAGTTCTCATTCTGAAATCTTTTCCCGTTATATTCGCCGTTGTCACACTAACCGTGCTCGTGACTGGCGCAAAGATGTATCCACTCTTGCTTGGCGTAATGGTGTACGTGCCGGCTGGAACATTAGTAAGCGTGTAATAGCCGTAAATGTCTGTTGTTGTGCTAGCCCCTGAACTTGAAGAGACAGTGACACCAAAGATAGGAAAATTGTTATCATCTTTCACATAACCGGAAATTGTGTATTTAATCCCTAAATCCAACTTTCCAATTTTTCTCGCTTCTGGCACAACAAACCAAATGTTACCATCGGGGCCGGCTGTAATTCCTGTTGGGTAACTGTTGGACACAGGAAACTCATCAAAAACACCTAACGGGGTCATACGTCCGATCCAACTTCCATTATTGTGCGATTCTATGAACCACAAGTTACCATCAGGACCGGTCGTGATTCTATCTGGGGAGTAGACGTTTGAAGGGAGTAGGAATTCCTTTATTGCGCCACTTGGAGTTATTCGACCAATCTTTCCTGCCCAATACTCCGTAAACCACAAGTTCCCATCAGGGCCTGAGATAATATCTTTAGCATTACCATTTGTGTCAAGTGGAAAAAATGCCATATTCCCCGAAGTTGTCATTCGTCCAATTGCAGGAACGTTGGAATCATACGCCGGAAACCAAAGATTTCCATCTGGTCCAGTGACTATACGAGATTGTCCCAGACCTGTGCCATCTGGAAGATTGAAAATCTGTGTGTCACCAGTTGGGGTCATACGTACAATAAGTCCGCCGCTTGGAAACCAAATATTTCCATCGGGCCCCATTGTGAGCCCATCAGCCAATCCTATAGGACTACGCCACTCATTGAAGTTGCCATCCAATGTGAATTTTCCAACATAACCATATAGATTACAGTAGTCCATTCCACAAGATCCATGGCTCTCTGAAAACCAGAGAGAATTATCGTGACCTGAAACAATATCTACACTGTTCAGATACCCACCCGCATAAACCGCTGTCACTTGATCGCTAGGCGTTATTCGCCCAAGGTAAGAACCCCAGCCTGTGAACCAAAGATTTCTATCTGGTCCCTGGGTGATGTTATGGGGAAAATAGCGAAAGTAGCCTATCTCAGGGGGATAATCATAGTAGATAATTGTTGCGGTTGCTGGTGCACCCACGATCTTTTGGGGAGCGAACATCACCACAAAAACGATTATCACAATTAGCGATGCAATTGTTGTCGAGCGTCTTTTCATGTTGATAACTTTCTAGTCGTGCCTGTTTCAATCGGCTGAAACAAAACACCTGCCGCAGGCGCAAAACCACGCGCCTTGAACGACAGGTGCTTAATAATCCGATTCAATTCTGCCACGCGGAAACATCTAGCCATCGGTTGGCTCCGCAGTGAATCAACCAGAAAACGCTCAGACTATTTTGTGCTAATCCGCAACCCGCGGGACAAAGATAAAGTTACGTGCCAAGTGCTAATCAATTGCTCTGTTCGTCAGCCAAGCGTGCAGACTGCGTCGGACAAAGATAATCATCAATCCGAACTTCGTCGTTGATTTTGCACTTGTCCGGATCCCAAATAATCATTTTGCGATCTTGGCTGACTTCGTATTTTTCCCGTTCTTCCGGCGGCGCGTTGTGCAAAGTTGGAATCCACCACAGCGGGATGGACAACAAACGTCCGTCCGTCAATTCCAGATGCATATATTTTTCGTCAAAGCGTACGCGGTGTAAGAGCGCCTCGCTTGGAAAAGTATACGCGGACGCCGGATAGGGTATATCGTACCATTGGGTTGTTTGTTCAGTTGGTTTTGCGTTTGTGATCATTCCACGCCTCCCGTATGCGTTCTAGTTTGCGCTCAATAATCTTGATTGCTTGATTCAATTCGACTTGACTCAGCGTGTGTCCCATACGCGCGACTTGTATTTGCGGTTCAATCCAGATTTTTGGATCATTTGCGTCGTTTTGCGAACCCTTGCCCACATGGACACTAGCACGGTTTTCGTGAAGCACATCGTAGCTATGAAACCAGAAGACAAATTCGCCGTCTTTGAAAACTCGTGGACTCATTTGAATAGATTCTAACACGCTTTGCATGTTTTTGCAAAAAGAATTCAGCCGAATTTTTATCCGATGCCACTCGATTTGCCACACCACTCGATTTCGATAAAATGACGATGGAATATCCTCCACCAAGTATTCTTCAGGGAGACTCGATGTCGAATCCAACGCTGGACTTGATTCGCGCGCACGGTTCCACGCGCGCTTACAAAACCGACCCGGTGTCAGACGCGATGCTGGAACAAATTATCGATGCCGCGCAACGCGCGTCCACCTCGTCGAATCTGCAAACGTACTCGGTCGTCGCGGTGACGAACGCGGACACACGCGCGCAACTCGCGCATCTGTGCGCCGACCAAAAACACATCACACAAGCGCCGCTATTCCTCGCGTGGTGCGCCGACCTCGCGCGGACAGAGCGTGTGTGCGAGTTGCGCGGCTATTCGCAAGTTACCGAGTACACCGAAAATTTTTTGATTGCCGCAATCGACGCCGTCATTGCCGCGCAGAATGCCGCGCTCGCCGCTGAATCGTTGGGGCTGGGGATTTGCTACATTGGTTCGATCCGCAATCGACCGCGCGAGGTGATTCGATTGCTCGGTTTGCCGCGTCTCGTTTTTCCGATCAGCGGGATGACGGTTGGTTTTTCGGCGCAACCACCACGCCCGCGTCCGCGTTTACCGATGCGCGCGATTTTGCATCGGGAAAAGTACAACGCGGCGCAAGATGAATTTCTGCGCGCGTACGATGGCACGATGGCGGAGACCGGCATTTACGACCGTCGCCAAATTCCGGTGCCGGGCAAACCGGGTGAAATGGAATGGTACGGCTGGCTCGAACATACTGCACGGCGCGTGTCGCAGGCGTGGCGCATAGAATTGCGTGCGATTTTAGAGGAACAGGGTTTTTCGCTCAAGTAAATTTCATCGATCTAAAAAATCGGTCGGGTTTCAGTAACCCGACCGATTTGTATTTCACTGCCAAGAACGCCGAGTTCGCGGAGAAAAATCCTAAAAAATCTCGGCGTTCTTTGCGACCTCTGCGGTAAAATTGTATTTATCCGATCAATCGTTGATGCATTTTCTTCATACATTTATCCATCACGACCATTAACCCGGCGGCGCGCGCCTTTTTTGCCGCGTCATCATTCACAATCCCTTCTTGCATCCACACGACCTTGGCGCGAATCTGAATCGCTTGCTCGACAATCGGCGGGACGTCTTCCGCGCGGCGAAAAATTTGCACCACGTCGATCGGTTCCGGAATCGAGAGCAAATCGGGGTACGCTTTCAAGCCCATGATTTCCGGCGTCGTGGGATTCACCGGAATCACACGATAACCGTGTTGGATGAGATATTCCGGCACGTAATAACCCGGCTTGTCCGGGTTCGTCGAGAAACCAACCGTCGCTATCGTTTGGGTGCGCTCAAGAATTTGTTTGAGGTGTTGTTCGTTCATGCTTTCAATTGGAACGGCAACGCGACGCGAAACGTCGTTGCGCCGGGTTGCGATTCAACGTTGATTTGTCCGCGATGTTTCTGGATGATATTGTACGTAATGTGCAGCCCCATTCCGGTGCCGATGCCCGGCGGCTTGGTCGTGAAGAACAAATCGAAAATGCGCGATTGAATTTCCGGCGGGATGCCGGGTCCATTGTCCGTGATTTCCACCACGACACATTCGTCTTGCCGGCGCGTTTTGATTTTCAATTCCCCTTTGCCTTGCATCGCGTCAAGCGCATTATCGATGATGTTCGTCCACACCTGATTCAACTCGCTTCCGTACGCTTCGATGCGCGGCAAAGTCGGGTCGTACGCGCGGATCACGGTAACGCCGGCTTTGAGTTTGCTTCGCAAAATGACGAGTGTGTTTTCCAACCCTTCGTGCACATCGATGTTTTGAATCGGTGCTTGGTCAAGAAACGCGTACGATTTCACCGCTTTGACGATTTCCGAAATCCGTTCCGCGCTCTTGTTCACTTCGTCGAGCAAAGAATAAATCGAACAGCCGACGCACAACCAACGCAAGACGACGGCGAATTGCGGCGGCGAAAATTCTTGGCTCAATTTAGCGACATCGCCGGCGTTCCAGCCAAAGCCAATCAACACCGGCGCGATTTCCCACGCCTGTTCGATGGAATGATCTTCGAGCCAGGTTTGCAATTCGCTTTCGCGATCGCTCCGCGTCAGCGGATCGATTTGCATCGGCGCGAGCGAACGTTTGATCATCTCTTCGCGCAGTGAATCGAGCAAAGAATTTTGTGGCGCGGTCAGTCCGGACATTCCCAGTTCCGCGGCGCACCGATGCCAATCGCTGACGAGGTCGCGCAGTTGCGCGCTGCTCCGTTTTGCCGCGGCGGCGGGATTGTTCAATTCGTGTGCCAACCCGGCGGAGAGCGTGCCAAGCGACGCCATCTTTTCGTTTTGCCGCAACATTGCTTCGGTGTTGCGCAACCGTCCCATCACCGTCCGCAGAATCGAAAGTGTGGCGGCGGGGCGCGTTTCGATCAACTGATTGAAAACGGCTTGATTGATTTTGAGAAGCGTGCTGTTTTTCAACGCGCGCGCAGACGCGGAACGCGGCCGCTGTTCAAGCAGGGACATTTCCCCAAACACTTCACCGACGCCGCGAATTGCGAGTACCACATCGCTGTTGCCGGAACGCTTGGTTACCTCAAACTCGCCGTCCATCACAAGATAAAGCGCATCGCCCGGCTCGCCTTCACGCATCAGGTATTCATCGGCTTGGACATAGACCGGTTCCGCCATTCGTCCCAGCCAATCGATGTCTTGTTCCGATAGCCCGGCAAAGAGCAGTTGTTTGCGAATCAGTTCTTCGTTCATAACATATTTGCCACAGAAGAACACAGCGCCGCACAGAAAAAACAAAAATCGTTGTTCAATCTTTCAGTGTGATTCTGTGTATTTCAGCGGCTAGAGTGTACTCAAATACGCTTGAATCGACGCGATTGCGACCCCGCCTTCGCCGGTCGCGTGCGCCACGCGATTGTTCGTCCCCTGCCGCACATCGCCGGCGGCAAAGATGCCGGGACAACTGGTCTCGAGTAGAAAAGGTTCGCGTTCCAACGTCCAACCTTTGGGGCGTCGTCCGTTGCGGGTTAAATCGGGCGCGGTGATGATAAAACCCTTTTCATTTGTCTCGACCATATCTTTAACAAGTTCGCTGTTCGGACGTGCGCCGATAAAAATGAACATCGCCGCGCCGGGCAACGTTTTTATTTCGCCGGTCGCATTATTCTTCACGACGATTTCTTCCAACTTGCCGGGCGTGCCGCGCACCTCGAGCACTTCGGTATTGAACAGCCGCTCGATTTTCGGATTGGTTTCTTCCGCGTCACGCAGATATTTCGACGACCATTGCGTCTCGCGGCGAATGAGCATCGTCACTTTGCTGGCAAAGCGACTCAGAAACATCGCGCCTTGCCCGGCGGAATTTGCGCCGCCGACCACGAACACCGGTTGATCGCGATAATACGTCGCTTCGGTGTACGCCGCGCCGTAGTACACGCCCGCGCCGGTCAATTCCTTCACGCCCGGCGCATCGAGTTGGCGAAACGTTGCGCCGGTTGCCATCAAAATCGTTTTACCGGTCAACTCGCTTCCATCTTTCAAGGTAACGATCCAGTATTTGCCTTCGGTGCGTATGCGCACCGCTTCCGTGGCTTCGAGCAATTCTGCGCCAAAGCGTTTGGCTTGCGTGATCGCGCGCCGCGCCAAATCCATCCCCGACAAGCCGGAAGGAAAACCCAGATAATTTTCGATTTTGGGACTGTTCCCGGCTTGACCGCCCGGCACGCCGCGCTCCAACACGACGACACTTTGTCCTTCCGAGCCAGCGTACACCGCCGCCGATAATCCCGCCGGTCCCGCGCCGATGATGATGATGTCGTACAGTTTGGCGTCGGCGCGGGTTTGCATTCCCACTTTATCCGCCAGTTCACGCAACGATGGCTCGACCAGAATCGTGCCGTCGGGAAAATGCACCACCGGCAAACGCATCTTGCCCGGGCTGTTGGTTTCGACGAGGGCGCGCGCCGCATCATCTTTATCGACGTCGAGCCATTGATACGCAATCAAATGCCGCGCGAGAAAATCTTTGACTTCGTGCGATTGCGGCGACCACAATGCGCCAGCCAATCGAATGCCTTCGTAGGGTAATTTGGCGTTGGCTCTCCACTCATCGAGCAAATCGTCGAGAACGGGGTAGAGATTTTCGCTTGGCGGATCCCAGGGTTTCATCAAATAATAATCGAGGCCAATTTGATTGATCGATTGAATTGCGGCTTGCGTGTCTGCGTACGCGGTGAGCAAAACTTTTTTCGCGTCGGGAAAAATCGCGCGCGCCTGTTCGAGGAATTGCGTGCCGCTCATCGCCGGCATGCGTTGATCGACGAGGAAGAGGGCGGCGGTTTCACCGCGCGCCTGCAATTGCGTCAGCGCGTCGAGCGCCGCCGCGCCGGTATCGGCTTTGAGAATGCGATAATCGCGGCCGTACTTTTGGCGCAAATCCCGTTCGATTGCGTTGAGAACCGGGGCTTCATCATCGAGTGTGAGAATAATCGGCTTTGGCATGGGGTCTCCTCGTCCATCTCTTCAAATTGCGTGCATTCTACCCGAGGTGTTCAAGTTGCGTCAATGGGGGTTGGCATCGATCACTGCGCGCACCGCCGGCAAATTCAAAAACGATGCGCGCACATCGTCTGGCGCACGCGCCGCAATCAAGTCGATAAGGTCGTGCGCTTGCGCACGATAGTTTTCTGCGTTGCCCGCATTGCCGCGTTCCGTTTCGATTTCGCTCAATGCCGCGTAAATCTGCCATAACAATCGACGCGCTTGCATCCCTTCTGCAACCTCGCGCGCTTGATGCAACAGTTCTATCGCATGCTCCGTCTTGCCCAGCGCGTGCATCGCCTTTGCTTGGATAAATAGAGCGTCATGCAACGATTGTCTTAATCCCAGTTGGCGCAAGAGGGTTGCACGTTCTGCCATCACTTGGATCGCTTGCTCAAATTCGCCGCGCGCCAACAACATTTCGCCTTGTGCGATCATGCCAAAAATACTCGCCGCATCAAATCGTTCTGGATGTTTTTCGATTTCACTCGCGGTGAGCGCGTCGCTTGCGTTTTTCATATCGCCTGCGGCAAGATAAAATCGCGCGAGCAATGCCCACGACCACGCGCGGAAAAATTCGGGAAATGGATTTTGCAACATCAAGCGCACCTGCTCTGCCATTTCTTCGCCGCGTTTGAAATCGCCAACAATCCCATAGATCAATGCGCCGAGCGCATATTGCATTGGAAAAGGATAGCCGATAGTGATCGCCTCGCTCACAATATCTTGAATCAGTTGGATGGCGCGCGTAAAATCACCACGGTCGAGGACGGGAAAAGCTTGACCGCCCTGGCTTGCCATCAAACTCAATTGACTGCCAATGGCTCGACTGAGTTCGATGCTCTCATCCCCCAGCGCGATGCTTTCGTCGTAATCACCGCGAATCAACGCCAGCGTGGCAGACTGCATCAAATGGTCCGCCAGCATCGGCTTGTTATCCAGTTCGCGCCAAATCGCGCGCGCTTCGGTTTCCAGCGTTGCCATCTTGTCGATTTTTCCATCGTTAAGGTACGCGCGTGCCAGGTCGCCTACGATGTACCCCAGCAATTCGCGCGCATCGAGTTCGCGCGCGAGCGCTAGTGCCTGTTCGCCGCATCGAATCGCATCAGAGACCTCGCTGTTGTACTGATGCAACATCAAGCGGTTCCACAACGAATGCGCTTGCGCTTTGCGATCACCCAATTCGTGTGCGAGCGCCTCTGCTTGTTCCGCAAGCGCGAGCGCTTTATTTCGATCATAGGTGGCAGAAGGAATCGAGGCGAGCTTACCTTGCAATAACAATGCTTGCAATTCCAGCGCGCGGTCGCCGCGAGTGAGCGCAAATTCAGCCATCTCTTCATACGTAGCGAGTGCTTTTGGATTGTGCGCCATTACTTCCAAGACGCGTCCGCGTTTGGTGTAGAGGTGAAGCAATTGTTCGGTTGTTGCATTGTTGCGTTTTGCCGCATCGAGTGCTTGCTCATAAAACGCAATCGCTTCGGCGTTCGCATACACACGTGCCGCCAAATCGCCTGCGCGCGATGCGTAGATGCGTGCCTGTTCATCATCGCCTGCTTGTGCGTAATGATTCGCCAGAATGCCCGCGTAATCGTCAAGACAGGTATTGCCGTACTCGGCTTCGTATGCCTGTGCCACGTGACGATGAATCTCGCGTCGTTGTTTTTGCAGTAACGATTGATACGACGCGTCCTGCGTCAGCGCGTGCTTGAAAATGTACGTCGCCGGTTCTTCGCCGAGGCGGCGCACGAGTTGAGCGGATTCGAGTTGCCCCAGTGCCGTTTCGACGTTCATCGAGAATTTATCACCTGGCGCACCATCGGTAGATTTAAGAACGATGCGCGTAAATTGATCCCGCTCAATCGTGTGGGATCATCGGGTGTCCGCGCGACAATCTCGTCGATCACCGCACGCGATTGTGCGAGTAAAGTGCGCGCTTCAAGTTCGTTGCCGCGTTCGCGTTCGACGCCGGACAATTCGGCGAGGATTTGCCAAAGCGTGCGACGCAGATTCACTGACTCGGCTTCTGCGCGGGCACGCGTTAGTAATTCGTGCGCCGCCGCAAGATCGCGCTTGCCGCGCAACGCTTTTGCCGCCAGCAGCATCACATCGGTTTTGAATGGATGAATGTCGAGCATCTCATAGTGGTCGATCAATGGTATGACGACGGCGAGAACTTGATCATACTCTCCGCGCGCGCGCGCCGGTTCGCCCTCAGCCATCGCCATAATCACCGGGACGAAGGCGGTTAGATCTTTTAGATTTGTGCCCTGTTTGGCTTGTTTGATCAACGCATCGGCTTTAGCGGTGTTGCCGATTTGCCAGAGCAACAAGCCCAGTGTTGCCAAGCCCCATGCTTTGAATGGAATATCCCGTCCTTCGACTTGCGGGATTAGCGGTTCGAGCAGAGCAATCCCTTTCAGCGCCTGTCCGATTTGTCCGCAAAAAAGTGCAAGCATCGTGCGTGCAACCCACATCGCCACGACGAAACCGGCTTGATCGCCGAGCGTGATCGTTTCTTCCAAGGCGGAGACGCCTTGCGCAAACTCGCCGTAATCCAAATGAATCGCGCCGACCATCCACCGGCTGTACGCTTGCGTCCATGTGTTGCCAATCGATTTGCCCAAGCGGTACGCTTCGTCAGCAAACGCGAGTGCCTGAGCATATTGACCGAAAGAGAAAAACGCATCTGCCGATGAGCCGAGATTATCCGCCAGCATCGGCAAGTTATCGAGCGCACGCCACAATTCGCGCGCTTCTTCCAATACGGCGCGCGCTTCTTGTGCTCTGCCGATGGCGACATAATTCCGCGAAATGTCGTTGAGTACGTAAGCCAGTTGTTCGCGCAATCCCAGTTCGCGCGCAATTGCAATGGCTTGCTCGCCGTTCACGGTAGCCGATGGATGATTGCCTTCAAAGTATTCGACAAGCATCATGTTCCACAAAATTTTGCATTCTGCCGCGCGGTCGTTCGATGCGCGGGCGAGGGTGATGGCACCGTCCAATAATTCGCGTCCGAGTGCCAAATTTTGCAAAGGCGTTGGCGTGGCGTGCAAAGTAGCGCGTGCCATCAACGCGGCAAGTTCCATCGCGCGATTGCCGCGTTCCTGCGCGAGTGATTTCATCTCGGCGTAGTTCGCAAGTGCCTGCTCGAATTGTCCGCAATGTTCAAATGTGCGTCCGCGTTTCAGATAGAGGTCTTGCAGGGTTGAAACATTTTTCGATCCATCACGCTTGGCGATTTCAAGCGCACGCGTGTAATGCATAATCGCTTCGATGTTCGCGTACACGCGCGCCGCCGCATCGCCCGCGCGCAGTGAGTACGTGAGCGTTTTCGCATCGTCGCCGGCTTCGGCGTAGTGTTGCGCGAGCGGCGCGGCAATTTCATCCAGCTGATCCGCGTACAACTCTTCGTACGTTCGCGCGACGTGCGCGTGAATCTCACGCCGCGTATTTTTCAACAACGAAGCGTACACCGTTTCTTGCGTCAACGTGTGTTTGAATAAATATTCCCCCTCGCCGGCGGCGCGCACAAGTTGGGCGGTTTCAAGATGCGCGAGGTCGGCAGAAAGATTTCTCCTCGCCGATTTTTTGGCGGAACGACTGCGTTTTCCCATCGTCAATCTTCTGTCCACACTGCTCGAACGTGCGGTAAGTTCAAAAACGATTCGCGGAATTTGGCGGGTGTGCCGGCGACGACGCCCTTGAGAATCTCGCGCGCTTGGGCAAGCAATTCTCGCGCTTGGTCGGATTGCGTTTTGAGCGCGGCTTGCGCGGCGAGCACCTGCCACAAAATGCGCGGCGAGTTTTGCGCGACCGTGAACGCTTGCTCCAAAATTTGTTGCGCGGAGGCGAGTTGGTTTTGTGCGACAAGCGCACGACTTTTCAAAAGATACGCGTCGGGCAAAAAGAAGTGAAAATTGATTTCTTTCAAGATGGCGATCATTTTGTCCATCGCGGCAATCGAGCGCGCGTACTCGCCTTTTTTCAACGCCAAATCGGCATCGATGAAAAGCAGAAACATCGGCGTGGCGGAACCGAAATTAATGCTTACACTCGACAGGTCAGCGCGCCGAATGATCGCTTCGGCTTGCTCAAACTCGTCGCAATAAAAATGGAGATACGCTTGCAACGCCGTCGGTAAAAGTGTGCCCATATCATTCTTAAGTTGTCGCAAACGCAAGAGCGCGGCATTGAGGATATCGACCGCGCGTTTGGGGACGCCTAAATTTGCGTATACGTACGCCAAGTACGCGCGTCCGCTAAAGATCGCATGCAGAAATCCAATCTCGTCGCCCAAGCGAATCGCTTCTTCGAGCGCGTCGATGGCGAGAATAAAATTGCCTTGTTCCAGCGCGGCGTAGCCCATAATTTCCAACGCGTACGATTCGCCCCAACGATTGCTGATGGCGCGGCTCACGTGCAAAGCTTCCTGCGCTTGCGCGATGGTTTTGGCATAGTCGCTTTGGATGAAATAGGATAGCGCGGTATTGGTCAAATTATCGGCAAGCATTGGGAGATTGTTGGTCGCGCGCCAATGATCGCGCGATTCCGCCAGCGCGGCGAGTGCTTGGGGCGCCTGCCCGGTGATGGCATAAGCGCGGCTGATGTCGTTCAAGGTGTACGCCAGTTGATCGCGCAAATCAAGTTGGCGCGCGAGCGCCAGCGACCGCTCGCCAAAGATGATGCTTTCTTGGAAATGACCAATTGCCATTTCGAGCAACATCAAGTTCCACAGAATTTTGGCGGCGGCAGTTTGATCGTCGAGTTCGGTGGCGAGCGCGAGCGCTTGATCGCACAAATAGCCGGCTTGCATCGGATCGTACTTGGCAGTAAAGGTTGAATGGACAGTGGCGCGTGCCATCAACGCGGCTAGTTCCATCGTGTGATTTTTACAAGTTCGTGCGTATTCCGCCATCTCGATGTAATTGGCGACGGCATCTTCATAACGGCCACATAATTCCAGCGCGCGGCCGCGTTTCAGGTACAAGTTTTGCAGAGACGCGACATCGGGCGCGCCAATACGTTTGGCGATTTCAAGCGCGCGCGAATAATGCAGAATCGCTTCGGTGTTGGCGTACAACCGTGCCGCCGCGTCACCCGCACGCACCGAGTATTCGAGTGTTTTGGCGTCGTTGCCGGCTTCGGCGTAATGTTGTGCAAGCGGCGCGGCAAATTCGTCGAGCCGGTCGGTGTACAATTCTTCGTACGTCCGCGCTACTTGCGCGTGAATCTCGCGCCGCGTATTTTTCAACAACGATGCGTAGACCGTCTCTTGCGTCAAGGAATTTTTGAAGAGAAAATCCAAAGGTCCGACGGCGTGGACGAGTTGCGCGGTTTCAAGTTGCGCGAGTTGGAATTCAAGCGACATTCTTCACAGTGCCTATTCCGCATTCAAATGATTTTTGTAATGCCGGCTGTTCAAGACGTTTGCCCAAATCATCGACGATGCGCGTGGCTTCTACGCGATATTGTTGCGCCGCATTGCCGGCGCACACCCCGGCAAGCAATCGCCGCGCGTGAATTTGAATCGGGACGTACTGCATCACATCGGCAAGATGGTGCGCGATTTGTAAATCGTTTTCCGCGCGCGCTAAATCGTCCGTCGCCAAGTGAATGTGCGCGCGCAAGACCAAACCGCGCGCGCGGTACTTGGTGGATTGTGTGCGTTCTGCCCAATCGAGCAATTCGATAACGAGCGGCGCGGCGTCATCATACAATTGATGCGCGATGAGCAATCGCGCGCGCGCATCGGTCAGGCGCGTTTCCCAGCGCCACGCGTGAAAACCAAATTCGGGTTTCCCCATCCATCGTTGCGCGTCCAACACGTAGGTTTCCGCTTCATCCAATTTGCCAAGCGCGACGCAATCGAGCACGAGGTTGATGAGCGTGCTGATTTCCGGCGGACGGATCGGCGCGTGACGCGCAATGTCCAAGCCCGCACGATCCAATTCGTACGCGGTCTGCCAATCGCCCAGTTCCGCCGCGAGCCACGCGCGCGTGTTGGGATATTGCGCGAGTCCAAACGGATTGCGAATTTCATTCGCGATGGCGCGCCCGTGTTCCAGCGCATCGAGCGCGGCGTCGTAATTGCCGCGACCACCTTCCGCGCGCGCGAGTAAATACAACGTAACGATTTCGCCGACGCGATCACTCAATCCTTTTTTGAGCGTGTGCGCTTTTTGCGCGCACGCCGCCGCGCGTCCGAACCGCCCCATAAAATTATTTTCGATGCCGAGGTAAAACCAACTCTCGCCTTCCATCACCGGCTCGTCGCTCGCGCGGCTGGCGATGAGCGCGGCGCGCAGACGCGGGTACGCGTCCGCCAAATGTCCTTTTGCCTGTGCCACGAGACCTTGCACCAGATAGGCGCGCAACATTGCGGTGTGATCTTGCAAGGCGCGTGCGCGCGTCTCAACCTCGATTGCCGTTTGCACGGCTTCTTCACCTCTGCCACTGAGCGAATACATCCACGCGATCTGTGATAGAATCCGGCACTCGTCGATTTCGCGATGCGCTTCACGCGCGAGCGGCAACGCGGCTTGATAATCGTCGATGGCTTGAGCGTACTGGCTCAGGAATTCAAAAATGCGTGCGCGCGATTCGTAAAGTGCCAGCAATTCGTCCGGCTTGGCGCCATTGCGTTGCGCCAAAGCGCGTGCAAAAAAGGCGAGCGCTTCTTGGTTGGCGTACCGGCGCATCGCGTCCTGCGCCGCGCGATAAAGATACCGCCGCGCGCGGTCGGGCACTTCGGCTTGTTCCCAGTGATATGCCAGCACCGCACTCAATTGTCCTTTGCGATTGGGAAACGTCTGCTCGATGGCTTGAGCCGTGGCGCGATGCAAATCGCGCCGTTGCGTTTTCAGCAAGGAGTGATACGCGGTCTCGTGCGTGAGCGCGTGCTTGAAAATATAATCCGACGATTCGTCTTTATCGGGGTGGACGAGTTCGTCGTTTTGCAATTGCGTGAGCGTGTTCAAGATATTCATCGATCGTTTAGGATTGCGTGGCTTGCATTTCTAACACACGTTCCAAGACTTTGACATTGAATTTGCGCCCGATCACCGCCGCAACTTGCAAGGTGCGTTTGGCGTCTTCCGGCAAACGGTCGATGCGCGCGGTCAACACACCTTGCAACGTATCCGGGATTTCGATATTGCTGATTTCACGGGTGACCACCCACTTGCCTTCGTGCAACGTGATGCCGTTGCGGTCGATCAACATTCGAATCACCTCTTCGACGAAAAAGGGATTCCCTTCCGCTTTAGCGAGAATCAGGTTGCGGAGCGATTCCGGCAACGAATCGATGCTGAGCAAGTTGCTGACGAGTTGCTTGCTATCGTTTTCCGAAAGCGGCGCGAGGTAGAGATCGGTTGCGCCAACGCCGGCGATTTCGTGCGCGTGCGCAATCAGTTTCCACCCCGGCGAATCTTTTTCCGCGCGCGCCACAAAAACAAAAACAATCGGCTCGCTTGCGGCAATCGGCAATATTTGCGCGCCCAGTTCCACGGATGACGGATCCGCCCAATGCACATCTTCGCAGACGATTACGGTGGGTGCGGCGCGCGAAACGGCTTGCAATAATTTTTTGTACGCGGCGATGTATTGCGTTTGCAACGCGGGGCCTTCCAGATATTTGACGCGCGCCGCCGCCGCCTCTTCGAGTTTCAAACCAAGCAAGTGACCCAGGAAGGGATAAACGTCCTGGGTGTTTGCGCCGAAAAGTGCCGTGAGCGTTTTTTGTAACGCCGCGTGCGTTTCGTCTTCCGCCGAACCCACCGGCGCGCCGATCAACGCGCGCAAAATATCGGTGCTGAGATGATGCGCGATGGACGAAGCGTACGACAGACAGCGTCCTTCGATCCAACGAAGCGATGGCGCGCCGGCGTCCGCGAACGCGGCTTTGCGCCATTCGGCAATCAAGCGCGATTTGCCCAACCCGGCTTCACCAATCACGGCAACAATCGCGCCGCGCCCGGCGCGCACATCGGAAATGATTTGCGCGAGCGTCGAGAATTCGCGTTGACGCCCGACCATCGGCGACGATAGCCCGGCGATGCCGCGCGCGCGCACCGCGCCTTTGCGTTCGCTCAACACGCGATAGACTTGAATCGGTTCCGCTTTGCCCTTGACCGGAATTTTGCCGCGATCTTCAAAATCGAACACCGAGCCGGCGAGACGTTGTGTACTTTCCGAAATTAAAATCGTGTTCGGTTCGGCGGCGGATTGCATGCGCGCGGCGAGATTAACCGTGTCGCCGACCGCAAGATATTCCATATGCAAATCACTGCCGATGTTGCCGACGACGACCAAGCCGCTGTTCAAGCCGACGCGCATTTGAAAATTCGGCACACGATTTTTCTGCCGCAGTTCTTGGGCATACTCGGCGATGCTTTGTAAAATATCGAGCGCGGCGCGAATCGCGCGTTCGGCGTCATCTTCGTGCGTGATTGGCGCGCCGAAAAACGCCAACACGCCATCGCCGAGCAGTTGCGCAATCGTGCCTTCGTATTGATAGACCGCTTTGCTTACGCAACGATGCGCGCCGGAAACGATTTCGCGCCAATCTTCCGGATCCATTTGCTCCGCGAGCGTCGTCGAGCCGACAATGTCGGTGAACAAGGCGGTAACGAGTTTGCGTTCGCCTTCGGTCTTGTCGCGCGCGGCGAGAATTTTGCTGGCGACGTTTTGGGGCGCGGCGCGACGCAACGCGTCGAGCGATTCGGTTTTAACAATCGGGGTGGAACCGCCGGCGAGATTATAGCCACAGTTCTTGCAAAATTTTGCGTTCGCGGAAACCGGCTTGGCGCAATTGGGACACGCCCGTTCGATGGGCTGACCGCAATTCTCGCAGAATTTTGCGTCGGCAGGATTTTCAAACGAACAGTTGGAACATTTCATTCTAAACTCCCAAGACGAATGACAAAGGATGGAAACAAGTTTCGTTTGTCATCGGCTATCGGTTATTCGTCGCGTTGCATTTTCCAAAAATAATTTTCGCAAATTCTCATCGCGGAACAATTCCGCAATCTCATCGATCATTGCTTTTGCCTCAAGGCGTTTTGTGTTCGCTTCATCTTTGCGATCAAGTGCATCGAGAGCTTGCGCCGCGCCGGCGCGTGCTTGCCAGACAATCGGTCGCATTTTCAATTCAAGCGCGAGTTGTTCGGCGCGATTAAATTGTTCGAGCGCGAAGGCGTGATCACCACGCGCCGCGCTGATGCGCGCTTGGGCAAGTGCAATCTCGGGAAATTGATGTTTCATTTTTCGTTCATCGGCGTACGCGCGCGCATCGTCCACAAATTTCATCGCCTCGTCGAATTTTTCTTGCGCGAGTGCGACGTACGCCGCGCCGAGCAAATTGTTCGGCTTGACGATCAACCCCATCGTCGTTGGATAGTTTAAACCTTTTTGAAACATCTCGTTCGCGCGCGCCAGATTGCCGACGGACAGTGCGCAAAGTCCGATGTCTGTCCACGCCGTCGCACTCATACTCGCGACCATCGGATTGTCGCTCATTTGCAAAACTTGACTGTGCAATTCGATTGCCTTGTCTGCAAACGACGGACTAATTTCCAGAAGCGTTGTGCCGATCGAGCCGAGCGGTAACGTGTCCATCCCGGGAAAAGACATTTTGGCGGCAGTGAGTCCTTGTTCGAAATGAGCGATGGCTTTTTCGTACTCACCGCGCAAACGCGCAATCGTGCCGAGCATCCAATTTCCGTCCGCAAGTGCCATCGCCGAACCGATGCGCGCGCCAATCGCGACACCTTGTTCAGCAAACGTGCGCGCGGTATCGAATTGTCCGCGCGTGATGTGAACAAAAGTAAACACGCCCGCGAACAATTCCGCTTGATGTTGCCGGTCGCCGATCTCTTCACAAATCTGCATCGCCTCTTGCGCCTTTTGCCACGCGTCATCGAATTTCGTGAGGAACATCAACGTGTTCGCTGTGTGTGTCATCCCGAACGCCATCTGTTCTTTCACATTCAGTTCGCGTCCAAGCTCGACTGATTCGCCGAGATATTTGATCGCGCCGTCAAAATCGCCGGTGCCGGTGCAGATACCGCACCGCACGGTAAACATTTCCGCAAGTCCCGCGCGATCGTTCGCCGCGCGCGCGATCTGTTCCGCGCGTTGCAGATTCGATTCGACGTTTGCAAAGTTGCCGGTCATCATTTGCATCAGCGCAAGTTTGTTGAGCGCGGAAACTTGCATCGGCGCGTCATTGTGCGTCTGCGCGAATTCAAACATCGTTTGATAATTTTGCAGAGTGCGCGGCATTTCGCCGGTCAACGTGAGTGCGTTGCCCAAGCCCTCGAACGCGCGCCGCGCCAATGCCGGGTTGGACGACGTTTGCGCGATTTCGACCGCACGCGAAAAATACCCTAACGCTTCCTGGGTCGAGTACTCGCGCAACGCGCGACCGCCGGCATCGATGAGGTACGGCAACGCGCGCGCGTTTTCCTCCGCTTGAATAAAGTGCCGCGCGATGTCGTACACGCGCCCTGGATCGATGCGTTCCAGACATTCTGCAACACGCTTGTGCAAATCGCGCCGCTTGCTCAACAAAATCGACGAGTACGCCGCCTCTTGCGTCAAGGCGTGTTTGAACAGATACACGATTGCCGGCGCGAGCGATTTTTCGCGCACGATTTCGCGGCGTTGCAAAGTGAGAAGCGATCCCTCGAGCGTGTTGGGCGCGTCAAAAATATTCGTGAGAATGTCGCGTTGAAATTCGCGTCCGATGACGGACGCGGTTTGTGCCGTGCGTTTCGATTCATCGTCGAGCCGGTCGAGGCGCGCGCTGATGACCCCCACCAGCGTATCGGGAATCGCAATGTTTTCGATCTCGCGCGTGGCGCGCCAATGATCGTCCTGACGCACGACGAGTTTTGAATCGAGCAAGGAACGAATCACTTCTTCGACGAAGAAAGGATTGCCTTCTGCTTTTTTCAAGATCAGCGCGCGGACTTGTTCCGGCAAATCTTCAATGTGCAATAAATTCGCCACGAGCGTACGCGAATCGTCATCGTTCAACGGTTCGAGCGTGAGGGGGGTGTAACAGTGCGCGTAATCGCGCCAAGCCGTTTCGTGAAATCGCCAAGAAGGTTCTTGTCGTTGCGGGCGAAAGAGCGCGATGAGAAGAAGCGATTTCGTTTCTGCGAGCGGCATCAGTTGTTCGAGCAAATCAAGTGACGTGGCATCCGCCCAATGCAAATCGTCGAACAGCAACACGAGCGGCGCGGCGCTTGCCTTTTGTTCAATGAACGCGCGGACGGCTTGGAAAATTGCGCCGCGCAATTGCGGCGGTTCAAGATATTGGACGCGCTCGCGGTCATCGCCGTCGATTTGAATTCCGAGCAGTGTGGCAAGAAAAGGCGCGCCATCGCCGGCGTGAGTTTTGATTTTAGCGTACTTGTCCGCATCGTTTTCTTCGACACGCAAGTCAAACGCTTTGGTCAAGACATCGATGAATGGCGCGTACGGCGTGGAGTTTTCGTACGAATGTGAACGACCTTCAAGCCAGGTGACCGTTGCTGTTTTTCGTACTTCTGCCATCAACCGCGATTTGCCTAACCCGGCTTCGCCCATCACGGCGACGATGTGACCGCGTCCGTGTGCGAGCGCGGCGAGGTGCGATTGGAGCGTTTGGAATTCGCGTTCGCGTCCGACGAGTGGCGAATCAAGCCCGGCGATCCCGCGTGCCGATTCGGTTACGGCTTTGCGCGCGATGACGCGAAAGGCGGGGACAGGTTCGCGCTTGCCTTTTAGTTCTAACGTGCCGCGCGATTCCAAATCGAACGCGTGGCGTACCATGCGCGCGGTGTTTTCCGTAATCAACGTCGTGTTCGGTTCGGCGGCAGATTGCATCCGCGCGGCGAGATTCACCGTATCGCCGATTGCCAAATATTCCACGTGCATATCACTGCCGATGTTGCCGACGACGACCAAACCGCTGTTGAGTCCCACGCGCATTCGAAAGTGCGGGATTTGCTTTTGATCGCGCAACGCGTGAGCGTACGTGTGAATGGCGGCGATGATGTCCAACGCGGCGTTGACGGCGCGTTCGGGATCGTCTTCGTGCGTGATCGGCGCGCCGAAGAATGCCAGCACGCCATCGCCCAAAAGTTGCGCGATCGTTCCTTCGTATCGGTAGATTGCATCGCTGACGATTTGATGCGCGCCCGAAACGATCTCGCCCCATTCTTCCGGATCGAGTTTTTCTGCGATTTCGGTCGAGCCGACAATGTCAGCGAACAACACGGTGACGAGTTTGCGTTCGCCGGCGATTTGTTTGCGGGTCGATAGAATTTTTTCTTGAAGTGCGGCGGGCGCGGCTTGTTGCAAATGGGCAAGTCGATTCGTTTGCACAGCCGTTGAGCCGGTCAGTGAGTATCCGCAGTTACGACAAAATTTGGCATTCGCCAAAACCGGCTTGCCGCAATTCGGACACGCGCGTTCGAGAGGGTTGCCGCAATTCTCGCAGAATTTCGAATCGGCGGCATTATCAAACGCACAATTGGCGCATTTCATCGAACCCCCAAAGATTGTTTGAGCCGAGTGATGAAAGGCGCGGGGAAATACTCTTCAATCGAAGAGCGTAGAAAATAAATTTGCGCAGCGAGCATTCATCACCCCTGCAATTCTGTCGCGCGCGGCATCATCACCTCGCGTCCCTATAATCGATTGTGGTCGGGATTATATGCCCGCGCGCGTGTTTTGGCAATGGGGTAGGGAATCGATTATTACAAGAGGCGAAGATGTTGGTTTATGTTTTGGAATCTGCGTGGGACTAGCGTCATTGGGACTATCGTCCTAATGTGCGGTACCCCAATTTGAAGTATAATCCAAAGTGAGTTATAATGTAGTCGATCGAAATGGAGGAAGGAAGTATGTGCTCACGGAAAAATCTTCTCGCCATCGTCACGCTTTTGGCTGTCCTAAGTATAACCCTATTTGTCTTACCGTCGGTATCTCTGGCGCAAGGACCAACGGCAACGTTCACTGCGACTAAAACATCTGCGGCTAGTGTGCCAGTAACCGCTACGGTGACGCTCACGCCGACCGCGACAACTGTGCCACCCACTGCGACGAAAACGGTTACCCCGGTTGTTCCAACTGCAACGAAGACAGTAACCGCTGTTGTGCCAACCGCAACAAAAACGGTTACCCCGGTTGTGCCGACCGCGACGAAGCCGGCAACTGCGGTTGCGCCGACGGCGACGAAGACGGTAACGGCAGTGGTGCCAACGGCAACAAAGACCGTTACGCCAACTGTGGCGGCTACAAAAACGGCGACGCCGACCAAAACGAATACGCCGGCACCTACGCCCACTAAACCACGCGCGGCGGCGCCGCGGGCACCCGCAATAACTTCCGTGTCGACCTCTTTTGTGATACAGAATACTGATCCAAGTATAACGGCGAATACCACCGCATCGTTCTATAATTCGGGTGGTGTATCTAGTACTGTGAATAGCACGATCGCGCCATACGGCAATGTAACCATCGATCAGCGAGCGTCAGGTGGCGGCTTGGATGGATTTACCAACTGGCAAGGTGCAGTGGTGCTCAGCTCAAACACATCGCTTGCGGCGATGGTCAATGAATATTCGGGAAACGCGGCAGCGCAAGGGAATGCTTTCCGAATGGATAGTTATGCTGGTATTTCGAGCGCTGCGGCAGACTATTCTGTGTTATTGCCACAAATCTTGAAGAATGTATATGATGGGGGCACGGCATCTACCTATAATTCGGCGATCGTGATCCAGAATACGGATATCAGTCTTTCGGCCACAGCGGTGATCACGTATTATAATGTAGCAACCGGCGCAATCTCAGGAACTCATCCTAGTTTGGTGATTCCGCCAGGTTCATCGATTCTGGTAGACTTGGCAAGTGAAGGCATGTTGCCCAGTCTTTACTATGGTGCCGCACGGGTCAGTGCAGATAGGAAAATTGGCGTCCTGGTTCAGCAAAATGCTGGTGGTGTTCTCAATGTCTATTCCGGCTTCACATCAGCCAATGCCCAGTCAACGCTCTATGTGCCACAGGTAGTCAAGAACGTTTATGATAGTGGTACGCAGTATAATTACCAAAGCTCGATTATTGTGATGTCGGCAGACTTGTCTCCAGCCAATGTCACAGTCACGTATTTTTGGTTTGATGGTGCCGCATATGGTTCGAGTGTCTCATCGCAAAATGGTCAAATTGCATCTACCTTTGACCTGCGCTATGATCCTGCACTGAGTAACAAAGGCTTGGTGTTCGCCTCTGCACGAATCGATGCGAACAAGCCGGTGGTCGCGGTTGTACCCTTCTTCGCTGATTTCAACGCATCCCGTGGATTGCGGTCAACTTATTACAGTGCGTTTACTTATAACCCCTCGCAAACCAGATTGTTTGCACCGTTGGTAATGAAGAACTCGTACGATGCCGGGACCGGCACGAATTGGAGCACGGGCTTGACCGGGCAGTTGCTGGGCGGTACTGCCGCGCGGGTTTACATTTATTACTATGATAGCAATGGTTCACTGCTCGGATCATCTTATCGCGATCCAACACCGAGTAGCCCCGTATTCAATTTTGACACGCGTTACGACACAGCGCTAAATGGGCTATCCTCCGTGAAGGCATCTGCGATTATGACTTCAACCCAGCCCTTTGGTTTCATCACACAGGTCTTTGCTGAATCTTCGGCACCCGGTGATGCCTCCGGCAGTTACTTGGGAATGTCTCAATGAACAGTATAAGCAAAATCGGCAGAGTGGAAGCTCTGCCGATTTTTATTTCCTCGCGAGTCAGAAAATCGAAAGGTAAATTGACAAACGATTCACCTGTGGTAAAATCGTTGACGTGAATTCACCATCGATTGAGACGCAGGCAATTTCGAGCGATACACTTCCCCTCATTACGATCGTTCCTTCCAGCGGTTGGGTTCGGTTAAATTTGCGCGAATTATGGACTTATCGGGAATTGTTGTTTTTCTTGATCTGGCGTGATCTCAAGGTGCGGTATAAACAGACTGCCTTGGGTGTGGCGTGGGCAATCTTGCAACCTTTTCTAACGATGGTTGTGTTCAGTGTGTTCTTTGGAAAACTTGCCGGTATACCCTCCGACGGAATTCCTTATCCGATTTTTGTGTACGCTGGTCTGTTGCCCTGGCAAATTTTCTCTCATGCCTTGACCGAATCGAGTAATAGCCTAGTGCTGAATCAGCAGTTGATTACCAAAGTCTATTTCCCGCGCCTAACTATTCCGTTCTCTGCCGTGCTGGCGGGGCTTGCTGATTTTGTCTTTGCCTTCATTCTCTTTTTAGGCATGCTGATGTACTATGGCATTGTCCCTACATTAGCAATCATCACATTCCCATTGTTTTTGTTGCTTGCCATCGCCACTGCGCTGGCGATTGGCTTATGGCTATCCGCGTTGAATGTTCAATACCGCGATGTCAGATACATTATTCCTTTTTTGACACAGTTTTGGCTTTTTGTCACACCCATCGCATATTCAACTAATCTTGTGCCTGAAACTTGGCGGATAATTTACGGACTGAATCCGATGGTGGGAGTTGTAAACGGATTTCGTTGGGCACTTTTGGGTTATAACACAACACAGAGTTCACTTTTTATTGTTTCGATACTAGTGGTGGCAATTTTGTTAATAGGCGGCTTGGTGTATTTCCATCGTATGGAAAAAACATTTGCAGATATAATATGACCGACATTGCGATTCGAGTTGAGTACCTCAGCAAACAATATCGCATTGGTTTGCATGAACGCTACAAGACCCTGCGAGACACGTTAGTCGATGCTACCCTTACTCCTTTCCGAAGATCAAAGATCCAGCGCGAGTCTGATTCTTGGATTTGGGCGCTGGAAGATATTTGTTTTCAAGTCAAGCAAGGTGAAGCGCTTGGAATTATTGGGCGCAATGGTGCCGGCAAAAGCACGTTATTGAAGATCCTAGCACGCATTACTGAGCCAACGAAAGGTCGTGTGGAAATCCGTGGCCGGGTTGGCACGTTGTTGGAAGTCGGGACAGGTTTCCACCCCGAATTGACCGGTCGCGAAAATATCTATCTTAGCGGCGCAATCCTGGGCATGAAAAAAAACGAGATCGATCGCAAGTTTGATGAGATTGTCACCTTTGCCGAAGTCGAGAAATTCATTGATACGACCGTTAAGCATTATTCGAGTGGAATGTATATGCGCCTTGCGTTTGCTGTAGCCGCACATTTGGAGCCGGAGATTTTGCTGGTAGATGAAGTACTAGCGGTAGGAGATGCGGCGTTTCAAAAAAAATGTCTGGGCAAAATGAGTCATGTGACAAAGGAAGGGCGAACTGTATTATTTGTCAGCCATAACCTCGGTAGTTTGGCCAACCTCTGCCCACGAGCCATTTTGTTGGTGCAGGGGAAAAAATATAGCGACGGAGCATCCGGGGATGTGATCAGCGAATATATTGCACTAGGCAAACAGTCGTATGGGGAAAGAGTGTGGCAAACGATCGACACCGCTCCCGGTAATGAAAACGCTCGTTTACACGCAGTTCGAATTGTCTCGGGCGGTCAAGTTACGTCCGACGTGGATATTCAGGATGCCATAGAAATTCAGATCGAATTTTGGAATCTCAAACCGGAGGCACGCATAGCTACAAGCATTCACCTGCTCGATCAGATGGGTGTGCCAGTACTTGCATCAGCCAATATGCACTCGGTTAATCTTATTCGGGATGAATGGTACGACAGGCCCCATACTGTAGGATTGTATCGCACTGTTTGTACCCTCCCAGGTAATTTTCTCAATGAAGGTCGCTATAGCGTCAATGCAATAATTCTAATGGACGTGACGCTCCCTCAAGTTCTAGAACGTGAAGTTGTCTCATTTACAGTTCACGATACCGGTGCCATGCGCAAAGAATTTGGCGGGCAGTGGATTGGCGTTGTTCGCCCTAAACTGGCATGGCAGACGAGTTATCTCGGACCATTTGATACAGTTTCGTCCCAAGAGAGCAATCCATGAAAGTAGTGATTTTATGCGGCGGTTTGGGGACGCGCCTGCGCGAAGAAACCGAATATCGTCCCAAGCCGATGGTCGAAATCGGTGGACGTCCGATTCTCTGGCACATTATGAAATCCTATGCGCATTGGGGCTTTCGCGAATTTGTATTATGCTTGGGCTATCGCGGAAAAATGATCAAAGAATATTTTCTTAATTATGAGGCGATGACTAATGATTTGACGATTGCGCTCGGTCAGCAAAATCGGATTACCTATCACGAAGCGCACGGAGAACAGGATTTTCAAGTAACGCTTGCCGAGACCGGCTTGACCACCATGACCGGCGGGCGTATCAAACGCATCGAGAAATACATTGACGGCGATACCTTCATGGTAACCTACGGTGATGGGGTGGCTGATGTAGATTTTCACGCGCTTGTCGATTTTCATAGACGGCATGGACGCGTGGCAACGGTGACGACTGTTCGCCCGATGTCGCGGTTTGGCGTGTTGGATTTGGATGTTGCGGGTAAGGTGATCAACTTTGCCGAGAAACCTCAGGTCGATGGCTGGGTGAATGCAGGGTACATGGTGTTCCAACGCCGTGTATTCGATTACCTCGATGGTGATGAGTGTGTTTTAGAGCATGAGCCATTGGAACGCCTTGCGCACGAGGGTCAATTGATGGCGTACCGGCATAATGGCTTCTTCTATACGATGGATACATACCGCGAGTACAAATACCTGAACGAACTTTGGGACAAAGGGAATGCGCCATGGAGGGTTTGGCAGTGAATGTATCTTTTTGGCGTGATCGCCCCACCTTCGTAACCGGTGCTACCGGCCTACTCGGCAGTTGGTTGGTGCACCGATTAATCGAATTAAAGGCGGAGGTAGTTTGTCTTGTACGCGACTGGATTCCGCAAAGCGAACTAGTGCGTACCCACTTGCTGGAGAAGGTCAAAGTGGTGCGCGGCGATGTGTGTGACCAGGCAGTCCTCGAACGCACACTTGGCGAATATGAGATTGATACCATATTTCACTTAGCCGCGCAGTCGATTGTTGGCATTGCCAATCGCAACCCGGTCTCAACATTTGCAACCAATATCGGAGGTACTTGGGCATTGCTGGAAGCGGCGCGGCGCGTTCCAACCGTCAAACAAATAGTTACCGCATCGTCTGACAAAGCCTACGGCGAACAGAATCAACTTCCCTACGACGAATCGATGCCCTTGCAGGGTCGTCATCCGTACGACGTCAGCAAATCGTGCGCCGATTTAATTGCCCAGACTTTTGCGCAAACTTTTGATTTACCTATCGTCATCACGCGTTGCGGTAATTTCTATGGCGGTGGCGATCTCAATTGGAATCGCCTCGTCCCCGGCACCATTCGTTCGATTGTGCGTGGCGTGCCCCCCATTATCCGTTCCGATGGAAATTATATCCGCGATTATTTCTATGTTGAAGATGGCGCAGCCGCGTACATTCTAGTTGCAGAAAAATTGAATGCAATGCCGGAATTGCGTGGACAGGCATTCAACTTCTCCAACGAAAATCAAGTCACTGTATTACAACTTGTTCAACGCATTCTCACTTTGATGGGCTCGAAATTACAACCGGATATTCGTAATCAGGCGACCAATGAAATTATGCGGCAATATCTCAGTGCGAGTAAAGCTCGACAAATCTTAGGTTGGCATCCCCTCTTTTCGCTGGATGAAGGGTTGTGTGCCACCATCAAGTGGTATCAAGAGTTTTTTGCCAATGGATGAGAAGGCAAATTTGCTCCGTGGCAAAATTGTTGATTTGGTACGCCAATATTTCGACGAAGCATTTGCCGCGCAGCCATTTATCCCTGGCAAAACAACAATCCCTTATGCCGGTCGCGTCTTTGACGCGGACGAGCTGATTCAGCTGGTTGATGCGTCGCTCGATTTTTGGTTGACGGCCGGGCGTTTTGCGGAACAATTTGAACACGAATTTGCGCGATTCTTTGGATTACGTCATGCAGTACTGGTCAACTCAGGTTCATCTGCTAACTTGTTAGCTTTATCGACGCTTACGTCTCCTCAATTGGGTGATCGCCGCCTACAACCCGGAGACGAAGTAATCACCGCCGCAACTGGTTTTCCCACGACAGTCAACCCCATCATCCAGAATCATTTCGTTCCGGTATTTGTTGATACCTTGATTCCAACGTACAATATTGATGTTCATCAGCTTGAGGCGGCATGGTCGAGTAAAACCCGTGCTGTGATGCTTGCTCACACACTTGGCAATCCTTTTGATCTTGATAAGGTTCTTGATTTTGTACATCGGCATAATTTGTGGTTGATCGAAGATTGTTGTGATGCGGTTGGCGCAAAATATCGCGGCAAGTTGGTTGGCACATTTGGCAATCTGGCAACAACAAGTTTCTATCCAGCCCATCACATCACGATGGGTGAGGGGGGCTGTGTTCTAATTGATCACCCGGCTTTGAAAAAGCTGGTCGAATCATTCCGCGATTGGGGACGCGATTGTTGGTGCGAGCCGGGGAAAGAGAATACTTGCGGTAAACGCTTTGATTGGCAGATGGGCGGTTTGCCGCAAGGTTACGATCACAAGTACATATACTCGCACATTGGCTATAACTTAAAACTGACCGATATGCAAGCGGCGGTTGGTGTGGCGCAGTTGAAAAAACTTCCGCGCTTTATTGAAGCACGGCGGCATAATTTTCAACTCCTTTTTGATGGGTTGCGTGATCTCGAAGAATATTTTGTCTTACCTCAAGCTACTGCTCAAAGCGAGCCAAGTTGGTTTGGCTTTCCTATCGCTATCCGATCTAATGCCCCCTTTTCACGGAAGCAAGTGGTAGAATTCTTGGAATCGCGCAAAATATCAACTCGCTTATTGTTCGGCGGTAACTTGGTGCGTCAACCGGCTTATCATCAAGTGCCGTCGCGTGTTGTGGGAAAGTTAGAAAATGCTGATTTCGTTATGAATAATGTGTTTTGGATTGGCGTCTATCCAGGCTTGACCCCGGCAATGCTCGATTATATCTTGGATGCATTCCACCAACTAGATACAATTCATAAATGAAATGTCTGGTCACTGGTGCTACTGGCTTTATCGGCGCGCATCTTGTGCGGTGGCTTGTTGGGCAGGATTGCCAGGTAGCAATACTAGTCCGCCCCAATGCTAATCTCTGGAGAGTGCAAAGTCTAGTTCAACATCTCCACCTGATTACAGGTGATTTGACCGATGTTGCCTATTTTGACTCTGCGCTTCGAAAGTTTGCCCCTACAGTGGTATTCCATCTGGGATGGACGGGAGTCAGCGGCGCACACCGCGATGACCTCTCGCAAATTCAAAATCTGTATAGCACTCTAAATTTGCTCCAAGTTGCAAAGACCAGCGGATGCCAATGTTGGATTGGATTAGGTTCACAAGCGGAATATGGACGTCATGACGGTGTGCGCACCGAAGATTCCTTACCGCATCCGAATACATTGTACGGCGCTGCCAAACTCAGCGCGGCACTGTTAAGCCGGAAACTGTGCGAATGCTATGATATTCGTTTTGTTTGGTTGCGCTTGTTTGCTGCTTACGGACCAATGGATGCGTCTCACTTTCTAATTCCGTATGTGATTCTTACACTATTGGACGGGAAAATGCCAACTCTTACACAAGGTAAACAACAGTGGGATTATCTGTTTGTCCAAGATGTTGCGCGAGCGATTTGGCAGACCGCCAAAACATCTTCTGTCCAAGGCATTTTCAATTTGGCATCAGGGCATGCTATCCCTATACGCCAAATTGTTGAACAGATTCGAGATCTGATTGATCCAAGTTTGCCTCTCCGTTGGGGAGATAAGCAAACCACGCTTGACTATCCCACCGATTTGCGGGCAGATATTTCGCGATTACAGAATGCGATTGATTGGTCGCCGCAAACATCTCTAGATGAGGGATTGAAGCAAACGATTGCTTGGTATCGGAGCGAACGAATAAAAGGAAAGATGGATGAAAGTTTCTGACTATATTGCAGGTTTTTTACACGCCCAAGGGGTCACACATATCTTTGAAGTGGTCGGTGGAATGACCACGCATATGGTGGACTCGGTTTATCGGCAGGGTAAGATGCAACTTGTGAGTATGCATCATGAGCAAGCCGCCGCATTTGCCGCAGATGCAATGGCGCGCGTCAATGGGGTGCCGGGAGTCGCTATGGCAACCAGTGGACCTGGAGCGACAAATCTACTGACCGGCATTGGCAGTTGCTATTTCGATTCATCACCAGCAGTTTTTATTACCGGGCAAGTGAATCGAAGCGAGCAAAAAGGTGAACGAGCGATCCGCCAACTCGGTTTTCAAGAAACGGACATTGTTTCGATGGCTCGACCAATTACCAAAGCGGCATGGTGTGTACAATCCCCTGAACAAGTGCCAGCCTTGCTGACCGAAGCGTTCACCATCGCGCAAACGGGGCGTCCCGGTCCCGTGCTCATCGATGTGCCGATGGATATTCAGCGTGCGGATATTGTTGTCGATTTACCTCGGCGTTTATCCAAGCCAGAACTCCTAGTTCCAAATTTGCCAGATGTTGAGCGATTACTAAATGCGTTACGCAATGCCAAGCGACCGCTAATTCTTGCGGGTGGGGGTATCCGTGCGGCGCGTGCTATTTCATTGTTCCGCGAATTTGTAAATCTTGTACATGTGCCAGTAGTCAATTCGCTACTAGGTGTGAACACGTTGCCTTATAACCATCCTCTGCGAGTGGGGATGTTGGGAAGCTACGGCAATCGATGGACAAATCTAGCGGTTGGTCAATCCGATTTTCTGCTTGTGCTTGGCAGTCGTCTCGATATTCGGCAAACCGGTTCAGAGACAGAGGCGTTCAAGCAGGGACGGGAGATTTACCATGTTGATTGCGAACCCGGCGAGATCAATAATCGTGTTACAGGGTGCTACCCGATTATTGCAGATGTGTATTCTTTTTTGGAATCGGCAATTGAGCTGGCGCCCTCACGCAATATGCCGGCGCACGCGGATTGGTTGGCGGAAATTACTGAATTACGACAAAAGTGGCGCGATATTGACGAAATTCAAGGTATTCCCGGTATTAACCCTAACGAATTGATGCATCAGTTATCTGCAGTGTCGGAACGTGCTTCTGCTTTTGTAGTCGATGTGGGACAGCATCAAATGTGGGCGGCGCAATCCTGCGAAGTGCGCGCTGATCAACATTTTCTTACCTCAGGCGGGATGGGTGCGATGGGGTTTTCACTCCCCGCAGCTATCGGCGTAGCATCTGCTGTGGCCAATCATCCGGTAGTGGTTATCGCGGGTGATGGCGGCTTTCAAATAAATATTCAGGAATTACAAACGGTTAAGCATCATCAACTGCCAATCAAAATAATCATTCTCAATAATCAATGTCAGGGTATGGTGCGCCAATTCCAGCAAAGTTATTTTGAAGCACGTTATCCTTCGACCTTTTGGGGGTACTCCGCCCCTGATTTTGCGCGTATTGCAGAAGCGTACGGCATTGCGGCAACCACCGTGCAGGAGCCGGCGGATGTGCCCAGTGCGCTGACGAAGATGTGGGAAGAACCACATTCTCCGTTTCTATTGCAGGTCATGATCGATCCGCTTGCAAATGCCTATCCCAAGATTGCTTTTGGACGTCCACTGACAGAGATGGAACCATTCGCCAAGCCGCTCGATATGGAAGGGACGTAATGCTAGGCGATTCCGAACGGTGCGTCGCCTTGTCGATTGTTCTGCCGTTCTACAATGAAGAGGCATGTGTCGAACAAGTTATTTCTGAAATCCATTCTGCATTAAGCCAGATAGGAATTGGTTTTGAGATTGTTGCCGTACAGAATGGTTCGCAAGATCACACATCGCAAATATTAGCAAGCTTGCAGAAACAGTTTCCCGAATTATGTGTAGTCGATGTGCCGATTAATCGTGGTTTTGGTTATGGCGTGATTCAGGGACTTGGACGCAGTACTGGCAAAGTGATTGGCTATATGCCCGGTGACGGACAAATTGCTCCATCTGTGCTACCCTTGTTGTTACAGCGTATCGAACAGACGCAAGCCGATATTTGCAAAGGTCGCCGTGTAGTTCGCCGCGACGGCTGGTACCGTTGGTTCATTTCCAAAGCTTATAACTGGATTGCTCGCTTTTTGTTCCAATTACCCACTGATGATGTGAATGGGCATCCCAAGCTGATGACGCGCCAAGCATTTAGCACTTTACGTTTATCAAGCCACGATCACTTTATCGATGCTGAATTGATGCTCAAGGCAAAGGTGTTACAATTAAAGATTAGCGAAGTCGATTTGGAATTTCAAAAGCGTGGGACAGGACATTCTAAAGTTCGTCTCTTTGCGGCGGGCATCGAGTTTCTAAGAAATATGTTGCGAGTCAGATTTTCCAAAGCGCGATTATGGGAAGTGCCGCACGAATAGACGTGGTTATTTCAAGAAAAATAATAATGACTTTGAACATTCGGAATAATTTACTTGCCTATGCCGGTGCATTAATTGCCTGTCTAGCGATATTGGTATGGGCGTTAGAATTGTGGCGCGCCGATCTGTTTGTACTCTTTTATTATCCCTACAGCGGTGATATCTTTTTTACGGGGATGTTTATCAAAGGGTCCATAGATAATCTTTGGTTTCTGCACAACGATCTGCTTGGTATGCCTTTCGGACTAGATTTTTATGATTACCCAATGTTTGATAATTTGCATTTGGGTATGATGAAACTCATTTCGTTGGTGACCAACGATTATGCTTCGTCTTATAATCTCTATTATCTTTTGACTTATCCTTTAACCACGCTCACCACCTTGTTTGTTTTGCGCCATTTTGGTTTATCCTTTCCAGTGGCTATTATCGGCAGTTTGCTTTACACATTTCTGCCTTTTCATCTAACCAGAGCTGAAGGACATATCTTTCTAGCATCTTATTATCTGATTCCTCTGATGGTGATGGCGATCCTGTGGATATATCTAGAACACCCTATTTTTATTTGGGATCGTACGACTCGGGGAGAGTTGGTCGGTTTGAACAGCTCGAAAGCCATCGCAAGCGTTGTGATTTGTTTTTTGGTTTCATCTGCCGGGTTATACTATGCTTTTTTTGCATTATTCTTTCTAGCCGTGGTTGGCGCAATCGTAGCTTTCAAGCACTTGTGCCTTCGTCCTTTTTTTACAGCAGGGTTTTTGGCGGCATCGATTTGTTTGGGACTCGTTTTGAATATTGCGCCCAATATCTTCTATTGGCTTCAAAACGGTACGAATACCTCTGCTGTAATTCGTTCTGCTTTGCAGGCGGAAGTCTTTGGATTACGAATTGCACAATTGTTTTTGCCAAACCCGTGGCATCGTTTGCCAATTCTAGCCGAATGGTCAAAGAGCTATTACCGGCACCTTACCGAGATTGCTTCCAGTTTGACAAATGAGAGTATAACCGCTTCTCTCGGTATAGCCGGAAGTTTGGGGTTCACCCTCTTAATTGGATGGTTGTTCATCAAACGAAGCGATGTCGCCACCAACGATCTGATCGCCGGTCTCAGTACACTTAATATTGCCGCCATTCTTTTGGCAACGATTGGTGGATTTGGTTCTCTTTTAGCAATGATTTCGTTTTCTCAAATTCGGGCATATAATCGGATTAGTGTCTATATTGCTTTTTTTTCCTTGTTTGCCTTCGTTTGGGGAATTGAGCAAATCCGAAAACGATGGTTCCATTCCAAGCACCACATCTTCTTCGGCCTATCGATTTTATTTCTTGCGATCTTTCTTCTAGATCAAATTCCTACAGATGCCTCACCCCCGTACGATACACTCTATGCGGATTACTCGAATGATGCTCAATTTATTCGTAAGATCGAAACACTTGTGTCGCCGGGGGCGGCAATTTTTCAACTTCCCGCCATGACTTTTCCGGAAAATGGTTCGCTACACCAGATGATGGACTATGATTTGTTCCGAGGTTATCTGCATTCCAAAACTCTGCGATGGAGTTATGGCGCAATGAAGGGACGTTATGCAGGTGACTGGCAACATCAAGTTGTCAAAAAATCATTGCCTGAAATGGTTGAAACATTAGCCTTTGCGGGCTTTGAGGGAATCTACATTGATCGATTGGGTTATACAGATTCAGCCACTGAACTCCGCCAAATGCTTGCCGATATCTTAAATGTCGAGCCACTCATCAGTATGAACAAACGTTTACTCTTTTTCCCTATGACACAGTACGTACGTGATTTGCAAATGCGTTATACTGATGCCGAGTGGGAATTGCAGCGTGAGGTTGCGTTGCATCAGCCGTTTGTTACGTGGTCCGGGTGCAGTGGAATCGAAGGGACAAAAGAAAATAACTGGCGGTGGTGCGCGGCGTCGGCTGAATTGATGATCGAAAATCCATCAAATCAAACCAAGCACGTCGACCTTGAGATGGTATTGGCAACCGGTTACCCTGAACTATCAGAATTACGCATTGCGAGCGAGGATGCCCTGCAGACACTAGCGATCAATTCCACCGAAACATCCGTGTCAAAGCAACTCTCGATTCCACACGGCAAGCTCATAATCAAATTTGCCTCGAACGCGCGGCATGTCGAATCTCTTAGCGATCCTCGTCCTATGGTTTTCCGGATTATTAATTTTCAGCTAAAAGATGTCAAGCCATAATGCGATTGTCTGTTTGCATCCCCACACATCACGGTCGATTTGAATTTTTGCGACAAGCGGTCAATAGCATCCTTCCGCAGATCGTTGGTGATTCCAACCGACGGGTGGAAATATGCATTAGTGATAATGCGTCCGAAGACGGCACAGCAGATTGGCTCGAGGCTTGTTCTAGCAATTATCCTGATGTTTTCGTTTATCGCCGCAATTCTAAAAACGAAGGATATACGTTCAACTTGCTCAGTGCGTGTGCGATTGCGCGAGGCGAATACTGCTGGCTTTTTTCCTCCGATGATCAAATTGCGCCTTCAGGTATAGCACACGTACTCGAATTACTGGAGGAACATGCTGACCTTGCAGGACTTACGGTTATGCGGGTAAATTATGACCGTACTATGTCGACCCCCATTGTGCAAGATACGCCTGCAATCTTTCCGACGCATTTCCAATCACAGCATTTCTATTCATCATTTAAAAATATCATCGCCGAACTGGGTGTCTTTTTTACCTACGCACCCTCACAAATTGTGAATCGCCGGTTGTGGGATCAAGCCGTCAAAGCGGTTAGCCCTGCGCAAATTTCTGAATACAGCATCTTTCCGCATCTTTATCTTATTGGTCTGATGGTGAAACAGAATCCGCGCTGGTTGTGGTGCCCTGATCCGTTGATTCAGAATCGAACAGGTAATGACTCGTTGCTGGGTGAAATTGATGAGCACCTTGCTCAGTACCGAATAAAAACGATGACCGATATCGTGCGGATTTACAGTAATCTGATTAGCCAAGATAAATGGCTCTTTAGATTTGTGATGCGTCGTTTTTATCGATTATGGTGGAACGGTGAGGCAATATGGCGTCACATTAAACTCAGCCCGCGGCAGGATCTGCAAGACGACGTGCAACTTTTGCTGAATTTCACTAAACGATTATACTTGTTGCCCGAGTTTTGGTGGCAAACATTTCCTGTACTGCTGATTCCACATTCAATAGCAAAACTTGATTGGAAAATCCGTGCGTGGTTAAAATTTTTGCGGCAATCACTACCTTGAGTTGTTCCGATGGAGCATTTCATGACGAATAAGTTGACAGATCAATTTCTCAACGCGGCAATTGCGCGAGCAAATGCCCAGATTGGCTGGGCCGCTGATCTGCCTGATGATCCCGCAACATTTTTTGTTGGATCTAGCCAAGCCGCATCACAATTTCAACAAGTGATTGCAAAATTAGATGCGTTTGGCGGCTGGGCAGTATCTCATATGTGTATGATGGCGACAATGTCTCTGTTGCATACTCAGTTGCCACATCGCTATTTGGAGATTGGCGTGAACGAGGGGTATAGTTTGCTGGCAATGATTACCTGTCTTCGCTTGCAACGTCTCTTGCATAATCCACAAGCAATCGGTGCGCCACTCTTTGACGAACTAGTCCTGGCGGATGTATGGGGGCGACAGTACGGTGGCACAGGCAGGGGAACGCACCGCCACATCGAGAATTTGTTGCAGGCAAGTAATGTAGATTTGAAAACCGTACATTTTTTGGATGGCGATTCAAAGAAGACCGTTCCGGCATTCTTTAAATCTCGGGGCACCTTACCCCCGATTGATGTGATATATGTGGATGGCGATCATTCGTATAATGGTGCAAGAACTGATTTAGAAAACGTGTTGCCGCATGTAGGCAAGGTGCTATTTTTCGATGATATGTATCATCCAGCACATTGTGTCAAAGATCGCCTACTCGATTTACATCGAACAATGGTTGAACGGTTGAAAAATGACTATTACGTTTTCATCAATCGGCACGGGTTTGGTTTTGCGATATTTATCCGCCGCCCGATTTTTGATGCGCTGTGTTGATCGAGTTGGAAACTATGCGTGTTGGGATTGACATCGCCGGAATGTTCTGGAAGTATCGCACTGGCGTTCAAAATCTCTACTATGGATTAATCGAAGGTTTAGCAATGCTGGGGGATGAAGCGCAAGGCATGGAATTTGTGCTCATTGATCGCTCACTTCAACAAGTACATACACTACCTTTCGAACTGCCGCCGGGATTCGAGTTTCGTACGCCCGGCGTAATTCAACGTTTACCGACACTTGATAATTGGACGGCGAAACCGGGGATAGGAAAAATCGCGCAAATCTGGAATCGGGGAGTACGCGAGATTGCGCGGCGCGCGACTGGCTGGCAACAGCGCGCCGAGCAAACCGTGGCTGATCTCAATGTTCTGGAGGGCTGGGACGTTTGGCTCCGTATCGCACCGAAAGCCAAGCGCATTATTATCATTACAGATGTTATTCCGCTTTTGTTTCAACCATATTTTTCGGATGAGGCGATCCGCAATTTGAGGCGCGCGCTTCAATTTGCCAAAGAAGAAGCAGACTGTGTGATCACGATTTCACGTCATGCGCAACAGACATTGATGCAAGCCGCGTTAATCCCGGAAGAGAAGATTCGCGTTGTCTATCCCGGCGTGCGTTCGATTTTTAAACCGCTGGATGATCGTTCAGCTATAATGCCGGTGTTGCGAAAATATGCTATACCCGATCGCCCGTACGTGTTGAGCATCGGTTTTCTCGATCCGCGCAAAAATATCGAGGCGCACATCAAGGCATTTGAAAGCATCGCTGATCGCGCCGAATTTCGGGACCTACAATTTGTGCTGGCTGGTCCCACAAGTTTGGCAACTTCGAAAGTATTGCGTGATATCAATTTTACCAGTGTTCGGCAGCGCGTTCACATTACTGGTTACGTTTCCGATGACGATTTGCCCGTTATCTTAAATGGGGCAAGTGTGTTAGCATATTGCAGTCTCTTTGAGGGCTTTGGTTTTCCGGCACTAGAAGCAATGGCATGTGGTGTACCAGTCATCACATCAAATACGACATCCCTTCCAGAAATTGTAGGTGGGGCGGCGTTGTTGGTCGATCCGAATGAGGCGGACCAAATAGCTGACGCCATAATTCGTATCATGTCTAGCGAGGGTTTACGTCGCCAGATGCGTGAGCGCGGCTTGGAGCATGTCAAAGCATTTACGTGGGAGAATTGGGCGCGCGGTCATTTGAAAGCATATCGCGAATGCTACCCGGTGTAATGAGATTATTGTGAAAGTCATTTACGATATTTCTGTTCTAGGATATGGTTTTGGCGACAAGCGGGATCGCACCGGGTTGTTCCGTGTGGTCGAAAACGTTGCCCAAGGTTTGGCAATTGCGCCCGAGTGTGACTTGTCATTTTCTTCGATTCAGAACGCTGAGGGAACGATCAAGTACTTGGCATCAATCCCGCGTTTGGCACATGTTCCTTTTCCTGATCCGCGAAAAAGTGCGCGGCGGTTCATTGATCGGCGACTATTTCCCCTCAATACGAAAATCTACAACGCAACAGGGATTCGCAAATTGTTTTTGCGCCTACAGCGCAAAACGTTTTTCTATCTTGCTGGATTGCTTGAGCCGTTTTCACAACCTGTACATCCGGATGATGTGATGCGTGCCGAGGTTTTTCATTCATCTTTTGCGCGCATCCCACAGCAAATTAAAGCGGCAAAACACCTCAAACGCTTTTTGACAGTCTATGATTTGACGCCGATTTTTTTTCCGCGTTTCTTTGAGTTTGTGCGAAAGGAATTCTTTGTTGACATACTGCATAGTCTCGGAAAACAGGACTGGGCAATCTGCGATTCCCAATCAACCAAACACGATTTGTGCAATTATTTAGGAATAGCGCCAGCACAAGTTTTTATCGCATACCCGGGAGCGGATTCACAGTTTTTTCATCCCTGCCATGATTCCGAAAAGATCGCCGCAGTACGAAGGAGATATGGCATACCGGATATGCCGTATTTATTAAGTCTTGGTGCGCTGGAGCCGCGTAAAAACCTTGACCATGTCATTCGCGCTTTCGCACGATTGGTTCAAGAACAGCATATTCATAATCTCTCACTTGTACTTGCTGGTCCCGCCGTGCGGTTGTACGAAAAGATCTTTGCGGCCGTTGAAGCTTTTCCTGCAATCAAAAATCGAATTATTTTGACAGGGTATGTAGAGGAACAAGATTTGGCGGCATTGTATAGCGGTGCCCTAGCGTTTGTCTACATGTCGCTCTATGAGGGATTCGGTTTGCCGCCGCTTGAGGCAATGCAGTGTGGAGTGCCAGTGATCACTTCTAATACATCTTCTTTGCCAGAAGTTGTTGGCGATGCCGGAATTATGCTTAGTCCAACTGACAGCGACGGCTTGTGTCAGAGTTTGTGGAATGTCTATTGCGACTCATCATTGCGCGAGCAAATGTCCCGTAACTCGCTCGCGCGTGCCGAACAATTCAGTTGGGAAAAATGCGTTCAGCAGACGATTGCCGCTTACAAAACGGCTTTGGCGAGTTGACAGATGCGAGTTGGGCTTGATGGGCTTGCGTTAGGCGGTGAACGGGATGGATCGTGGGTGTATTTTACCGAGCTTGTTCGACACGTTGCGGCAGTCGATCAGGAAAACACCTATACAATTTTCGTACAGAACGCGATTCGTAACGCACTGCCATCCGGCAAAGCAATCGCTTGGCGCTTGGAGAAACGTCCCGCAGGAATTCCTCGCGCGCTTTATCATCAGTATTATTTTGCTCGCGCAAAAGTGCTGGGGAATTTGGATATCCTGCACACTGCCGCATTCATATCGCCCGTATTTGTTCGGGCGCCAGTGGCACAAGTACTGACATTACACGACCTAAGTTTTTTGAGCCATCCGCAGACAATGAAATGGACAGGTCGGTGGTGGTGGCGGCTCTTGGCGCCATCCAGCATTCGTCACGCTACTTGCATCGTCGCGTCATCTGAAGCGACGCGTAATCAGATTAAAAAGCATTTTGTGTTTCCAGAAGAAAAAATCAGAGTTGTCTATCCTTGTGTGCGTGAAGGTTTGTCGCGGGTAGCAGACGCGCGATCCAGATTGACGCAGTACAATTTACCTCCCCAATACATTTTGTTTGTTGGAACTCTTGAGCCACGCAAGAATTTGATGAATCTTGTTCATGCTTTTGTACTGGCAAAGCGGCGGGCAAAATTAGATCATGCGCTTGTGCTCGCCGGAGAGCGAGGGTGGGACTTTGATCGATTAGCATTCACGATTGAACAGAGTGGTTTCTCTAAGCAAATTATTCTTCCAGGGCACATTGCAGACAAGGATTTGTCGGCACTTTACTCAGCCGCCGATCTTTTTACATTGGTTTCGTGGCACGAAGGATTTGGACTTCCAATTATTGAAGCGATGGCTTGCGGCACACCGGTGATTGCCTCCAATGTGTCGTCTTTACCTGAAGTACTGGGGGATGCCGGCATACTGGTCGAGCCCAATCAACCGGAAGAGATTGCTGCACAAATCGTGCGTGTGTTGACAGATAGCGATTTAGCGCAAGAGATGGTGATTCGTGGGGAAAGCCGCGCCAGGTTGTTTTCGACAGAGCGTTTTCGCCAAGGCATACTTGGAGTTTACCGACAAGCAAAGTTATCTTCGAATGGGTTGAAGAATCATGCGCATTGGAATTGACACCACAGCCATGCCACCTCAGCGCGTGGGGGCGGGGAATTATATTCTCAACCTTGTCAAGTTTCTAGTAGAGGCGGGTCAGAACGATTACATTATCTTTGCCAAGCATCAAGATGTGGCATTGTTCCACCCCATTCCCAAGCGCTGCTGGATCGTTCCGTCTGCTAGTGCATCGCGCGTTGGACGAATTCTGTGGGAGCAAGTTATCCTGCCGATGGAAATTCGTCGCTGGCGTATCGACGTTTTGCACTCGCCTCATTACACAATGCCGATTATTGCCAATTGCAAGTCGGTGGTCACTTTTCACGATATGACCTTTTTTCTATATCCTCATATGCATCAAGCATACAAACGATTGTTTTTCAGATTAGCGATTCAGTTATCGGCGAGGCGCGCCAATGCTATCATCGCTGATTCCGAAAGCAGTCGTCAAGATGTGATAAATATTCTCAACATCAATCCGCATCGAGTCTTTACAGTCCCGCTGGGTGTCGCACCACATTTTCGCCCTATCGATCAACCGGCGGCGCTTGCGCGCATCCGCCAGAAATATCGCTTGCCTGAGCAAATGGTTCTTTATGTTGGTGTGTTGGAACCGCGTAAGAATCTACCAACGTTGATTCGTGCTTTCAAATCGCTGGTCGAGCGTGGTAGCTCACATCAACTGGTCATCGTAGGACGCAAGGGTTGGATGTACGATGGGCTATTTCGAACAATCAGCGAACTTGATCTCGTCAATCAAGTTATTTTCACGGGATATGTGCCAGAAGAAGAACTGCCTTTGATCTATCACGCTGCTGATTTGGTTGTCTATCCATCTGTGTACGAGGGATTTGGCTTGCCAGTCTTGGAAGCAATGGCGTGTGGCGTACCGGTAATCACCTCCAATGTTTCTTCGATGCCTGAGATTGTCGGAAACGCCGGTATCCTTGTCAATCCCTATCGTCCAGAGGAGCTCGCCGAAGCGATGTATCAGATTCTGGAAAACGCTGATCGGCGGCGCCATTATGCCCAACAGGGATTAGCGCGGGCGAAAGATTTTTCTTGGGAACGAACTGCGCGCGAGACACTCGATGTTTATCAATATGCGATGCAATCCAAATGACACCTGCTCTCTCTCTCTGCATCCCCACCCTCAACGCCAAAAATCTCCTGCGCGATTGCCTTGGCTCAATCTATGCCAACACTCATCGTGTTTCGTTTGAAATTATCGTTGTCGATAACCATTCGGAGGATGGCACGCTGGAGATGCTGCGCGATGAATTTCCCGACGTGCGCGTCATTGCCAACGATTTCAATGCTGGTTATACTAAACCAACCAATCAAGCCCTGCGCGTCAGCAACGGTCGCTACGCGCTCTTGCTCAACAACGATACACTCATTCTGCCCGGCGCCTTAGATCAACTGGTCGAATTTGCCGATGCGCATCCGGCAATCGGCATTGTTACACCCAAAGTGCTGAACCGCGATGGCACCTTGCAGAAGCAATGTCGCCGGGGGTTGGCAACCCCCTGGGAATTGTTTTGTTATTTTTCCGGTTTAGCCGCGCGGTTTCCCAATGATCCACGTTTTGCCGGTTATTTGCTCACATATCTCGATGAGAATGAAACGCATTCGGTTGCGGCTGTATCTGGCTCGTGTATGCTCATTCGGCGCGCGGTGCTTGAGCAAATCGGTTTGCTCGACGAACGATTCTTCGCTTACCAAGAAGATACCGACTATTGTTATCGTGCGGGACAAGCCGGCTGGCAAATCTATTATTATCCCGGCGCGCAGATTATTCATTACGGCAGTCACGGCGGTTCGCGCATTAATCCCTACCGTTCGATTTGGGAATGGCACCGGTCGTACTTTATCTATTATCGCAAGAATTTGGCAGCGCGTTATTTCTTCCTGTTCAATTGGTTTTACTACGTGGCGATGGTTTTGAAACTAGCGACCGCGCTCGCGGTGAATTTTTTCCGTCGCGAAAAATTCGCCGGCAGTCGCAAACCCTGATACTCGCATGTTTACCTTACGCCTTGCCGAACGCAAAAACCTTTTGATTGTCATCGATTTCGTCATCGTCGAGCTAACGACGTTGCTCGCGTTTTGGATTATGGCGGTGCGCGCGCAATGGCTGTTCGATGGCGCTTATCTTTTGAACAACGCGGGCTGGTTTGTTTTTTTGCCGGCACTGTGGTTTCTCGCAGCGTTTCTCACCGGCTTTTACGACGCCAAAAAAATCACCAACCTTGCCGCCGCCGCGTCCTCGTTGTTACGCGCGATTGTACTGGTTGTCGTCGCTTATCTGTTCATTTATTTTTTCTCTGCAACACCAACCGAAATGCCGCGCGGCATCGTCGCTTATCAAGGTGTCGCGAGTTTCGTGTTGATCACGCTGTGGCGCGTGATTTACGTTTCCCTTGTGCAACGCCCCTCCGCCGGTCGCAAAGTGATTATTATCGGCGCGGGCTGGGCGGGGCAAACGATTGCTCGCGCAATTCTCCAAAACGCGCGCACCCATTATCGCATCCTGGGATTTATCGACGACGATCCGGCAAAGCGTCATCAGACCCTATCGATTTTAGACGAAGACATTCCGGTCATCGGTGCGGCGAGCGATTTGAAACAACTGGTCATCGCACAGCGTGTGCCCGAGATTATCGTTGCTGTGACGCGCGATGTGCATACCGCGCTCTTTCAAGCGATTCTCGATTGCAAAGAACTGGGTTTACAGATTACACTGATGCCAGTCTTGTTCGAGCAGTTGACCGGGATGGTGCCGATCGAACACATCGGCGATAATTGGAACGTCGCGCTCCCGCTCGATTCGGCGGAAGCCGGCGGTTTCTATCCGCTTGCCAAGCGGATGTTCGATGTGACTAGCGCGTTGCTTGGCTTGGCGTTGTATCTGCCGCTGTTGCCATTCCTCGTACTCGCGATCAAACTCGATTCGCCGGGGCCAGTGTTTTATCGACAAACGCGCGTGGGCAAGGGCGGCAAAATTTTCAATCTCCTCAAATTACGCACGATGGTGGCAAATGCGGAAATCGATGGTCACGCTCAGCGCGCACAAAAAGGCGATCCGCGCATCACACGCGTGGGCAAATGGTTACGCAAAGCGCGCTTGGACGAGATGCCGCAATTGTTCAACATTTTGAAAGGTGATATGAGCGCGGTCGGTCCGCGCCCCGAACGCCCTGAACATTTGGCGGAACTCGATCACGTGATTCCCTTTCATCGCTTGCGGAACGCGGTCAAGCCGGGCATGGCGGGCTGGGCTGTCGTCAATTACGATTACATCGATAGCGTGGAAGACGCGCGGATTCGTTTGCAGTACGATCTGTACTATATCAAACATCAATCGCTCTGGCTCGATTTGGTGATCCTGTTGCGGACGATGGGACATATGCTTGCGCTGAAAGGGCGTTAGATGTTCACGCGCATCTCGCCCAGCATTCTCCTTTTTCTGTTTTGCTTTTCGCTCTACGTCTCGACGATGTCCGGCGTCATCAATTACGGCGACGAGATGGAAAAGTATCGCGTCGCGCAAAGCATCGTCGAGCGCGGCGAATTTTCATTTCGCCCCACCGCGCAAAAGAATGCGATTGGCGTGGGCGGGCGCACGTTTTCCGGCTATGAGCTAGGACAAACGCTCGTCGAAATCCCGTTTTATCTACTGGGTAAAATCGCCGCCACCGTTTTTCCGGTGCCAGATTCAAACGCGCTGACGATGTTGTTCGTCGGCTTGACGAATCCGTTGACGACCGCGTTGGCCGTCGTTTTGCTTTTTCGAACTGGGGAATTGCTGGGGTTTCGCCGACAAACCGCGCTCGGCTTGAGTATGGTTTTCGGACTTGCGACGATTGTTTTTCCTTATTCGCGCAGTTTCACGCGCGAACCGTTGTTGACGCTGTTACTGTTATTGAACTTTTATGCCGCGTTAAAATTTTCCACGACCCACGCCAATCGGTGGCTGTTGTTTGCCGGTTTAGCCAGCGGTTATCTTGTGTTCACTAAATTCATCCACGGCGTTGTTATTCCCGTCATCTTGATCTATTTGTTGGTGGTCATCGTCCAACGCGAACGTGCGCGCGGCGCAAATCGAAACACGCTGATCAATGCCGCGTTGCGTGGCGCGTTCGTGTTCTTACTTCCCGGCTTGACGTTTTTGATGATTCAAATGCTCTACGCTTTTGCGCGTTTTGGGAGGATCACAAGCGGCTTGGGTGGGTTGGAAAGAAATCCAATCGACATTATTCTTGCGCTCATTCCGCTTGGCAATCCGCCGGTCGCGGTGGCGGGTTTGTTATTCTCATTGGACAAGAGTGTGTTTCTCTATTCGCCGCCGATACTTTTGGCAATCGTCGCCTGGTTTTTCTGGTGGCGTGCCAATCGCCGCGATGCGTTGCTTGTGCTCGCGCTGATTATCGCTCAGTGGGCGACGGTGATCTTTCGACCGGATTGGGATGGCGGGACGTGGTGGGGTCCGCGGTACTTGGTACAGGTAACGCCGTTGTTGATCTTGCCGATTGGATTTATGCTCGACGCTTTGAAAGAGATGAGACACAAACTTGCCGTCCTGGCTTTGAGCATATTGTCCGTAATCGGATTCTTGATTCAACTTGTCGGCGCGTTCGTCAGCGACCGCGATTATCTCGATACAACCAGCCGAATGTCCACGCTGTTGGGGCAAATCGATTTTTTGCGGTACGGCGCGCTCGATTCACTCATCATATCTCTGTCGCCAGAAAATTTTCCGATTCGGATCAATCCATTCGGCTTGATGCTGATTGGATTGGCTGGACTGCTGGCGTGGGGTATCATCGCTAATTTGCACCGCGCAGAGCCAGCTGCACCTGCCGTCAAAACCGGCTTGTTTTTTTTAATCGGCGTGTTGATTCTGATGCTGGCGGCATTCGGGGTGTGGGTTGTTGCGCCGTATCCGCAAATTGTTTCTGCCAAAGCGGATACGCGTTACGTCGCGGCGAATAATTTTCTGAAGAGTGGGCAAACGTGCCGCGCGTTGGCATATTACCAAATGGCGGTGGAGCGCGGAACGAATTATGCTAGCCCGGCGATTTTCCAAATCGATCGCTTGTGGCAACCTGCGCCCGGCAAGAATATTTCGCTTGGCAACCCGGCGTTGTGGATTGATTCCACAGGTGCGGCGAATTTTAAAGTGGATGAAGCAAGCACGCTCACCGGCAAAGGCGCGCTGAAATTTTCTACTCCCGGCGAACAGGATGCATCGATTGCAATCACTTCCGAGCCGATGACCGTCTTGTCCAACGCGCCGTACGAATTGTCCGGGTGGCTCAAGAGTCTCTCCGTTTACGGAACCGGTTATGGAGTCGTGAGCATTTTTGAAGATGATGGTAATTGGGGCAAAGGCAAGGTTACCGATTTGCAAGCCATCGATGAAACGAGCGGCTGGCGTCGCTTTCGTAAAACTTTTACCACGTTGGCGACGACCAAACGTTTGTTTATCAAAGCCGGGTTACACAACACTTTTGGTACACTCTGGGTCGATGGAATTCAATTGACGCAAATCGACCCGCGCGCGTCCGTGTCCAGCGCGCCCTTGCCGCCCTGCAAATAAAAAATCGGCGGGAGATTTTTGCTCCCGCCGATTTTTCTATTCAGCCACTTTGGGGATTCGGTAGCGGCACTCGTTGGCGCCGAGATTCATACAGGAAATTTCCTGCACGTTATAATTCTTGTCGGTGAGCCACTTCATTGCTTCCGTAAGCGTGCCAACGGTTACAAAGCAACACGGATTCGGGTGGCGCGGGCGAAACTGGCACATGCAAAAATCGACGACGAGATAAAATGCATCGGCATCTTCTTCGACCCGCGTGGGTTGATTGACTGTTTTGTTCGCCGCCGCCGCCATTTGTTCGAGTAATAGTTTCATTTTGCTGGTTGTTGGCAAGGGCATTAACTTGAGCGCTTGCCCAGCCAGACCCAGCACCGCCGATTGTTCCTTCATGCCATAATTGAAGGTCGCGCGTCCAACCCGCAACAACATCGCGCGCGCGCCGCGTGTCCCGTAGAAATCTTCGACCGCTTGCTCGGCCATGGCGTATTCGCTGAATTTTACTCCCAGGTCGAGGTTCTTGGGCGGATAATTGCCGATGTACTTGTCCATTTTAGCGCCGTGCAGGGCGGCTTTCATGCCATCGATCCCCATTACTTCTTCGATCGCAAAGAAAAACATGCGGAGCGCGTCATTCGGCATCATGCGGTCGTCTGGCATCACGGTCTCCTTAATTTTTGCGAGCCGGTACGTCTTCTTCGGCGGCGTTTTCCAGAATGATGTAGAGCAGTTCGAGCAAAATGTTGCGCACGCTTTCTTTATCGGTGGCAACGCAGGGTAACACGCGCGTGGCGTGATCCAGCCCGAGTGCGATCTTGAGGTCTTCGGGGGGCCAAGCGTCTTCGTCGTCTTGTTTGTTTGCGCCGATGACAAAAGGGGTGTTGCTGTAACTGCGAAAAGTATCCAAAATGCGGCGGGCTTCGCGGAACGTCTCCGGGCGCGCGCTATCGACAAGGACGACAAAGCCCAGCATTCCCTCGGACAAGATTTCCCACATGAAATCGAAGCGTTTTTGTCCCGGCGTACCAAAAAGATACAACGCTAAATCTTTATCGATGGTGATTCTGCCAAAGTCCATCGCGACGGTGGTCTGCTCTTTGATCGAGCGGGTATGGTCAGTGATCTTGCGTTCGGTGCGGACCACTGGAATTTCGCTGACGCTGCCGATGAAAGAAGTCTTGCCGGAGCTAAATGGACCTGTTACAACCATCTTGACTGTTTGCATGGCTCGATGATTTCCAAGAGAGTATCGCGGTGCTTAGATTTTGCGCAAGCGATCGATCACGCGCAATAGGACTCCGCGTCCCACCGGCGGCGGGGGCGGCGGCGGCAGTGGGGGAGTGGGCGCCAGATTCCCCATTGCCTGCGGAATGACCTCGATTAGACCGGCTGTCTGCAAGCCGTGCACGATCCGACGAATCTGGTATTCGTCCACGCGCAAGTAGGTGGCAATCTGGCGAATGGTGTTGCGCGCATTGATAAACGGCACGACCTTCCATTGTTCGACGGTGAGATTGACGTTGCGCAAACTCGTCGACGGTCGTTCGACTAACTTTAGCGGCACATCGAGATTGGGCAATTCACCGCGCAATTGTTCCCATTCTTGCACCCGTCGGTTGCCTTCCATAATTAAATGGTCGAGATTGACGGCGACAGTAATGCGTTCTTCAGGCGGCAGAATGTTCGCATCGAACCGAAATCCGCCGGCACGCCACGTGAACAACTGGTATACCGATTCGAGCAGGTAATTCTTGACGCCCTGAATAATATCGGTTTGCGTCAGGATGCCGCTCTGAATCATCAAAAGTCCCAGCTCTTTATCTGTATCGATTTTAGCGCGACTGCGCACCGTTTTGGCTTGATCGGCAGTCAATTTGCCAACGCGCACCATTATGTCGGTCAAGCGTGACACTTGATTGTTCAGCGATGCCTGGATCAACTTGCCTTCCTTGAAATACAACTGCGCGCTTCCCTCACCACCATCGCCTTGGACGGTCAGCGCGCCAGTTTTGTGGGCAAGGTAAATCAAGTTAAGGAGTTGGTGCAAACCGACGTCGCGGAGATTACCTTTGAGTGCCATTTTTTCTACTCAACCCGTTTGGTAGGCATTATACCGGCAGTTCCAAGTCAAGTCAACACGCCCTCTTGTCCTACCGAATGTGCGGGTTTGTCTCAGCAACCGGCGCAAGTGTGCGTTCGCGCCACCACAGCACGCCACCGGGAACGCTTGTCAACACGACGACCACGTGAAAGATCAATGACATCGCGAGCGCGGCTTCCGCCGGCACACCCACCAAACCGAAAAAGAAAACCGTCGTGGCTTCTTTCGGTCCCAGCCCATTAAACGAGATTGGAATCAGAAGGACAAATACCAGCAGCGGATTGAACAAAAAGAAATAAAAAATCGAAATGTCGATGCCAAGCGCAAGCGCAATCGAGTACCAGACCAGCGTCGTCACAAAGACGATGCCGAGCGAAAGTGCAAGGTTGGTCAACAGCGCGCGGTAGCTAAAGCGATAAACTTGGAGTGCGTCGTACACGCGTTGCGCGATCGGTTGCAAGCGACGGAGCGGACCCCAACCAAAAATCGCTTTGACTCGTTGCGACACACGGCGACTGAACATCAGCGCGGCGGCAATAAGAAATAGCGCGGCGACCACGACCGTCGCAATTTCGATCTGTTCCAATTCACTCCCGCGCGATAAGGTTGCGGTTGCCAATGCCGCCATCACGACGGCTGCGCCAAACCACGCGACCAAGCCCATCAAACGATCGACGAGGACGGAAATCGCGGCGGCTTCAGATCGACCGGAGAGACGCGCCAGCCCGTACGCACGAATCACATCGCCGCCGACGTTGCTCGGCAAGAGGTTGCCGAAAAACAATCCGACGTACGAATAAATCAGCAGACTCGGCAAAGGCGCAACGATGTCTTGCGCGCGCACGACCACTTGCCATTTCACCACATTGATCGTCACTGCCAAAAAATACAGCGCGAGCGCGACGAGCAACAACCCGTAATTTGCATTGGCAAGATATTTTGCCATTGCCTTCAAGTCCACGCGCGAAAAGAGAAACAGGATGATGCCAAGCGTGATGGCGAGTTTGAAGAGATTCCAGAAAAGTTGTTTCATGTTCAAGGTTTCAGGTTGTGGCTTTCTGGTTCCTTGGGCGTCTCGTGGGGCAAACCTGAAACTGGGGAACCTTCAACCTTTTTGGTAGTCCACGCCATATCCCACACCACGTGTTTTCGTCCGCGCACGTAATAATCGTACGTGCCGAGCAATCGCGCAAATGCTTCGACCATTGCTAGCGCAAAGAGCGTCCACAGTAGCCGCAATGCTTTGCCCACCTCATCGGCGGCGATGCGAAGCACGCGCCCGCTTTCCAAACTCGAGACGCGATACCCGTACCTATGAACGAGGTGCAAATGGCCGGCGTAATTGCGGCGGCGTTGCAAAATAAATTCGCTCAACGTTTCGGGGCCCATATTGTAAACGACAGCGTCCGGCGCGTACGCCACTTCCAACCCCCGCCGAATGACTAATGCTTCGACAAATGCCTCATCCATCGCTACGTCGGGCGGCAATTGCGCGAACACTTTGCGGAACGCAATCAACTCGCCCAAACGCGGAATTTCCAAACAAAGTTGATGTTCCAACCGCAAACGCAAATGCGACATATAACCGATGACGTGTTCCGGCACGTTGACCGGAATTTTTTGCGCGCCGGTCATTCCGATCTTGGGATTCTCGAACGGCTTGACGAGATTCTCGATGCTGTCTTCGCGCGGCAGCGTGTCGCCGCTCTGCAAAACGCAAATGTCTTCCTGCGCCGCTTGCAAAAACTGGTTGATTGCCGAGGTCTTGCCTTCGCGTTGCGCTTGTTCGATTAAACGGATGCGCGCATCTTTTTGTGCGTACTCGCGAATGATGGCAACCGTGTTATCGGTACACCCGCTGGCGACCACTATGATTTCTGTGATCGCAACCTGATTCAATTTTTGCGCGAGCATCGCCGCCAGCAGTTTGCCGATGTTCGCCTCTTCGTTATATGCCGTGATGCCGACACTGCAACGAATTGTCATTCACACTCCCAATGCTTTGAGCGCGATTTCAAAAATCGCGGTCGATTCTTTCGTCAGAGTATAAACCGAAAAGAATAATGGCGCAAAAATGAACGGCACGCTAATCGTCCAGATTTCGTCGGTCGCGCGGTGGAGATGTCGCCGGACGATGATTGCCGCGAGCAACAGCATAATCATACCGGCGAACACTGCCAGCGCATTCATTTCCATTCCCGCCGCGATGATCGGCGTGCGAATGGGACTGCCGTTGTCGCCGATGAACGGTTGCAAGAGTGAGGCGAAGACCGCGGCAGTGAACAAGCCGGCGGATGTGATGACTGCCGATTGCAGGTCACCGACGGCAGAAAATTTAGCGGTTGCCCGTCTTTGATCATCCGTCAGCTTTTTCCCAAGCCACACAAAAAACGCGCTATTCACAATTCCCAGAATCGCATACACCCACCAATGCACGTGATTCGTCCACGCTGCATAGTACGGCGAGAGTGAAATGTACGTCGTTGCAACAAGCGCGATTGTTACAAGATCGAAGCGGTTGCGCGGCAAAAATTCCGCAAAGAGAAACGGCAAGAGCATCACGTAATAATAGCCCATCACTTTTTTCGACGTGAGAAAAAAGGCAAGCGCGATCAACGTAGCGGTCAGATACAAACTCCAGCCTCGCCGCGCGCCGATGAACGAAATTGCAATCGCGGCAAACATCGTCACGATTGTTTGATAGCGCAGTAAAAAGAAATCGCTCGTCATCGCGTTCGGCGCATCGCGTGTCAAACCTAGCACCGCGACGATCCACGATTGCGTTTGCACCGGCACATTCTCGACGTAGGTGAGGTTCATAAACAGAAAATCATTCGAATAGAGCAAGTAGGGCAAGCAAACGATGATGATGATGAATGCAAAGATGATTATCGATGAAATCAGAGTGACGACTAATCGCCGACGGCTGACCGCCAAATCGCTTTTGCTGTCTTCCGTCATCGATTGTCGGTCGCGGAAAATTTCCAAGAACAGTGCAATCCAAATGGGTATCGCGAACACAATTGCCACTTGCTTGAACAACACCGCCATCGCCAGCGCAATTGTCGGTAAAATGATTGAGCGTCCTGCGTCGAACCACGCGTACGCGAGCAGGATGAAAATCAGCCACTCGCTTTCGAAATGTCCTTGCACGGCGGTATCGTAGAAGGTAATCGGATTGAAGAGCCACATCATCGCCGCCGCGCGTGCGATTTGTTCATCGTTCGATTTGCGCCGGACAATCGTGTACAGAAGAAATGCGATACCGATGTCGGCGATGATTGTTGGGACGCGTGCCCAAACGTAATCGGGCAAGACGTGGAATAGGTTACCTAAGGCAAGTGCGAGCGCGGTGACGAAGGCGTGGAGCGGCGGATACGCAAAGGGCCAGGTCTGCGCCGCACGCGATTCCGCGTACAACGCAAATGGGTTTTTGCCATCGAGGAATTGTTTGCCGGCTTGGATGAACGTCTGCACGTCCCAGGTTTGCGAAAAGTACGGATGCAGTGTCAGCGTCGCGGCGATGATTGCGGTGGTGTAGAGCGCGGCAATCGATGTGAAAAAGACCGCGCGGTTTGGCATCGCCGCGCGGCTTGAATCAAAAGTCAATTGTTCGGTGCGCGTACTCGGAAACGACATTGGCGCTATTATAGCAGAGAAAAACAAATCCGCTAAATTCAAAATCAATCCGCGAATTACGCAAATCTTCACGAATTTTTTATTTGCGCAAGTCGTGTAATTCGTGAATCGTAAGTCGTTTTAATTTTCATCGACGACAATATCTGCGACGCGACCGTGCGTGAGGTCTAGCAATGTTTTCGTTTCGATGGCGAATAAAGCGTTGGGCGCGCCCGCCGCCGCCCACACCGTTGCAAAGCGCAACAGCGTTTGATCGATCAGCGTTTCCATCTGCGCTTCGTGCGCGACCGGCGGCACACCACCAATCGCAAACGTCGTCCGCGCGCGAACCTCTTCGCCATTTGCCATGCGCACTTTTTCCGCGCCAACACATTGCGCGATTTTTGCCGGGTCGCCGCGTTGATCGCCGGCAACGAGCGTGAGAATCGTTCGATCATCCGACGTGATGAAGATGAGCGATTTGACGATACTGCCGAGCGGCGTGCCAACCGCATCCGCGGCGAGTTGCGCGGTGCGTGTGCTGGCGTCCAACTCTTTCACGACGATGTTCAAGCCGCGCTGGTTGAAATATTCGCGGACACGATCCACAGAGCGCATTGTTTGAATTCCTTGTGATAAATCTTGCGAAGGTTTTCGCGCAAGTGCCTCCGCAAGATTCTACATCCACCCCACCACTCTACTATATATTGTTGCAATCAACTCGTAAAAGAAAATTGTAAACCGCGAATGAGTTTGAATTGCTTTCAAGCCGTACGCGGATTCGCCGGGTGAATAGACCGAAAGCCAATAGAAATCGCGCCAGCCCATTTTCTTCGCCGTTGCCACCGCGCGCCGCGTGTACAGATCCAGCGTGACCAGTGTCGGCTGTGTGAATTTTTCGCGGTCGATGATTTGTTTCGCAAACAGCAAATTTTCTCGCGTGTTCAGCGATCGATCTTCTTCGATGATGTTTTCGCGCGGGACGCCGCGCCGCGTTGCGTAATCCGCCATCACGCGCGCGTTCGTTACACCGAGTCCTTGATTATCGCCGGTGCACATCATGATTTTCGCGTCCGGAAATTTGCGCCACCACGCGATGGCTAAATCGATTTGCGCGCGTGTCGGTCGCGTGGGAATCGTGCGATCTTTCAGCGCGTACGACGGAATGACAAAACAATCCGGCTTTATCGGCAAGCGATCGGGGAGGGAGAGAAAGTTCATTCCTTCGGGTGTCATTGCGAGCGGAGCGAAGCAATCCCCACAGTACTTTGGGGATTGCTTCGTCGCAAACGCTTCGCGGCTCCTCGCAATGACATTTACCTTTTTGGCACCGTCTCGGTAAACGCCGACGCGAGCATCTGATCGACCGGCGCAAACTGATCGGTTAAAATTACCGGCGGCGCTTCGCTCAACATTTTCGCAATGTCCTCATCGCTCGCGAGCAAGCGCGCCCACAACGCATCGCCGTCGCCGGCATCGTATTGTGCCAGCGTCGTCGGATCGATTGGCGCGTCGGTGCCGATGAGCACAAAGAAACTGCGCGTCGCCTCGCGCCAATTCCAATTGCCTTGCACGACGTAAACATGTTTGAACGTCTGCCGCAAAGTATGAATCGACGCGCGCGTAAAATCGCCGTACGGACCGTCGATGATATTGATGACGTACAGCCCGTCGTCCGCCATCCACTTTTTCACATCATCGTTGAATTCTTTCGTCGTCAAATGGTACGGCACGGAAAAATGATTGAATGCGTCGCCTAAAACCAGATCGTATTTTTTAGTGGGCGGGCGCGCCATAAACATCCGTGCGTCTTCGTTGAAGGTAACGATGTTCGCGTCACGCGCAAGATTCAGCATCTCGTACGCAAATTGCGTAACGCCGGGATCGATCTCGACGACGTGCATATCACTGCCGGGATGCACCGCGTCGATGTACCGCGCAAACGTGTACCCGCCGCCGCCGATCATCAACACACTCAAATGCTTGTCGGTCGCCGCGCGATACTGTGCAACCTCGGCGTAAATTTTTTCGTAACCGTATTCCAGATAACGCGGATTGTTCAGCGCAACAAAACTGTGCACCAAATGATCGAGCACGAGTTGGCGCACTTGCTCGCCGTTCTTTTCTTCATCGTAAATTTTGATGCAATAATAATTCGTCTCGCGCACGCACGAACTTTGCAACCAGCCCTGGCTCGATGCGAGCCGCCATCCACCCACAAGGACGATCAACACGATCAACGCGGATTCAATGCGCGCGCCGAGCAGAAACAGTAAACCCAATGCCGCCAACACGAGGGCAACGCTCAGCACAATCGTGTACGTGCCGAACCACGAAATCAAAACGAACCCGGTTGCAAACGTGCCGACGATACTGCCCACCGTTCCCGCCGCGTAAATTTTGCCGACGGTCGAGCCGGTTTTGGCGAGATCACTCACCGCCAGTTTGGCGACAATCGGCGAAATCATTCCCAGCAACGTACACGGTACAAAAAACATCGCCGCGGTGAACGCGACAATTTCGATCACAATCGACCAATCGGCGGGCGTGATGCGATACAACCGATCGACCCACAACGCGATCAAGCACGATAATGCGGCGGCGATGTAGACGATGCCCAACACGCGCATCGATGCCGCGCGATCCGCCAATCGTCCGCCGAGATAATTACCCAGACTGATGCCGGCAAGCACGACGCCAATGATGCCCGTCCACGTGTACAACGATGAGCCGACGTGCGGCGCGATCATTCGCCCGGCGACGAGTTCCAGAATCATAATGCAACCGCTGGAAATGAACACAATGATGTTCGGTTGCCAAAGCCAGTTGCGTTGTGCGGGGGTTGATGTCATTCATTCCTCCAAAGAAATTTTCACCGCGAAGGCTCGAAGGACACAAAGAAAAAATCAAAAATATACCTTAGCGTTCTTTGCGTCTTTGCGGTTAAAAGATTTTTTATCCGACGCGCAAAACTTTCGCGCCGCGAATCTGGCGCGCTTTGAGTTCCCACACTGCTCGATTCGCTTCTGCCAATTTGAATTCCTGAAACTCGGGCAGGAGCGGAATCCGCGCGGCGATGTCCAGAAATTCGCTTACGTCGCGGCGCGTTACGTTCGCTACGCTTTTGATTTCCTTTTCCAACCACAAATGCGCGGGATAATCGATTTGTGCGAGCGCGGCTTGGTCGCTTGCCTCTTTGCGAATTGCGTTGATGACCAAACGTCCGCCGCGCTCCAAATTTTTCAGCGCGTCGACAATCGGTTTCCACGCCGGCGTTGTGTCGATGATCGCGTTGAGTTTTGCCGGCGGTGCATCGCCGATGTCGCCTGCCCACGCCGCGCCCAGTTCGCGCGCAAATGCGCGTTCGCTTTCGCTGCGACTGAACACGAACACCGGCGATTGCAGCAACTGAAAGCGTGCAAGTTTCAGAACGAGATGCGCCGACGCGCCGAACCCGACCAGCCCCAACGATTGTCCGTCGCTCAATGCGGTGAGCCGGAGCGAACGATAACCGATTGCGCCGGCGCACAAGAGCGGTGCGGCTTGCGCGTCCGAAAAAATTTCCGGAATCAAGTACGCAAAATCTTCGCGCACCGTCATCAACTCGGCGTAACCGCCGGGCGCGTCGCGTCCGGTTGCGCGGAAATCAACGCAGAGATTTTCGTTGCCGGCGCGGCAAAACGCGCACGTGCCGCACGCGGAAAAAATCCACGCCACGCCAACCCGGTCGCCGGGTTTGAATCGTTTCGCATTGCGCCCGGTTTGCGCGACGCGACCGATAACTTGATGTCCCAGGATCATCGGCAGGCGCGGCGGCATTCGCCCTTCGATTTCGTCGAGTTCAGTGTGACACACGCCGCACGCCGACACACGAATCAGAATTTCATCATCGGCGGGAACCGGGTCGGGCAGGGTGGCGAGTTCAAGTGCGCGCGCATTTTCAGCGATCGGTTGAACCGCGCGCAGAATCATCGCTTGCATTTTACCATTCCACCAATTTCCAAATTTCCGGTTGCATTGTTTCCGCTTCGCCGATGTCCGCAAAAATCGCGACGGCTTGTTTGAGGTGGGTCATCGCTTCATCACTTTTGCCGACGGCGTGCAAAAGATCGGCGAGGTTGTTGTGGAGCGCGGCTTGCCGATGTCGATCGCCCATTGATGCGCAGAGCGACAACGCGGTTGCGGTCAGTTGAATCGCGCGCTCGATTTCCCCGGCGTCGCGGCAAACGCGCGCGAGATTGTTGAGTCCGGCAATGCGCATTCCCGGGTCGTTCAAACTTTCGGCGAGCGCGCACGCGTGTTCCAGTTGGTACCGCGCTTGCGCCAGATCGCCGCGACTCCGCGCGAGAATGCCCAGGATGTTGCGCGTCCGCGCCAGCGCGCGCAAATCGTGCGCGTTTTCCGACAACGCCAGCGCGCGGCTGGCGATTTCTTGCGCGCGCTCAGCTTGTCCCAACGCGTGCGCCGTCAAACTCCAGTCCGCTAACAAATTCGCGTGCGGTGCGGCGGGCGCATTTTCGACGAGCGCGCCAAGCGCAATTTGAAAATGACTTTCTGCAAGATCATATTCGCCGCGCCGATGATGCACGAGCCCGCATTTGTGTTCGATTGCCGCAAGTGCGTCCGGTTCGCACAGCGATGCCGCCGTCGCGTAACTGGTCAACGCGCCGGCGTAATCGCCGGTGAGCGTTTGCAAATCGCCGATGGCTTGATGCAAGCCGACGGGATTCGAATGTCCGAGCGCAAGCGCGTTGCGATAATGCGTCAATGCTTCTGCATTCGCGTACAACGCGCGCGCGTGATCGCCGGCAAGTTTGAAATAATCCGCCGCTTTGAGATTTTCGCCCGCGAGTTGATAATGCCGCGCGACTTGGGTTGCCAACGCGTCGCTGTCACGCCGCGCGCGGAGTGCCTCCGCCGTTCGTCGATGCAGTAATCGTCGCCGCGCCGCGCTCGTTTCCGCATACGCGAGCTCGCGCAATTTTTCGTGCGCGAAATCGTACCGCAAATTTTCGGCGGTGATTTCTTTGATCAATCCGTGCGCCATCAACTCTTCGAGTGTTTTGATCGTTTCTTCTTCCGCGCGTCCGCTCGCTTCGCGCAACGTATCGAAATCAAACGCGCGCCCGATCACGGCGGCGGCGCTGAGCAACTGTTTCCCGGTTTCACTCGCGACGGCAAGCCGCGCGCGCAATAAATCACGCACGCCGCCCGGCAGAGACCAATCGGTTAGCTCGGCGTTGCCGGTATCGAGCGCGTTCAAATACTCGACGACGAAAAACGGCAATCCTTCCGTCTCGCGTTGCAAGCGCTCACCGATTTTTTGTGCGACCGCCGGGCTGTTGCCGATGCTCGAGGTGACGAGTTGCATCACAGCGTCAGAATTCAAACGCGCAAGGGTGATGGTTGTTGCGGTGTTGGTGCGATGCGCGTGCGCGACAATTTGTCGCAAGTGTTCGAGTGCTGCGGTGTGCATCGCGTCCGTGCGCCACGTGACGACGAGACACAAGGGTCGCCCGCGCAAGCGTTGGACGATGTACGTCAGCAAATCGAGCGACGCACTGTCTGCCCATTGCACATCGTCGAGCAAAAGAATGCCGGGGGTTGTGTCCCGCGGCGATGGATGACGCCCCATCGTGATCGCAAAAATCGATTGGCTGATGCCTTCAAAAAATCGACCGCGCGCGCCGGCGTTATCCAGCGGCGGGGGCGTCTCGCCGGTGCTAATTTCCGGCACCAGCCGTGCCACTTCGCCGATGAATGCTGCCGGAATTTTCGCGCGCCAATCGGTGCGCTCGGTCAACGCGCGCAATGCTTCGACAAAAATGCCGTGCGCGAGATTGGCTTCGCCTTCGAACGCGCGTCCCGTCAAAATGATCGCGTCGCGTTCGCGCGCGTGATTCAAAAATTCTTCCGCCAGCCGGGTCTTGCCAATCCCGGCTTCGCCTGCAATGACGATGAGATGACCGTCGGTGCGAATGTCGGCGTAGATTTGTTTGATCTGTGCCAACTCGTGCGCGCGACCGACGAGGGGATATTGCTGGGGAGCAGAGGGGCTGGGAGGCAGAGGAGAAATTCTACGGAGCGCTCTCTCCTGCTCCTCCGCTCCTCTGCTCTTTTGCTCTTTGATTTCTTCATACAGGCGCGTGGTTTCCGCGAGTGGTGCGACGCCCAATTCTTTTTCGAGGATGCGCGCGCATTCGTGATACTGGCGCAACGCCGCCGCGCGTTGATCGCTCGCGGCATACAACTGCATCAATTGCCGATGCGCCGGTTCGTGCAGTGAATCGAGCGCGAGCCAACGGCGCGCGTACTCGATGGCGGGCGCGTACGCTTTTTGCGCACTGTGATAACGGACGAGTTTTTCGAGCGCGCCGGCAAATTCGCGGCGCAAATTTTCGGCGGTGAAGAATTGCCAATCATCAAAGTTGGGACTGTCGCGCAAGGAAAAACCGGTGAGAAAATCGTCGCGATACAATTCCGCCGCGCGCGTCAATGCCGGCACGCAATCGTTGCAAACATCCGATGCCGGGTGTTGGTGCGATTTGCATTCGGCGAGCGCGCGTTCGAATTCGATGACATCGACGCACAAATCGGTTTGAGGATTGAGTGCCAGCGTTTCCCGGTTGATGTCGAGCGTGTCGTCGCTGAGCGCGGTATTGAGCGCGGAGAGTGTCCGGCGAAGCGCGGCGCGCGCGTGGGTCTGATCGTATTCGGGATACAGTAACGTGGCGAGCGAATCGCGGCTGTGACTTGTCCGCGACACCGCGAGGTACGCCAGTAGAGCCAGCGCTTTGCGCGTATCGAATTCGATGGATTTACGGTTGCGTTCGAGCCGGGGATTGCCAAGCAGGAACAAGTTCAGCATCGGCGGTGATTATAATCCAAACGATGCGCGGGCGCAATGGCGAGTCCAGTGATGTCATTGCTTTGTCGCATCCTTCAATTCGTTACCTTCGCTCAGGATTGCTTCTCGCAAGGACAAATCGTGCTCAATCCCGCTGATCGAATTCGTAACGCAACGCCATACGCGCGGCGTGATAGCCGCACATGCCGTGCACGCCGCCGCCCGGCGGCGTGGATGATGAACAGAGATAAATTCCTTTTGCCGGCGTGCGATACGGTCGCAAACTCCACGTGGGGCGTGTGTAAAGTTGAAGCAAATCTGCCGCACCGCCGTTAATGTCGCCACCGATGTAATTATTATTGTGTGATTCCAACCACGCCGGCGTCATCACGTGTTGCGCGATGATGCGCTCGCGAAAGCCCGGCGCAAACCGTTCGATCTGCGCGATCATTCGCTCGGTCATATCGAACGTCGAGCCATTCGGCACGTGACAGTACGCCCAAACGGTGTGTTTGCCAGCCGGCGCGCGGGTTGGATCAAACAGAGTTTGTTGCACGACGAGGATGTACGGTTTTGCCGGCGGTTTGCCTTCTGCCGTCTCGCGTTCCGATTGTGCGATTTCGGCGAGCGTGCCGCCCAAATGCACGGTCCCCGCGCGTTTGCATTCCTCCGCCTTCCATGGAATCGGAGCATCCAACGCAAAATCGAGTTTGAATACGCCCGCGCCGTACCGAAATTTTTCGAGCGCGCGACGATAACCGTCCGGCAAGCGCTTGCCGGCAATCGCGAGCAATTGCTTCGGCGTCACGTCGAACAAGTACGCGCGCGCCGCCGGCAATTCATCGATTGCTTCGACGCGATGATTCACAACGATTTCGCCGCCGAGTGATTTCAGGTACGCGCCCAGCGCGTTGGCTAGATTTTGCGAGCCGCCTTTGATGAGGGGCCAACCGGAAACGTGTGCGGCAATGCCCAGCGCCATTCCGTACGCGGCAGTGGATAAATTTTCCAGCGGCAACAAGGTGTGCGCGGCGATGCCGGCAAATAATCCGCGCGCGTGTTCATCGCTGAAAAGAAATTCGGCGAGCGTGCGCGCCGGCACGATGGCTGGGAACGCAAAGCGCGCGAAGGTGAACGGATGACGCGGTGGAAGCGGCAACGGTCCAAGCAAATCTTGATTCAACTGGTCGGATTCGCGGACGAGCGGTTCAATCAAGCGCCGATAATTCACACCATCGTTGCCGAGTGTTGCGCAGGTCGCGTCCATCGAACGATACAGGACTGCCGCCGTACCATCGTCCAACGGATGCGCGAGCGCAGCGTCCGGGTAAATCAATTCGACGCCGAGTTGATCGAGTGGAATCGTTTTGAAAAATGGGGAAACGACCGTGAGCGCTTGCACGGTCGAGCAAGTATCGTGAATAAAACCGGGAAGCGTGAGTTCGGCGGAACGAATTCCGCCGCCAATTGTTTCGTTCGCTTCGTAGACGACAACCGAACGCCCCGCGCGCGCGAGCGTAATCGCGGCGGCAAGTCCGTTGGGTCCTGCGCCGATGACAATCGCATCGTAATGAAACTGGGGCATGATGAACGCGCGCTGATTATTCGACGCGCGCAATGTCTCCTTCTAAAATTACACGGTACGTTTTTACCGGGCGTGTCGCGGGTCCGCACGTCGCCGCGCCTGTCTCAACGTCAAAGCACGAATCGTGCCAAGGGCAGATGAGATTCTTGCCCTCTAATCTGCCTCGACTCAACGGTCCGCCGGCATGCGTACAGCGATCATGCACCGCGTAAAATTTTCCAGCGAGATTACACACGGCGACCGCTTCGCCATTTACCTGAACTTGAATCACCTTTCCCGGCGGTAGTTGATCCGGGCGAAACTCATTTTCCGCCAAAGGACGCGAAGCAGTTTCCGGAACACGATGCGCTGAACTTGCGGTATGCAAATTCAATGTGTCCAGCGACACCTCGACATGTTCGCGCACGAGCGATTGGACGCGGAGATAAAGGTTTCCATCTCGCACGATAACCGGGTATCGCGGCAAAGCGGATGAACGATCGAGCAAGAGCGTGCCATTGGTCACATCATACTGATAACCATGCCAAGGACAAGTGAGCGTGTTTTCCTCCAAAGTTCCCTCGCACACCGGACCGCCGCGATGCAAGCAACTGTTCTGGAGCGCGATCCATTCGCCGTTGTGATGAAAGATACCAATCGAGAGTCGCTTGACCTGCACGATTTTGCGGCTACCTTCCGGAATCTCATCCGCACGTCCAACTAGGATTTCTTCTTCAGTTATCGTGCGCGCGATTCCCAGCGCGCGCTCGTACGTGTCCGTTGCTAGTTCGCGCATAACTTGTGTATTGATTTCGTCTGCCGGCTCAAAGGTCTCCTCAGCGCGTGCGGGTTGATAACTGCGCGCGAGCATTTCTAGAATGACGAGCATAAACGTGTTCCAGCCCTTGATTGCACGATGTTCCAAATCAGGATCGAGTGTGCGCAATTCCGCGCTCAATGCGAGAAGCACCTCGCGTTGCACAAATCCAACCATCCCAATCACATAACGTTCGGGGATATAGATTTTGGGGTCGGCTCCCTGCGAAGTGTGGGCGCGTCCCACGTAATCGACGAATCGCGCGAAATCGTCATCGTACTCTCCCGACGCGGCGCGCCGCCAAAAATTTACTTGATGACTCATCCGCAATTCGAGGTACGGCTGATCGATGGTCCCGTCTGTGCGCAGAAAAAAGCGGCGCGTCGCGGGAAATTGCAATAGTTTGCTGTAAAAGTCGGCGATGATGGATGGAATGTATTTTTCGACGATAAAGCGCGTTTCCCGTATTGCCGCCGCATCTTCGGCGGTGAATCCGCAAAAGTCGGCGATGTAATGAAAAAACCGTCCTGCGTCCACCGCGCCGCGTTTGAATCGTTCTTGCGTAGTTGTTTCAATCATCTTGCTTCATTTCTCCGTTGTCAGTTGCCTACCGTCAGTTGTCTTCTTCAACCACAAACTCACACTTGTCGGTTGCATCGTTTCATTCACCACATTCAACAACTCGCCGGTCAACTTTTCCAATTCTACCTCATCTCGCACGGTTGCGGCAAATCGCTCCAACACTTTTTGCGCGTCGTACTTGCGACGGTAGAATCGATGATCGATTGTGTCCTGGACGCGATGGCGCAATGGATTGAATAGCGCGGCGATGGTGAGTGTCGAAATGATAATCGCCAAATCATCGCCTGCACCGGTCAGCGAACGGAAGAGTTGTTGCAGGGCAATCACTGTGCCAAAATAAAACACGACGAGTATCGCTGTGATGGTGGAGTAAATCAGGGTGCGACGAATAATCACTTCAATGTCATACAAACGGTAACGCAGCACCGCCACACCAATCGCCGTCGGATAACCGAGCCAGCCCACAATCAGCACAAAGAGGTACACCCAACTTGACCCAAAACTTTTATCGAGCCATCCTGCAAAGCCCGCTAACTCGACCAAGAGCAGCAGCATCACCCCGCCCACCGCCAAAATTCCAAATACCTTGAGCTGCTGGCGCGTCACCGCATCCGCGCGGCGATAGCGCAAGACCAGCGACGCGTTCGCAATCAAAGGCAGAACGAGAGCCGGGAAAATGAGAAATCGCTGCATGGGAACTAACCACGCGGGCAATGGAATATCCAACTCGAGCGGACTTGTGATGGGTCTGCTTGTTATCTGCTCCAGCGCGCCGGGCGAGAACACAAACATCAAGGCTGAGCCAACTGCCAGCCCCAACGCAACGTACCAAAATGCGCGCCAACGCGGAGAAAGAAACTGTCCGTTCGGAAACCACAGCGGCAAAAGGGTGAACATCAGCGGTAAAAGGAGCAGAAAGAATAATAAAGTCGAAACGAAAATTCCAATTGCCAGTTCGGGCGACACGGGTCCTGATGCAGGAACGCAGGAAGAGTTTTGAAAGTTTCCAATCGGAATGACAATTGCGCCGCTGATGCTAATCACCCCGCACAACCAACCGATGCGATTCTCGGGGCGAAATGTCACAATCAAAATGCACAACACCGCGAACCCGACAAACGCGAGCGCGGCTGGTATGCTTCCAAACACTTCTCCCAGTCCCTTTTCACCTGTAGGCGGACACAGCACCAGCGATGTGTACAGCACCAAGAAAAACGCCGCGCCGCTTATGACCAACGTCGCCCACGCGAAAATTTGTCGCCAAAAATTGGTTCGCTGCATTGTTCTGCCTCCCACGCTTGTTACTCTTTTTCCAGAATTGCTTTGATATTTTCAAGAGCAGCGGCAATCTCCCCCTTCATGCCGCGTGCCACGAATGGCACTATCCATTTGATAATTCCCCGGGGATTCGCGACAAAATTCAACGTGAGCCGCGTGCCTTCGGGGACAGATTCAAACTGATACGCGCCAAACGCATTCATCGGGTCAGTTTGAAGCGTGCGGTAGCCAATTCGTTGGTTCGGTTCCAATTCCGAAACCTCTGTCACCATTTCCCCCTGCTTGCCCATCAAGCTTCGCACTTCGACAATCTGCGTGCCAAGGTGCAGCGCACCTTCGGGCGTTTGACGCACGTCAATCAATTTCGGGTCATAGCGCAGACGATTCTTGGGCACGCTCATAAATTCATACACTCGCGCGACGGGGCAATGAATGATGATGCTCGCAGTTTCGTTTATCACAGTGTTGTCTTTCCTTTCTCGTCCGTCGGTTTGAGCCACAAACTCACACTTGTCGGCTGCATCGTCTCGTTCACCACATTCAACAACTCGCCCGTCAACTTTTCCAATTCTACCTCATCCCGCACGGTTGCCGCGAATCGCTCTAGCACTTTTTGCGCATCGTACTTGCGGCGGTAGAATCGATGATCGATTGTGTCCTGGACGCGATGACGCAAGGGATTGAACAGCGCGGCGATGGTGAGTGTCGAAATGATAATTGCCAAATCATCGCCTGCACCGGTAATTGCACGGAAAACTTGTTGCAGGACGATCACTGCACCGAAATAAAACAATGCGAGCATCGCGGTGATAATCGAATAGATCAGCGTGCGGCGGATGAGAATGTCAATGTCGAAGAGTTGATGGCGCACGATAGCGATGCCAATCGAGACCGGAAGAATGGAAAACGCAATCGCCTCTTTGACGCTCTCCCAGACACCGGGTAATTCATAGATAATATCGCTGACCAGATACGCGCCGAACAAGAGAGTTCCAAAGAAGAACCACTTGAGCTGTTTTCGTTCGACGCCGGTCGATTTGCGATAGCGCACGATGATGGACAAAACTCCCACAAAGAGACTTGCAAAGAGCGTATACACGGCAACATTCGTCAATAGGGTGACAATCTCGCCGACCTCACCCTCGATGCCAAAGGGATTCTCGATTGGGACTATGCCCGAAATTCCCGGCATTGCCCAACCGAGTCCAAGCGCGATGGCTAATGCCGCTAAAGCAATCCAAGCGACCGGACGCCAGTGCCGCGAAGGAAGTTCTCCCGTTGGGAAAAGGTATAGCCCGAAAGAAAACATGGCAATCCCTAGAACCCATCCGATTCCCGCGAATGCCAATGCTTCTGCCGCCATCGGCAACGAACCCGGCTCAATCAGCACGCCTTGCGTCACATAGGCAATCCCAAAGTTTTCCAAACAAAAACCTAACCCCAATGTGAGCCAAATCCAGCCATAAAGGTTGCGCGGCATCTTGAACGCAATCACCATCCCAACGAGAACGGCGGGGAGTGCCGACATTGCATACACCAATCGCGAATCCGTTTGATAGAATGCTTCAACCGTCAACGTGGCTTCGCGCCCCATCCAAACCAAAACAATCGTTGCGCCGACTAGCAAAAAAGATACTGTTGCCAGTCCAACGGCAAGTCCACGACGATTCCGTTCCGTCATTGTCTCTCCGTCTTCCTCAACCACAAACTCACACTCGTCGGTTGCATCGTTTCATTTTCCAGTCAACGGGCAAGCGCGGCGAGGATGAATGAAATCATCATCACCGCGCTGAATTGCAAACCAGCTCCGTATCGAACGCGTCACTTCTTCGGTTCGCGCTTGAACAAATTGCGAATCCAACGAAACGGCGTCAGCAAAAGATAGACGACGGTCCAGAACGCCGCATTCTTGAAAATGTTCGTCCATTTGCCCCACTGCAGGTTCGGGTCGATAACTTGTTTTTGCGATTCAACCTTTGCTTCAATCCCAAAATGTTTCGCGAGTGCGGTCAGCACGTGCGTCCACGTTTTGTCTTGCTGTTGCGAACTGCCAAAGAAGCGATAGAACAATTCGTAGAGCGGATCGCTCGCACGCACCATCGGTTGCACCTGAGCATAAACAACACCGTCTTCTTCAAACGTGCTGAACGTGTTCCAGCCGGCTTCTGGAAATCCTTCCGGCGTCATCACCGTGAACGAGGTGTCGTCCGCGTAGAGGATCATCACGCCCGCCGCGACCGGCATAATTGCCGGCATGCCCGGGAACGGGGGAACCTTGCCATCGATCAGGATGATGCCTCCCGGTTGGATGCCTTGGAGCGATGGATAGAAATGATTTTCCGGCGGCTGGAACTTGGGAAAGTTTTCTTTCCACACGCGCATCACTTGCTCCGCCGTCATATTCACACCGGTCAAGCGCGTGCGAAAAGTTTTTTGCACCATTTGCCCAAAGCCCTGCATCGGACTTTGCACATGGCGTCCATCTACATTGATATTCGTCGCGCCTGCCGGGACGTCCGTTACTTTTAATGTGTCAACGGTTTGCGCCCAATTGCCAGCGTCGCGCGGTTCAATTTGTGGCATGGTTATTTCTCCTATCGCCCAAGTAGTTCTACTCGGCGTGTGCGTCTAACTGACTCTTCAGGGTGGCTGTATCGGCTATTTCCCACAACTCGACAATCTTACCGTCACGGACGCGCGCAAAGAGCGCCAAGTCAACCTTCAAGTGACGACCGTCGGCAGACAGATTGCCGAGTCGTCCGGAAAGCGTGCCGCTCACGATGCACCGCGCCGCAAGCGTATCGCCATTGCTCAGTTCCTCAAAGAATTCGTGATGTAGATCAGGCATGACGGACCGGGCTTGCCGCCACGTTGCTCGCTCATTTAAAAGTCCAATGGTAGAGAGTCCGGCGGGCGCATGAACAACCACATTCGGGTGGAGGTATTTTTCGAATGTATCGAGGTCGCCGGCATCGCCAGCCGTAAATAGGTCGTGCAATAATGATGTTGGTGCATTCATCATGTTCTCAAACCTCGGACTCGACAAGTTGCTTGATGTTTCGCGCACTCCTCTCCACCAAGCCAGCAATCCAACTCTCCAGCGACTCATCCATATCGAGGAACTCGGCGTGGATTGTGAGAGTAGTTTGCTTTTCATTGATGGGCTCAAAGGTTATTCGCCCGTGCGTTACGCTCGGTCCGTCATGGATCACTACTCCGAACGCTTTGTTGGGTTCGAATTCCACAACCTCCATTGTCCCCTCAACGGGAGTGCCGCTGTGCGTGTTGCGTCTGCGAATCACAGTCCCGACGCCAATCGGTCCATCGGATATCTGCTCAAGGTGCATATCGGGGTCCCAGCGCGGATGGTTGCGGATGTGTTCATCGGCGTAAAAATGGAACACCTTGTCAATGGGACGGTCAATCACTTGCGAAACTTTAATTCTTACTGACATAGAATCCTCCTTCAATTTGTTTTGGCGAACAATCGTTTGACCCACTGCACTGGCGTATATAACGCCGTGCGAATCGCCGCATTGTTCCAAATGTTGCCGATGTATTTCCATTGCCAACGCGGATCGATGCACGTGACTTGCTGGGTTGGTTGACCATTCACGCCAAAATGTTTGGCGATGTTGACGAGGGTTGCGTGCCAAAATTCGTCTTCCATCTTGTCCGCGAATCCCAACCGCATTCCGATTTCGTACAGCGGGTCGCTGGCGCGCAAGAGCGGTTGCACTTGGACGACGGTCGTGCCATCTTCTCCGAATGCGCTGAAGGTGATGAACGCGGCGTACATATGTCCCTGCGGTGTCATAAACGAAAACGATTCATCGTCCACGTAGATCACGCGCACGCCGGTCGAGAGCGGCAAGCCGCCCGGGCCGGCGAGATTCAGTACGGCGACTTCACCCGGCGCGATGCCGGTGAGCGAGCCGTAAAAGTCGTTGCCGGAGGGCCAGAACTTGCCAAAGTTTTCTTTCCACGTTTGAATGACTTGATGTGGCAAAACATTCGCGTCGCGCAATCGGACGCGGTATGTTTTTTGCCACAACTGTCCAAACCCTTGCAACGGTCCTTCGAGCCGGCGCCCTTCGACGTTCAAGTTGATGGCTTGAGCAGAAATGCCGGTAACCTTGAGCCGATCTACCGGCGTTGCCCACGTGCCTTCACGCGACGCCGACGGTGATGTTGTCTCGTGCGAACTGTCGTCCATCGTTCACCTCAACTGGCATTTGCCATTGCTTGTGCTTCCGAATCGAAAATCTTGATTGCTTCGTTGAGCCGCGTCAGCGCAAAGATTTGTTTGTAATGATCGTTCAAGCCGAATGCGCACAACTTTTGTTTTTGCCGATTGGCGCGGATCAACATCGTTACGAGCAAGCCGATGCCGGAACTGTTCATATACTCCAATCCGCTAAAGTTCAAGACGACCGCGCGCGCATTTTGACTTGCCTGCGTGAACGCGTCGCTCAAGACACTGTCTGCGGCGGCGGTGACTTCGCCTTGAATATCAATCACCCCAACCGCGCCGGCTTGTCGTACATTCATCGTAACTTTTGCATTTGTCATTTTGCTCCTCCCCTTTATCCTTTATTTCCCAGCGCCGCCGCTTCGTCCGGGAAAACCGTCATAAAATCGGACAGGCGCGTGATTTTGAAAATCTCTTGATAATGCTCGCTCAAACCAAAAACGAGCAAGCGAATTCCCGCACGCCGCGCATTCGCCAGAATACCGACGATCAGCGCGATCCCTTTGCTATTGATGTAATCAACGTCGGTGAAATTCAAGACGACCGTTGCCGGCTTGGCGTGTGTCGCTTGATTGTATGCTTGATTGAGCAACGGCTCTTCGGCGAAGGCGTCAATTTCACCGTGCAGATCGATGATCGCCACGTTATCCACTCGGCGCACATCGGCGCGAAATTCTCTAGTTGCCATTTTTACCTTCCTTCAGTTTCAACACGAGTTCAAATGTGTTGCTGTCTTCGTTTGGAATCACATTCATTTCGTCCACGAGATTTTTGATGAGGAACAACCCCCAGCCGCGCGGCGATTGCAAGCCCGCAAGTTTCGCTTCCAAATCCGGTGTCGGTGCGTCCGGGATTTCCTGCCGCCCACCCTGATCCGTGATCCGCACGGCGAGCCGCCCCGCCGCTTTCATCACGCGAATCGTGACCAACAAATCGGCGCGATTCTTGTTGCCATACTCGATGGCATTCATCGTTGCTTCGGCGACGGCGGTCTTGAGTCGTTCCAAGCGATCTTCGGGGAGACCGAGCGGGCTAATCGCTTCGGCGACGCCTTTCATCGCGATGCGTTCGTTGCCCGGCTCGCTGGGAATTGTAAAATCGGCGATGGTAACCCATTCGTTTGCGATGGGCGTGCGATTGCTCGCCATGTTGTGATCGTGGCGCACGGCGACGAGGGTTACATCGTCTTCCTGTTCCCAGTCGGGTTCGGTGAAACTTGCTAAATCGTCCAACAATGAGTGAATCAATGCCGTGCCTTCGTGGTCACGAATTGTGCCCAATAATTTTTGGAGTCGCGGAAAGCCGTACATTTCACGTTTGGGATTGTGTGCTTCAACCAAACCGTCGGTGTACATCAAGAGACTGTCGCCCGATTCCAACTTCGTTTCCTTTTCTTCGTACTTCATTCCCGGCATCAGTCCCAACGGCATCCCGGTCGCGCGCAACTCTTCGACTTGCTCACGACACCGGCGGTACGGCAGATCGTGTCCCGCGTTGGCGTATTGCAATTTGCCGGTGGCGGGATCGAGAATCGCGTAGAGACAAGTGATGAACATTGACGGTGGAATTTCCGGGCAGATCAAATCGTTCGACCGTTCGAGCGCGGCGCCGGGCGAGAGCATTCGTCGCGCCGCACCGCGCAAGATTGCGCGGGTCGTTGCCATCACGAGCGCGGCAGGCACACCTTTATCGGTTACGTCGCCGATGACGATGACGAGGCGACCGTCCGGGCGTTCGTAAAAATCGTAGAAATCGCCGCCGACGGCGCGCGCGGGTTGATAATGCGCCGCGATTTGCCAGCCATCGATTTTCGGTAATTCTTTGGGCAGGAGCGTTTGCTGAATCAAGCGCGCAACTTGGAGTTCTTGCGCTAAACGCTCCATCGCGCGTGCTTCGATTTGTTGTTGACGCACCAATTGCGCAACGCGCACGGCGGGACCGGCTTGGCTGGCGAGATTGTTCAGCAAGCCGCGATCATCGGTTGAGTAATCTTGCTCGCTCATGCGCGGACCCAGGTTCAGCAATCCGACGAGTTCGCCCTGACTGACGAGCGGCACCGCGAGCCGGACGCCGGCTTGCTTGAGCGCGCGCAACATCGGCGAATCGAGATTGAGCGTGGATGCGTCGAATACGCCGGGATTGCTTTGCAGGAAAATCGTGAGCGGGTCGTTCGGCGTGATGTCGAACGCGCGAATTGCGTCCGGCGCAAGTGGACGCGGCGGCGGTGCGGTTGTCGGCGTTGGTTCTTTCGAATTAGTTTTAACTACATTTTTTATCATTGTGCCTCCCTTGTACCAAACTATCGTTCCGTAATCGTTACGAAAAACGTTACGAGAACGACCGACGACGGATGACCGAAGACGAAAGAGTTTCTTCCGTCGTTGGCCTGCGGTCGTCGGTCGATTTTAGCCACAAACTGACGTGCGTCGGTTGCATTGTTTCATCGACAACTTGGAGCAGGCGTTCGGCTAACTTTTCCAAATCAGTTTCGTCGCGCACGGTCGCCGCAAATTCGGCGAGGATTTTCTGTGCGTCGTATTTGCTCCGATAGAACCGTTGGTCGATGATATTTTGCACTCGATGACGTACCGGATTGAATAACGCAGCGATGGTCAATGTGGAAACGATCATCGCCCAATCGTCGCCGGTGCCGGTGAGTGCGCGGAAGATTTGTTGCAACACGATCACCGCCGCAAAATAGAATACCGCGAGCATCGCCGTGATGATCGAGTAAATCAGCGTGCGGCGAATGAGAATGTCAATGTCCCACAAGCGGTGACGGAAAATGGCAATGTTAATGCTAATCGGAATGAGCAGGAGCGAGAACGCAAAAATGGCAATGCCGATCATGTGATACGTTACGCGGGTTGCGCCGGGCTCGCGCGTTACCGGAATCAAAATACCGGGCGCCAGAAAAAGTCCCACGCCGACCGTTGCCACGCCGAACGCGTATAACACCCAGCGCGTTTGAACACGTTGCACCGGCGTCGACACAAAAAAGTAACGGTACAACTGTGCCGAAAAACCGAGACTGAACAAAAAGAGAAAACCGGCGAGCATCAGCGGCAGGGGCCAGTTGAACGGATTGGCAAAAGGCGAGACGAGCCACGCGGTTGCCCACGCGACGAATGGAATCAAAATGAATCGCGTCACGCGCGGCACAAAGCGTCCGTCGGGAAAGATGAAAAAGCAGACAGAGAAAGAGACCCAGCCGATATTTTGGACAAGATGCAACAATCCTTCCAATAGCGAACCGGTGCCATCGTCCAAGACGCGCGCCGTTCCCGGCACCAACACGCCAAACGTAATCAACGCAAGCGACGCAAACATTCCCAGCCCTTCGCGCGACTTGCGCCAATAAATCACCAAACCAAGAATGATGTACACCCCCGCAAAAATAATTTCGAGCGCGAGAAAATAAAACGCATACGCTGTCAACGATATGCCATGCGACGCGAGCCACGCGGCTTCTACCGGCGCGAGGACGGCAAGCGGATTATCGCCGGCTGGAGTTACCGTGATGAGCTGCTGAAAACGAAATGGGATCGCCGCAAAGAAAATGCCGAGCGCAATCAAAACGAGAACGCTCCAGATTCCGCGCGCAATGATGAGGTCAATACCGCGCAAATAGATATTCGATTCCGGTCGGTTTTCAATGCCGTTCATTCAAAATTATCTTTCGCAGAATATAGACGTTATCCGAAACAAGGAAAATCATCCACGAAGAACACAAAGGACACTAAAATCAGAAGAAATAATTCGTGGTTCTTCGTGACCTTCGTGGAAAATATTTATTCCAGATAACGTTTAATGATTATCTGTGTAATTTGCGTAATCTGCGGATTCTCATTACGCGGCGCGCGCTTCCCATTCTGCCGTTTGCAATTGCCCCAACGCGCGCCATTGCGGCGATAACGGCATTACGCCCAATTCTTTGACGATGCGCCGCGCCGCCAAACCCACAATCGCCGCGTACGTCGGATACGCGATTTCCAATTCTGCCAATTGCTCCACCCAAATATCTGCCGCCATTCCCGCCGCGATCAATTGGACGATTTCGACGGCTTGCTCGCCGACGACGTGCGCGCCCAGAATGCGATGCGTTTCAACCGAGACAATCAGTTTGCAAAATCCTTCTGTGTGATCGTCGATCACCGCGCGATCGATATCGGCATACGGCACCACGGCGACGATGCAATCGCCGCGCTCGCGGGCGCGCGCTTCGGTGAGTCCAACGCCGGCGTATTCCGGATCCGTAAAGCCGCCGTGCGGGACGATCAGATGTTTGTACGGTAAACCAATGCCCAACACTGCATTCTCCGCCGCGATGCGTCCCTCGTAACTTGCGCTTTGCACCAACATCATTCGCCCGGTAATGTCGCCCGCCGCAAAAATATGTTCCGCCGATGTTTGTTGGTAATCGTTCACCGCGATGTAACCGCGTTCGGTCGTCTGAACGTTGGCGGCGGCGAGATTCAAGTTTTCGATATTGCCAACCCAGCCGACGGCTTGAAGGACACCGCCGACAACAATACTTTTCGTTTCGCCGTTATGCACGTACTCAACGCGAAATTCGTTCCCCGCTTGATCGATACGTTGGACATCGACCTGTGTGGTAATTGCAATGCCGCGCGCTTGAAACGCTTGCGTGATCGAACGCGGAATGATTTCATCTTCCGTTCCTAGAATTTGCGCGTGCGATTCGAGGATGTGAACGCGCGCGCCGAACGCCGCGACAATCGACGCGAGCTGACACCCGGTCGCCGCGCCGCCGACGATGACAATCGACGCCGGCAATTTTTTCATCGCCCAAACTTGGCTGTGGGTGAGCGCGTGTTCGCCGCCGGGAATTTTCAACTGGCGCGCATGCCCGCCAGCGCAAATGATAAAGCGGTCAGCGTGGAAACGCGCGCCATCACCTAATTGAATCGTTCGCGCGTCGACGAATTGAACGTTGCCGACACTTTCCAAAACACGAATCCCGGCGCGTTGAAAATGGCTGAGCAATTGTTTCTTTTCATGCAAGCGATACACTTTTTGTTGCGCGTTCGATAGTGCGCGCGCAAAATCGATTGTCGGCTCGTCGGCGTACAAACCATATTCGGAAAAATGATTCGCTTCGCGCGCGAGCCGGGCGGCTTTTGCCAGCACGCGCGTCGGCGCGCAACCATCGTTCGTACAAGTCCCCCCCAATCGCCCGCGTTCAACGAGTGTTACATTCGCGCCGAGTTCACGCGCGCGGAGCGCGGCGGTTACGCCGCCAGGTCCGCCGCCAATCACGATCACGTCAAGCATTCTCAACTCCTTGAGATGGAGGATGGATGATCGAAGACGAAGGATTTTCCTCCGTCCTCCGTCGTCGGTCATCGGTCTTTCTCAACCACAAACTCACACTCGTTGGTTGCATCGTTTCATCGACGACGCGCAGTAACTCGCCCGCCAATTTTTCCAATTCGACTTCGTCGCGTACCGTTGCCGCAAATTGTGCCAACACTTGTTGTGCATTGTACTTGCGGCGATAAAATCTTTGATCGATGATATTCTGGACGCGATAGCGCATCGGATTGAACAGCGCGGCGATGGTGAGTGTTGAAACGATAATCGCCAAATCGTCGCCCGCGCCGGTGAGCCAACGAAAAATTTGTTGCGACAAGACGACCGTTGCGAAATAGAACAGCGCCAGTACTGCCGTGAGCGTCGAATAAATCAGCGTCCGGCGAATGATCACGTCGATGTCAAACAATTGATCGCGCAGGACGGCAATCGCCACGATAACCGGAAATGGCATCAACGCGAGTCCCAACGCGTGAGCATCGATGAGCGGTTGTCCCAACACGATGCCGGGGATGAACCAAAAGATCAATCCCACGCTACCCGAAAGAAAAAATGCAAACACCAGCCAACGCACTTTGCGCCGCGCCGCCGGCTCGCGCACAGCGCGATATTCGCGTATGATAAAATAGATCGTTGCCAATTGCATCACAAGCGCGACGAGCCAGTTGCCAATGATGGTGCGCCCAACCCAGTGGAGCGGATTGGGCGAGACAAAGCGCAAGATGGCCAGATAGCCGAAATACATTACGAAAGCGGAAAGATAAATCGCCGGCCGCACCCAGCGATATTGGCGGAATAACGGATGCTCGCGCATAAGAACCATTGCGAATTCTAACAAGGCACTCCAAAAAATCAGCCACATACCGGTTTCGCCAAGTTGATGTAGCCAATATCCAACACCATTGACGATATCCGGAACTGTCAGCCCCATCGACCAGACGTACGTGTGCGAAAAACTCCACACCCACAAAAATAAAACTTGCGGCGCGCGGTCGTACGGTTTGACGAGAAACACGAGCGTGATAATGATCTGCGAAAAAATGACAAGCAGAATCGTGCTCCAATTCTTGGCAAGAATCGCGCCGAGTGGATACGGCGTCGGTGGCACGACTAAATCGATGCGCTGTCCGTCGCGCAAAACGGTGTACGTTGGTAACGTGCTTCCTGTCCACATAGGTCGCGCGATGCCGCGCTCGAATAAAGCACGCGCCCAAAATTCCATTGAGCGACCATCAACGGCAACAACTAGATCACCGCGTCGCAAGCCGTTGGACATTTCGATCAACGGTGTAACGCGAACGCCTTCACTCGTCCAGCTTGACTCGCCCGGCTCCAATCGCGCGCCATCGGAAAACGAAAAGAGGTGCCAACCGATGTACGCGCCGGTGATCGCCAGAAAAACGCCGGCGATGATCAAGCCGCTCAGTCGCGCGCGCAAACCAATCATTTAAAGCGATCCTCCGGTTTAGCGGTAACCAGCCACAAACTCACGTGCGTCGGTTGGATCATTCATCCGCCTTCGGCGTCGCGTTCTGACCGGCGTTCCGTCAGCCGATCTAATTCCTGTTTGAGCATCGTCATCTCCTGGCTCAACTCGCGGATGCGGCGCGACATTAATTGAAAAAGCCGGTACGCCAGCGACGGGTCTTCGTGGATACGCCGTTGAAAATTCTTCCGGTCGATGGTGAGCACGCGCACCTGGCTCAACGCGCGCGCGGTGGCGTGCTGCACTTCTTTTTCAAAGATCGCCATCTCACCCAGAAACTCGCCCGCGCTGCGCACGCCGAGAAATGTTTCCTGCCCGTTTTGCTCGCGCACGAGTGCAATCTGTCCCTCTTGGATGACGAACATACACTCGCCCACCTCGCCTTGGCGAATCAGAATATCACCAGGTTGATACAGTTTACCCAGGGTGTTTTGTTCCATTGATGCCTCCGCTAAAACGAAACTGGGTGGACAACTGCGAGGGTTGCCCCTACGCTTTTCTCGATTCGTTCGTCCACGTGCCAACTTTTTCGCGCGGCTTGACGATTGCCACGAAAAAATCCCACGCCAAGCGCGCGATAAACAACGGGTGCAACATCCGCAGAAAAATTTCGCGGTACGATGCACTCCCGGTAAACATATCCCACATCACCATACTCATTCGTTTGGGACGTTCGCTTTTCTTTTGCTCGTACGCCGTCATCCGCACCATCGCGCGGCGCGCAAACGCCCATTGCTGGAGAATGCTTGTTACAAAGAAAATGAACTTGCCGATGAGATTATCATTCTCCATCCGCCGACACGCGGGCAAATAATATCGCTGAAAATCTGCTTTGGCAATCCCCTCGAAAATCGCGGTGGTTGCCGCTGCTTTTGCCGCGCGATACGCCGCGCCGATGCCGTCTTTGTACAACCGGGTTACACCGCAATCGCCGATAAAAACGATGCGGTCGCCAAATGGTTGCGTTGCGCCATCCACCGTCATTCGCGGCTGACATTGACACGGCGGCGCATCGAGTTGTAATTCCGGCGGCATCAAATCCGCAAACGTTGGGCTGTGCACGAATGCTTTGACGAGATCGTTGTCGATGTCGTGACCCAGCATCGCGAGCGTAACGTAATCGCCTTTGGGCACGAGCATCGCAAATTCCAGGCGCGGCAAGTTGAGCAAAAAGACGTGCATCGAACTGCCGAGATATTTCGCAATCGTTTCCTCGCCCAGTTTATATTCACGGATGAACGTCTTGGTGGTGCGCGGCGGTTTGTAATCGATGCCTAGTTTGTCGATCAATTTGAGCGCGGCAGTATTCACGCCGGTCGTCACCGCGACCAAATCGTAAATATCTGTTTTGCCTTTTGCCGTAACCGCAAGCCGATCATCTTGGCGTTCGATGTTTTCAACGCGCGCGCGAATCATCTGCGCGCCTTTTTGCATCGCCAGTTTTTGCAAATGCCCGTCGAAACTTTCCCAGCGCAATTCTTTGAGATCGCGTGGACCAGGACCGCGAAAGACCGATGCAATGCGTTTCTCGTGCAAAGGCGTGTCGATGCGCACCGAACCGGTGTCGGTGTGCAAGACGTACGAATCAACACCGCGCTGAACGACGTTCGTCGGCAAGATGATGCCCTCGGTCGAAAGATTTTGCACGAGCGATTCCGAGATCACGCCGCCGCACATATTGCAACCGGGCGGTCCGGGAATCGTGAAATCGCGCGGCTCGTAGACATCAACGTGAATGTCCAAGCCAACGCGCTCCGCCATATCGAGCAAAAAGTAGGTGAAGAAGGAGCCGGCGGGACCACAACCCATTACCGCCACGCGCGAGCCGTCGGTTAGTTTGAGATTTTCCGGTGTGTTCATCCTTCTGTCCTCCGTCATTGGTCGTCGGTCTTTTTCAACCACAAACTCACGTGCGTTGGTTGCATCGTTTCGTTTACCACATTCAACAATTCGCCGGTCAATTTTTCCAATTCAACTTCATCGCGTACCGTCGCCGCAAATCGTTCCAGAACTTTTTGTGCGTCGTACTTGCGCCTGTAGAATCGATGATCGATTGCGCCTTGCACTCGGCTTCGTACTGGATTGAACAAAGCCGCGAGCGCAAGCGTCGAAACGATGATCGCCAAATCGTCGCCGGTGCCAGTGAGGGAACGGAAGAGTTGTTGCAAAAGGATCACTGAGCCGAAATAGAATAGCGCGAGCATCGCGGTGATGATCGAATAGATTAGGGTGCGGCGGATGAGGATGTCAATGTCGTACAAACGATAGCGCAGGATGGCGACGCCAGTCGCTACTGGGAGCGCGAGCAAGGCGAGGATGAGCAAGCCGGACAGCTCATTGATGCTGGAGAACGGAGACACGACTGCCAACAGCGCGCCAGCATAGACAAACCATTTCAACTGCTGGCGTTTTTCGCCTTGCGCGCGGCGCAGGCGTAGCAAGAGGGCAAACGCGGCGCACAGCACACAAGCGATCAGCAAAGTGGTGACGCTGGTGGACACCGGACTCCAGAACGCATCAGGCGCCTCTATCACAAATGAATGTTGATAGCCGGAATAGCGGGTCGGGGCAAAGGCGAACACGAGCGCTGTGGCAACTAGGACCGCTCCCGACACCCAGGCAATAGGCCGCCAGCGCGGCGAGAGCAGGTGTCCATCGGGAAACAGGAGCAGAAGAAATATCCAGACCGTCCCCGAAGCCCAGACCCACAACCAAGCGATGATCCATTGTACGACTTGACCCCCCGGGAACGTGCCGGGGTGGGCGAGGTTGGCATACACGTGATATTCTTCCAAGAACACCTCCACGCCGTTGAGAAAACCGCTCACGCAAAACAGCCAGCCAATGACGTTCCGCGGATGGCGCGAAGCGATAAGCGCGCCCACCGTGCCAAAAGCCAATGCTAACAACGCCGGGAAGCCACGAAAGCCCCACCGTTCAGGGAAGGACATGTCGCGCGTCAGGACCAACAGCGTGAGTCCGAGAATCGTGAAGATCAACGACAATCCCCAAATGCACCAGGCAATCGCGCGCCAAGGTCCTTTGGGTTGGTGTCGATCCGGGATGCTTGTGGAGTTCATCTTTTTTCCTCTGGCATCCCCGAAAGGTCTCTCCCCGACCTTTCGGGGATGTGGGATTACGCTACGGCGGTCGCCTCCACTTCGATCATCATCTCTGGAAACGCCAGCCGCGCGACCCCGATCAGACAACCGGTGTGACGACAACCTGCCTCGGCGAGGCGCGTGATGAACGCATCATAGTTCTCGAAAAATTTATCCACGTCGGTCGTAAAGATGTTCAAGCGCACAATGTCCTTGAACGCGAACCCCGATTCGCGGAGCACGGTTTCCAGGTTGTCAAGCGTGAGCGTGATTTGCGCGCGCATATCGCCCGGGTAAACCGCCTTGCCGTCCGCATCGTTTGACGCCTGTCCTGAGCAGTAAAGCGTTCGTTGCGCGTTCTGAACCTCATTTGCTTGGACATAGCCAAACTCGTCTTGCCATTTCCACGGGTTGATGATTCGTCGTTCCATTTTGTTTCCTTTCTTTTCTTGGATTCACTTTTTGAATTTCATTGGAGGTAGCGTGACTAGATCTTTTTGGTCATCTCACCTCCTTCGGTCCTCCGTCGTTGGTCGTCGGTCGATTTCAGCCACAAACTCACGTGCGTCGGTTGCATCGTCTCATCAACCACACGCAACAATTCACCGGTCAATTTTTCCAGTTCGACTTCATCGCGCGCGGTTGCGGCGAAACGCTCGAGTACTTTTTGCGCGTCGTACTTGCGCCGATAGAAGCGATGATCGATGGCATCTTGCACGCGACGGCGCAGTGGATTGAACAACGCCGCCAGCGCAAGTGTCGAAACGATGATCGCCAAATCGTCGCCGGCACCAGTGAGGGAACGGAAGAGTTGTTGCAAGAGGATCACCGCGCCGAAATAGAATAGCGCAAGCAACGCGGTGATGACCGAGTAGACGAGCGTGCGCCGGATGAGAATGTCGATGTCCCACAGCCGATAACGCAAGATGGAAAAGGCGATGGATACAGGAATAAAGAGATAACCGAAAAAGCCCATTGGAAGGTAGACCAGAAAGACAAATGCAAGCCGGCTGGGTGACGGTTGCGAAGGTGGAAAGACGGTGGCAATAATCGTAAACGGAATAAAGAGGATGAACGAACCGAGGATGCCGGCCATCACCCATTTGGTTTGTTGGCGTTCGAGGATTGTGGAGACGCGCATGTACCGATAAATGGCTGCGTAACCACCCAAGAGAAACCAAAGCAAAAATACGATCATGAGCGCAAGCGCGTAAACCTGATCACTGGTGCTCACTCCTAGTGCGGTTGAGAATTGCACGGCAAGCCCTGCAACAATCAGAGGAGCCGCAATCCAACGTGTCCATCGCGGCACAAAGCGTCCGTTGGGAAAGATAAAGGGCAATAGAAAATAGATCCCGGTTGCAAAGGCGTACAACCCATTGACTACCGACATCCATGCACCCAGATGTTGAATTCCTTCTGTTGCAAAGAGAGTCAACATCAGCGACAACAATAGTGCAACCCAGTCATCAGACTTGCGCCAAAAGATAATCAAACCGACAACGGCAAATGCCACCTTGGGAAAAATGCTATTGAAAAAGTAAAGGTTGACCAAAAATTGGTCTGACCATCCCGATTGTTGCGCCACCGCCATATCTTCTCGACTTACTTGCCAGGGTCCGCAAACCGCGTTTGGCACCGTACAACTCGGCAGGGGAGCATCCCAGATGATCGCCATCTCAACAGCCAAGGCAATGATCGCTATGATGGTTGAGGTGAGCCACACCGCGCGCGCAACGTTGAGCCAGGGTTGGCGTATCGTCGTGTTCGATGGTGAGGTTTGCATGATCTGTCCTTCCAAATGGTCGCTATTCTACGTTCGTTGTGGACGTGGGTCAATAGCCCGTGATTGCTTTGCAAGCGTCTGCGCCATCAACGTGCCGCCCACCATCGCCGCGCCGAGATCGCCGACGAACATCACCGTCAACATCGTGAAGCGTTCCGCCGCGCGCGGTGCGCCTACGACCCAGCCCGCCGATTCCATCACGAGGTTGATAATCAAAAACGCGATTGCCGCCGCAAATCCCACGCGCCACCCTAACGACTGCGCCAGCGTTTGATCGCGCAAGCCGATGCCGATGGCACACGCGCTTACACCGGCGATGAGAAACGCGGTTGGTACGAACAACAGCGTGAACAATCGATGGAGTGGAATGATCGTGCCGAATTGTTCCAGCGCAATCGGTTCGATGACTTGGAGCAAGAGTGCCAACGCAAGCGTGATCGGCGCAAAGCCGAGCGCGCCGGCAATCGCCATTCGTCGGCGATCCGTTGCGCGCGCGAGGCGTCCCATCAACACACCCCACGCCGCGCCGCCGGCAAAAAAGCCGGCGAGCGCGACAATGGAGGGCAGAATGATTTGGATTGGATCGAGCGGTTGAAAAGTGTGTCCCGGCGTCAATTCAAAAATGATGTTGCCGATGATGACGCCGAGTAACAATCCGCCAAAGAGTGAAAAAATTGTAACGACTGCGCCATAAACCATCGTGCGGGTGGATGCCATACGCAACTCCTGATTTTCAAATCCGTGTCCCAAACTTCCGAAATCTTCCAAATTTCGGAAGTTTGGGAGTTCGCTTACAACGTGCCGGCTTCTAACATCTCTTTGAGTTTCTGGTAATCGCCGTCGAATTGCTTTTTCGCTTGCCCGACGACCATGCCTTCTGCGAGTTTGAAAAAGCCGCCGAGTTCCGCAGTCACTGTTGTTTTGACGACCGTCGCCGCGCCGGCAGATTCCAGGGTGGTTACTTCTTGCATCGGAAACGGTCCCTTGGTTGATTTCCACGCGTACTTGCTGGGTTGCTCAAATGCGGTTACCTCGCCTTCCGCTTCGATCTTTTGCCCCATAAACTCGGAGATGAAGCGGTATCTAGTACCGACTCCCATCGCGCCGGCAGAAAGAATCGTAGATTCAATCACGCCGGTCTGCCATTTTTTGTACGATCCAAAATCGGTTAGCGCCTTGAAAACATCTGCCGCTGGACGATTGATCGTAATCGTGAATTCGAATGTTGCCATTGTGAATCTCCTTAAGGTTCGTTAGATTTCCGTTCGGTTAGAACGGTTTGAACATCATCAACCAAGCGACGACAGCAATGCCGCCAAAGCCGATGACCGAGACTAACATTGGATTGCTTTTTGCCAGCAACGCATCGATTTCTTGTGTGCTTGCCGGCGCGACAGCAGGTTGCGCTTTGCCGCGCTCAAAGTACGGCAGACCGAGTGCCTTACGCAAGATGCTGAGCTTGCCCGAGCCGAGTACCGACATCGCCACGATGATCGCGATGAGCAGGAAAAGCGATGTCCAAATCCAGCCGCGTCCCCACCACTTGCCCATAATGCCGGTGATGATGCCGGTCACAAGCAGAACGAGCAACGACAGGTACATCGCCGGGTACGAACTGGCGGACAGCGTCAAGAGCGCGCGTACGCGTTCGTGATTGCGTTCTTGCCGTAGCGCGAATGCCACACTTGCCGACGCTCCGTGCGCGAGCAAGAAACCAAACACGCCGAGAATGTGCAGAAATGAAAGCCACTGATACATTTTTTCCCTTTTCGATTCCGGGAGCGAGATTGCCTGTCAAAGCAGTGCGTTCTTCGACAGGCATCCTCGATCATCGGTGTTTCGTTACGGCGCTTTTTTGATGTACTCGTACAGTGCGAACAAATCTTCATCCGTCATCCGTGACGCATTTTTCCAGGGCATTGTGTCTGGGAATGCTTGCCCAGTTGGTTTGTTGCCGGTGCGCATCGTTTGAATGAATTGCTCACGCGTCCACGTACCGACGATTGGTCGCGGATTAGGTACGCCGGCAGGATCGAGACTGCTGGGTGGCGTGCCGGTCATATCGGTTCCGTGACATCCACGACAACCGCCAAACGTCGCAACGTATTTGCCGTACTCGGCGGTCACACCTTTGGCTGGTGCGATGATCGGATTTTTGTTGATGGGGTCGGGCGCGGGAAACATCCCGGCGCCAAAGAGAATCGCGCCGAGCAGGTTGGGATCATCGCCGCCATTCGTTTTGGTTTCCACCGCCGGCTGGGATCGGAAGAACGCGATGAGTGCTTTGGTGTCATCATCGCTCAACTGGCGCGCGGGCATCAGCGACATGAACGCCAACAATTTGCCATCTTTGGCGACCCCGTGCCGAATCGCGCGAAACAATTCGCCGTCGGTGCGGTCTTTCAACACACCGCCTGGGGTGAGATTGGTAGCTACAAAAGCACCAATCGGTAACGGAATTTCTGCCGATAGATCCAATCCACCGCTGAGCGGAAATTCTTCCTGGACACCGTGACAACCCACGCAATCGATGTACGCCAGATATTTGCCGCGCGCAATTTGCTCCGGTGTTCCCTCGACTTTGAGATTCGTCACCGGCGCGGATGCCGGGAAATACGTCATTGCCATACCTTTGCCCGCGACGAACACGACGAGCAGGAACACGAGCGCGAGCAGACCCGCCAAGATGACGCCGGGAAATTTGATAAACCAGCGTTTCGCGCCCCACGCACGTTTGGCGAGCCAGCCAAACAGCACGACGAACGCGACGAGCACGAGCAGACTAATAATATTACCGAACATTTTTCCCTCCTCAGAGAATTTTTGTTATGTTTCCCGCCGCGTTAGATATAGCGCGCGAGCGACATGCAGAGCAATCTGCCCACAACACGCCTCCTCCAATATGCAAGAGACGCAATGTTAACACATAGACGTCCATCTTTTTTCCTCCTAGGATTTTGAATTTCGGTTGATGATGATGCCGATCACTAACCCATAGATTACGTGTGCGATTCCAAAATGGACGATGGGAATTCCCGCAACCGCGGAACGACTGCTCGGCAGAATGATCGTTGCCGCCAAAGCAAACAACACCAGCCCGAACGTCAACCCGCTCAACCACGCCGGCAAATTGAATCGGCGAATCCAGTTTGATACGATGCCAAACACCGCGCCGTAGACCCCCGACACCGCGAGGTGCATCAGCGTGCCAACCACCGGCGACGCACCGCTGGGATCAAAGCGATTCAGCACCGCCACGCCTTCGCCGAACAAACTCACGCCGACCAAATACGCCGCCATCACGATGCCTGCCGCGATGCCAGCGAGCAAACCATCCACCGCCGCATCGCCGACAGTTGTGTTTCGGGCTATCATTTGCTTCATCGTGCGCCTCCTTTTGTATCTTCAATGGCACTATAACGCACGACCGTTCCGAAAACGTTACGCAAAGCGTTACGAACAAAAAACACTCCGATTTTTTCAGAGTGTTTCTGACTTTTGATTTCTAAGGTTTGGCGCTGACTCGTTGATGAATGGGCAAAGTGGGGACGTTCTGCACGTCCAGCACCACCGCTTGCAGGAGAAATTGCACACCTAAAATGATCGGCAGCACCGCCAGCATCACCGTCCCGGTTGGCGTGGCGAGGTTCGATTGGAGACCGCGCCACCAATGATACGCGCCGAAAATCGTGCCGAATAAAAAGAGGAGGATGCCACTAATGAGAAAAACGGAGACCAGACCAAAATCGCGGAGAAAATATTGAATCCACACGCGCCGGATAAAACCTTTGAACAAACGCATCGGAAACTCGATGAGCGATTTCCACTCGGACAGGTTGCTCGATTCGTTCGCGTAACGCGCCGGCATATACACATCGCGAACGACGGCGCGCAACAATCCCAATTCCAACAGTAAACTGCTTTCATAGAAAAATCGCCGGTCGATTGCCGCTTCGTCCAGCAACGGAATGAGCGAGGCATGAATCGCGGTGTACCCGTTCGTCGGGTCAAAGACATTCCACAGTCCCGAAGCCATCTTCGTCAAGAACGACAGACCCAGATTACCAATTCGCCGCGTGAGCGGCATCGCTTTTAATTGGCGCATGTGCAAAAAGCGATTGCCTTTGGTGTAATCGGCTTGACCTTGCGCGATGGGCGCGATCAGCGCGGGCAGGAATGCCGGGTCCATCTGATCGTCGCTGTCCATCTTGACGATGATTTCCGCGCCGAGCGTGACTGCCTGTTTGTATCCACTCAGCATCGCGCCGCCGACGCCTTGATTGACATCGTGCCGGACGAAATGAACACGCGGGTCATTCACCGCTCGCGCGTTGGCGTACGACTGGTCGGGACTGCAATCATCGACGACGATGATCGTGCGGACGAACGCCGGAATTCCGCGCAGAACCCGGGCGATGTGTGCTTCGGCTTTGTACGTTGGAATGACAACGCAAACGTGCGCGGAGATTGAATGCTCTGACATCGTGGGTGTCGTTAGTCTGTCATGCTAAGCGAAGCATCTAGCGCGTAACTGTTTAAAGTGAATTGCCAGATTCTTCGCCGCGGAGTTTACACTGAGCATAGCGAATGTGCGACTCAGAATGACAGGATGACAATTTGCTATTTCATATCACTCTGCATGTGACAGTTCTTGTACTTTTTTCCGCTCCCGCACCAACACGGATCATTGCGCCCGATCTTCGTCCCCGCCGGCGCGTTCATCGGTTTGCGTTGCGGTTCCGGCTTTTTGCTCTCCGCTTTCGATTTACTGCTGACTGCTGTTTGCGGACTGCTTTCTGCCTTCTGCGGACTGCCTACTGCCGGCTGTTGACTAGCGACGAGCGCCTGACTTTCGATTGCCTGCCGCGATTCCCGATCGCGTTGTTGTCCTTCCAGCCGTGCCAAGCCGCGATACTGGTATGTGAACACGTACGTTACCACTTGCGAGCGAATGCGGCGGTACAAATCTTCGAACATCACGAACGCGCGGCGTTTGTATTCCACGAGCGGATCGCGTTGCCCCAGCGCTTGCAAGCCAATACCTTCGCGCAAATTTTCAATGGCGGTGAGATAATCGACCCACTGCGTCGAGACGATGGTGAGCATCAACTCGCGCAATAAATCGTTGAACGCCGCCGTACCGCCGCGCAACGGTTCAACCTGTTCCAGCGATTGTTTCCAGTACTGTTCGATTTCGTCGCGCAAGACCTCATTATCTTTTGGAAGATGTGTTGCTGCGAGATGCACCCACGCAAACCGCGGAATCATAATTTCCAACTTGCGATGCGTCCGCTGATCGAAAATTGGTTGACGCGTGTGCGCGAGATGGAATAACGCGAATGCCAACCGTGTGCCCTGTAATTTCTCCGGCTTGATTTCGCGCTCGACTTCTGCCAAAATCTTGTTCGCCTGTTGCGTGAACGCTTCGTCGATGGCTACGACAATTTGATCGCGCAAAGCATCGAAGTTGAGCGCGCCGTCGTTGGCGCTCCAACGCAACGTGAATTCCTGATTCGCGCGCTTGGCAATGCGCCGCACCGTTTGCTCGACGATGCGCGCATCAAAAGCGCGCCGGACGGCACTCAGAATTGTGCGCTCGTTCAACTCGACGCCGCGTTGCAAGTCGAGTTGCATACCAACCGCTTGACTCACGCTTTGGGTCAGCGTCCGCGCATCGAGTTGGCGATTTTGTTCTTCCGCTTCTTGCCGCAACGTGCTCAGCGTGTTTTTCGCCAGGTCTTCGATTTCATCCCAGGTCGATTTGTACTGTTGCTCGAACGTGTTGATCGATTCCGGCACAATTGCTTGCGTGATGAAATCGCGTTGCGCTTCCAACGCGCCGCGCACCGCATCGATGATTTTCTTGGCGTCTGGCGCTTCGCCGAGTTCGCGTTGCACAAGCGCGAGCGAGTAGGGGGGCCACATTTCGTTTTCGTTGATGGAAAAACCGGGCATCATCGAATCGAGATGCAAAAGCAATTTGGATTCCGCGTGGACGCCGGCTTTCAGGTCTTCGTCGATGATACGCTGAATTTCTTCTTCGAACCAACTGCGGACATCGTCGCGCAAATCGGCTTTGGTCAGAATGCGATAACGCTGACCGTAAATGATTTCGCGCTGTTTGTTGAGCACGTCGTCGTATTCGAGCAGATGTTTGCGGATGTCAAAGTTGTACGACTCCATCTTGATCTGCGACTGTCCAATCGCGCTCGTCACTGCGCCACTTTCGATTGGAATATCTTCGATCCAGACGCGATCCATCAAACTCTTGCCGCCCATCCGCCGCATGATTTCATCTTCGAGCGAGACGTAAAAACGCGACGACCCGGCATCGCCTTGACGCCCGGAACGCCCGCGCAACTGATTGTCGATGCGGCGCGCCTCGTGGCGTTCCGTGCCGATGATGCGCAGACCGCCGAGTTCGCGCACTTTGGCGCGTTCGTACATATATCGCTTGAAGCGCTCGACGGGCTCTTTATCGAGTTCGTAATTCGCCGGCGGAATTTTTTCCAAGGCGTCGAGAATTTGATCGAAGGTTAGATTGTACGGATCGATGCCGTTGCGACGGAGCACGCGCCCAACTTCCGTCAGCGTTTCCTCGTGCAATTCGCCACCCAGTTTGATGTCGACGCCGCGTCCCGCCATATTCGTCGCCAGTGTAACCGCGTGCAGTTCGCCGGCGCGCGCGATGATGCCGGCTTCTTTTTCATGTTCCTTCGCGTTCAAGACCGAATGTTTAATCCCTTCGCGCAAAATTTGGGTGATGGCTTGTTCGTCTTCGATACCGAGAATTTCGCGCGTTGCCGGCAAATTTGCCGGCGCAAGCGGGTCGGCATTCACGCCAAGTTTTTTGGCGAGGCGCGTTACATCCTCGCCGCGTAAAAATAATCGTTTGACGATGAGGTCCAAATCGCCGGCACGTACGCTAAATTCTTCGCGCACGGCTTCCGCGTCGCCCAGCTCATCGATAAGCGCGCGATTGATGTTTTGCATTTCGTCGCGCGACAAGCGCAAATCCTGATACACCGCCATTGCCGTTTCTAACGGCAAATTGAAACGCGGCGCGATTTTTGCCAGATCGTCCGGATGTTGCGCGATTTCGTCGCACAAGTTTTGCGCGCCGTCGAGCCGCAAATTCAAATCTTGCAATTTGACCGCAAAGCGCAACGCGCGCTCGCTCACCGCCTCAAGTTCTTTTGATTCCTTGTCGCTCAAATCGCTTTTGGGACTTTTGGCGCGCGCTTTGAGCCGAACCAGCTCGCGCGCGTCCTTGTTTAATTTGCGCGTCGCGTTGATGACTGCGCCCAAATCGTAATCGTGAAAGAGCCGGGACGACAATGCTTCGTCGTAATTCTCATGTGCGTCATCGAGCGCGCGCGACAGAATCAGTTTCAACGTCGTGCGTTGCTTGTCGCTCAGCGCATTGTTCGCTTCGACAAATTGCTGCAGCAAGCGCGCGCGCACGAACAAATCGAGCTTGTCGGCGGCAAAGCGGCGGCTCAACCGTTCCGATTGCTCGACCGACGTTGTGCCAATGAGTGTCGGTTGTCCGCGCGCGTACGTTTGCGCCACCTCGATAGTGACGGCGCGCCACTTGGCTTCTTCGTTGCGATACACCAAGTCCGGCTGATCGACGCGAATCATCGGACGATTGGTCGGAATGACGACGACGCTCAAACCATAAACTTTATACAGTTCGTCTTCTTCGGTTTTCGCTGTGCCGGTCATCCCGGCAAGTTTTTTGTAGAGCCGGAAATAATTCTGGAGTGTGATCGTCGCGTACGTAACCGATTCCTGTTGAATCGGCAGTTTCTCTTTCGCTTCGACGGCTTGATGCAACCCATCCGACCAACGGCGCCCCGGCATCAAACGCCCGGTGAATTCATCGACGATGATGACTTGGCCTTTGCGGACGATGTAATCCTTGTCGCGTTTGAACAAGTACTCGGCTTTCAGCGCCGCTTCCAGATGATGCATCGTCTTGAGTTGGTTGGGGTCGGCTTCTTCCGGGCGATCTGGATTTGTCAAGCGAAGGTTCAACAATTCTTCGACGCGGTCGTAGCCGGCTTCGGTCAGCGTGATTGCGCGCGTGCGTTGATCGATGGTGTAATGATCGGGCGACAACTTGCGCACGATTTCCGCGAGGCGATAGTACTCGTCCGACGCTTCGCCAGCGGGACCGGAAATGATGAGTGGCGTCCGCGCCTCGTCGATCAGAATGTTATCGACTTCGTCGACGATGGCGTAATACAATTCGCGTTGCACGCGGTCATCGAGCCGCCACGCCATATTGTCGCGCAGATAATCAAAACCGAATTCGCTGTTGGTGCCGTACGTGATGTCGGCGCGGTACGCTTCTGCGCGTTCGCAGCCGCGCAAATGATTCAATTCGCGCGTCGATGCTTCAAACGTTGGGTCGTACAGCAATGCTTTTTTCTCTTCGCCTTGTTGTAACGCGGCGACGCTCATGCCCAGCGCGTGATAGATCGGTCCCATAATTTGGGTGTGGTAACGCGCGAGGTAATCGTTGACGGTAACCAAATGTGCGCCGCGACCGAGGAGTGCGTTCAGATACAACGGCGATGTAGCGACGAGGGTTTTGCCTTCGCCGGTTTTCATCTCGGCGACTTTGCCTTCGTGCAGAACGATGCCGCCGATCATTTGCACGTCAAAGTGGCGCAAGCCGGTCGTGCGGATGCTTGCCTCGCGCACGCACGCGAATGCTTCTGGTAAAATTTCGTCCAGCGCCGCGCGTTCAGCATCGACCAATTCTTTTTCTGCTTGTTTAACCTGGTCTTCCATCACGTGGCGCGTGTCGGTGTCGGCGACGGCGAATTGCTGGCGCAATTCATCGACGCGCGCGCGCGGTTCGGCAAGTTGATCGTTCAACCGCGTTTTGAACTCGTCGGTCTTGGCGCGCAATTGCGCGTCGGAGAGTTTCTGAATTGTCGGTTCGAGTTTATTGATTTCATCAACGACCGGCTTGAGCCGATTGATTTCTTTTTCGTTCGGATCGCCGGTCAGTTTAGTGTACAGGTTTTTGAGCATCGCTTCCTAATTTCAAGTTGCAAATTGCAGATTGCAGATTCAAAAATCTAAAATCTGCAATTACTGCGTATCGTGCAAATATTCGCCCACACTGCGTCCTTCGTGGGTGCGCGCAATCGTTTCCGCCAATAGCGGCGCAACCGAGAGCACTTTGAAGTACGGCAGATGTTTTTCGGGCGGTAAAGGGATCGTGTCCGTGCAGATGAATTCTTCGATGGGCACATCGCGCAAACGGTCGATGGCGGGAGGCGAGAGCGGCGCGTGTGTGCAAGCCGTATAAATGTTGCGCGCGCCACTGCGTCGCAAGAGATCGATGCCTTCGACGAGTGTGCCGGCGGTGTCCACTTCTTCATCGACCCAGATCACGTTCTTGCCTTGAACATCGCCGATGACGGTCAGGGCTTGGGCTTTTGGATCATTGCCAATCCGCCGCTTTTCGATGAACGCGAGCGGTAGATCGAGCCGCCGGGCATAATCGCGTGCTTTTTTCGCAAAGCCGAGATCGGCGGAGACGACGACCGCATCCGGAATATTTTTCTCGGCGAGATAATCTGCGATAATTGGGAACGCGGTGAACTCGTCGCCCGGGATGCTGAAAAAGCCCTGAATCTGTCCGGCGTGCAAGTCGATTGTCATGTATCGATCCGCGCCGGCGGTTACGATCAAATCGGCGAGCAAGCGCGCGGTGATCGGCACGCGCGGCTGGTCTTTTTTGTCACTGCGACCGTAGGCATAGTACGGAATGACCGCGGTGATGCGTCCCGCCGACGCGCGTTTGAGTGCATCGATAAAGATCAACATCTCGATGATGTTGCGGTTGACCGGCGACGACAGACTTTGCACCAGAAAGACATCAGCGCCGCGCACACTGCGTTTGAGTTGGAGAAAGATATTTTCATTCGGAAAATCAAAGATGTTGGCTTCTGCCAACTCGATTTCCAAATGCCTGCAAATCGCTTCCGCCAATGGTCGATTGCTTCGCCCGCAAAAGATCGCCGATTCACCGAACATCTTTGTCATCGATGCCTCCACCGATCCCCTTGTCCCTTCCCGCCGAGGGCGGGGATTGGATAATTATTTTTCCTCAATCGTGATCGATTGAATCACATCGCCAATCGCAATTTTTTCGACGACGTCCATCCCGGCAGTCGTTTGACCGAACGCGGTGTATTGTCCATCGAGGAACGGTGTGGCGGCGAGTGTGATGTAAAACTGACTGCCACTGCTCGGCGTGGTTTGCGCGGGACCGCCGCGCCGTGCCATCGCGATTGCGCCTTTGGTGTGCTTGGCTTTGATCTCCGGCGGAATGGTGTAGCCGGGTCCGCCGGTGCCGTTGCCCAACGGGTCGCCGCCTTGAATTACAAAGCCGGGTTCAACCCGATGGAATTTGAGACCGTTATAAAACCCGTCGCGCGCGAGAAACACGAAATTGTTTACGTGCTGCGGCGCGTCCTTCGGATACAACTCGACGACGATGTTGCCTTTCGCCGTTTTGATCGTTGCGACGTAAGTCTTGTTCACGTCGATGGTCATCGCCGGGGCTGATTTGTACATTTCACTCCTTTGTTGGGGTTGTAATTTTTCCGCGCTGCCGCCGGTGCTGGCAGGCGCGGACGAACACGAAATTAAAAATAACGTCGATAAAATTGTGATCAGTGCGAGCGCGCCGGTGAGAAAGCACCCTTTCTTCGCCGAGGTTGCCGGGCGCGCTTGCCAATTGGCTTTTTGCATGGCGGTTTGTGCCTCCACAATCATTTGGTCAGTATCTTTGTAATGACTGGCGTACATCAAGCGCGCTTTGCGTAACGCGGCGAGTGCTTGGTCGTACTGCTTTGCCTGCAAATATTCTTTGCCTTGCCGGTAATGCGCGTCGATGTCTTTCATTCGCAACGCCCACTGTAATTTTGCTTCCGCGCCTTGAATCACCCGATCGAACGAAAGCAGTTTGCGGTACAGCGCGACGACGCGATCCCAATCTTCGGCTTGGGTTGCGGTCTCGGCATCTTTTAACAATTGCTCTATTTCAGTCGCATTGTCCTGAGTACTCATTGGTCTCCGTTCAAATTGCAAATTGCGAATTAGGAACTGACGTTACGCAATTTCACCGCTGAGAACGCAAAGTTCGCAGAGAAAAACATTGGAAAATCTCGGCGTTCTCCGCGTGCTCTGCGGTAAAATCAATCTGGATTGCGTAAGGTGAGTTAGGAATTATGGTTTTCGCAATTCGCCATTTGCTAGATGACACGTGTCGTTCAGCAATTTCACGCGCGGTCGCGCGCCGGTCAAATCCGCCAGCGTGATCGATGCGTTGTCGAACCAAAACGGCGAACGCTGGTTGACCGCCAAACCGATCAATGTGCTGACGAACATGCTGATCGTGCCGCCGTGTGTTACGATGGCGACTCGCGCGCCGTTCGTGTGCCACGCGCGCAAATCATCGAGAAACGCGACGATGCGTTCGCGCAACTGCGCCGGCGATTCTTCGCCGGGCAACGGAAAATGCTCGGCGCTGGAAATCCAGCCGCGGTACAAGTCCGGGTAATGCAACTCGAATTCATCGACCGTCAGCCCTTCCAAATCACCCAGCCCTTTTTCTTTCAAGCGATCATCGAGAATCAACGCGACGCCGGCTTTGTCCGCGATAATTTCTGCGGTTGCACGCGCCCGGGCGAGCGGGCTGGCGTACAACGCAGCAATTTTTTCGCCGGCGATACGCGCCGCAAGTTGCTTTGCCTGCGCGATGCCGTTCGCGTTCAATAGTGTATCGGTATTCCCTTGGATGCGGTGTTCATTATTCCAATCGGTCTCGCCGTGGCGAATGAGAAAAAGATGCATTATCCGATTAAGCTTTCCGCCGCCGTATACACGTCCATCTCGCGTGTCGCAATTTTGTCGATCAACGTTTCGATCTTTGTCCCATTCACGCCGCGCAAGAGTCGCGTCATCAACTCGCGTTGCACAACCATTTCCAATTCCGCGCGGAAACGATTGCGTTCGCGCGTTTCCAATTGTCCGTGCGTTTCCAAATACGCGCGATGCTTGCCAATCCAATCGACGACATCTGCCACGCCGGTGCCGTCAAGCGCAATCGTTTTGAGCACCGGCGGTCGCCAATCATTTTCCTTGAACGGTTTGAGATTCAAATTCATTTCGAGCGCGGCGACGGTCGCGCTTGCTTCATCGTGATCGGCTTTGTTGACGATGAGCAGATCGGCGATTTCCAAAATCCCGGCTTTGATTGCTTGAATGTCGTCGCCCAAGCCGGGCGCATCGACGACCATCGTCGTGTGCGCGTTCTTCGCAATATCAACTTCGTTCTGTCCCGCGCCCACCGTTTCGACCAAAACGATTTCAAACCCGGCGGCGTCGAGTACTTGCACCGCGTCCGACGTTGCCGCGGCGATGCCGCCCAAATTGCCGCGCGTTGCCATCGACCGGATGAATACGCCGGGATCGCCGGACAAATCTTGCATGCGCAAGCGATCCCCCAGGATCGCGCCGCCGCTGAAGGGACTCGTTGGATCGACAGCAACAATACCGACGCGTTTTCCGCGTCGGCGATACTGCTTGGCGATTTCGTTGACGAGCGTGCTTTTGCCGGTGCCTGGCGCGCCAGTCACACCGATGATATGCGCGCGCCCGGTGAAGCGAAAAATCGCGGCGATGATTTCACGCGCGTCTGCGCCGCCGCGTTCCACCGCGCTGATCGCGCGCGCGACGGCACGCGCGTTCCCGGCGCGCAACGTTTTTATGGCTTCGACGTTCACACCGGTTTCGCTCCGCGCTTGGCGATTTCTTGCCGGATGAATGCCGCGATGTCTTGCGTCGATGCGCCGGGACCGAACAAGCCGGCAAACCCCATTTGTTTGAGCGTCGGCATATCTTCATCCGGGATGATGCCACCGGCAACAAGCAATACGTCGTCGAGTTGGCGTTGCTTCAATTGCTCGATGATGCGCGGGAACAAGTCCATATGCGCGCCGGACAAAATCGATAATCCGACGACATCGACATCTTCTTGCAACGCGGCTTCGGCGATCATCTCCGGCGTTTGACGAATGCCGGTGTAAATCACTTCCATTCCGGCATCGCGCAACGCACGCGCGACCACCTTTGCGCCGCGATCATGTCCATCGAGTCCCGGCTTTGCCACCAGCACACGAATCGGTCGTTCGGTCATTCATATCACTCCCCAGCGAGTTTGAGTGCATTATACATCAAATTGGCGCGATTGAAAAACGATTGACTTTTTGAGTGATTCGGTTAAGATTCACCTGTCATTGCGAGGAGCCGCGCAAGCGGCGACGAAGCAATCGCCTCATTGCAATTTGGGGATTGCTTCGCCGCTATGCGGCTCGCAATGACAAAAGCGGGATGTGATTTCAAGATGCGTCATTTGATTCTCGTTCCAATCTTGTTTCTGCTTGCCGCGTGTGCACCCACAACAAAACCGACGCTCACCGTTTCTGCCGCGGCGGATCTCCAATTGGCGTTCACCGAAATCGGCGCGCAGTTCGAAAAAGAAACCGGCACGCGCGTCGTTTTCAATTTTGGTTCCACCGGCCAACTAGCGCAACAAATCGCGCAAGGCGCGCCGGTCGATTTGTTCGCCGCCGCCAATCGCGCTTACGTGGACGAGCTGGCGGCGCGTGGCATGATTCTTTCCAACACGGCGCAACTTTACGCACGCGGACGCATTACGCTGTGGACGCGCGCGGACAATCTGATGCGTCTGCAATCGCTTGGCGATCTCACGCAACCTGAAATCAAACGGGTGGCAATCGCCAATCCGGAGCACGCGCCGTACGGCGTGGCGGCGCGCGAGGCGTTGCAAAAAGCCGCGGTCTGGGATGTCATCCAGCCCAAACTTGTCTTTGGCGAGAATGTCAGTCAAACGAAACAATTCGCGGAAACCGGAAACGCCGATGCGGCAATCATCGCACTCTCGCTCAGCGCGGGATCAACGGGACGCTGGGTGTTGATTCCCCAAGAATTACACACACCGCTCGATCAGGCGCTCGGCATCGTCGCGGGCGCAAAAAACGAACGAGAGGCGCGTGCGTTCATCGCTTTTGTTAGCACTCCCGCCGGGCGCGCGACGATGGTCAAGTACGGCTTTATCTTGCCCGGTGAAGAAAAGGAATTGCTCAAATGAGTTGGCATCCGTTTCTATTGTCGCTTCAAGTTACCGGTTTGGCGATCTTTGGAATTTTGCTCATCGGGCTTTCGCTGGCACTGTTTTTGGCGCGCGCGCAATTTGCCGGCAAAATCATTGTCGAGACGTTGATCAATTTGCCGCTCGTTCTTCCGCCGACCGTTATCGGTTATTATTTGCTCATTGCGCTAGGACGCGATGGGCTGGTGCGATTGACAGGAATCAATCTTTTGTTTACGTGGCAGGCGGCGGTCGTCGCGGCGATCATCGTTGCTTTGCCGCTGATGGTGCAATCGTCCAAGGCCGCGATTGCCAACGTTGATCCCGCGCTCGAAAATGCGGCGCGCACGCTTGGTTCGACGGAATCGGAAATCATCTGGCGTGTTACCCTGCCGCTCGCGCGGCGCGGTATTCTCGCCGGCTTGGTTCTCGGTTTTGCCCGCGCGCTGGGCGAGTTTGGCGCAACGTTGATGATTGCCGGCAACATCCCCGGCATCACGCAAACGGCGCCGCTTGCGATTTACGATGCGGTGCAAGCCGGTCGTTACGCCGATGCGAATGGAATGGTGCTGGTGTTGAGTGGATTGTCGTTTGTCAGTCTCTTGATCGTCAATCGAATGCAACCGCGCGTGGAGGCACGGCGCAATGTTTAGTGTGGCAATCGAAAAACGCTGGGGCGATTTTTTTCTGCACGCGCAGTTCGAAATCGGCGCAGAGATTCTGGCGTTGTTCGGCGCGTCTGGCGCAGGGAAAACGATGACATTGAATTGCATTGCCGGGCTGGTTGCGCCGGATCGCGGCGCAATTCGATTGGACGAACGCGCATTGTTCGATTCGACGGCTGGCGTGAATATTCCCGCGCGCGCGCGCCGCATCGGTTATGTGTTTCAAAACTATGCACTCTTTCCGCATCTCACCGTCGCGCAGAACATCGGTTACGGTTTGCGCGGCGCGCGCGCTGCGAATGCGCGCATCGATGAATTGCTTCACCTTATCGGACTCGAATCGTTAGCGCATCGTCATCCCGCGCAACTTTCCGGCGGACAGCAACAGCGCGTCGCGTTGGCGCGCGCGCTTGCGCCGCGTCCGGATTTGCTTTTGCTCGACGAGCCGTTCAGCGCGCTCGACGCGCCGACGCGAATGCAATTGCGCGGCGAACTGCTCAAGTTGCAACGCGAATTCAAAATTCCTACGATTTTTGTAACGCACGATTTAGGCGAGGCGTATTTTCTCGCAGACAAACTCGCGGTGATGAATGCCGGCGCTATTTTGCAAATCGATGCGCCGGGCGAAATCTTGCGCCGACCGAATTGTCTGCCGGTCGCGCGCGCGGTTGGCGTGAAAAATATCTTGGCGGGAACAATCGAAGCGCGCGATGAGGCTGGTTGTCGCGTGCGCATCGGCGAACAAGTCATTGATGCGCCAGCGTATCCGTTTGCGGTCGGCGCGCGCGTGGCGGTCTGTTTGCGCGCGGAACGCGTGATGCTCTTGCGACCGGAACGCGCGGGGCGATCGTCGGACGAGAATGCGTTGCACGGTGAAATTGTGCGCGCGATGAATGATGGGATGACGGCGACGCTGTTCTTTCGCGCGAGCGACGCGCGGTTAGTTGCGGAACAGGATTACGATTTGCAAATCGAGTTGCCGGTGTACATCTACGAACGGTTGAATCTGGCGCATCAACGCGCGTGGACAGTGTCACTGCGGAAGAATGCGATGCATTTGATTGGGGGGTAGAGAGTAGGGAGCCGGAAGGGTGTAATTCAGTTTGCGGGCAAGTTTAAATTGGCGGGTGGAAATCGCGTCTACCACGTCACGCAATCCGCTTTCGCGGATTAAGCAACCAACGTTTTGTCCATCGTTTTTCACGTACGCCTTCGTCGTTTTATCAATTAGTCAGCATATAATCAAAACGCGTTCCGGTTTTCCCGGAACGCGCGGAAACTGTCTGCACAGATAACACTAAAGCAAACGTTACCCAGGCAACTGTGGTGATCGATTGTGTCGCACCGGCGCGGTTAGATCGGAAGCGGCGGCAGCCAGCCGCCAATCCACGCGCCTAGCAAAACCAGCAGAATGCCGATCACGGTCGCGGAGAGCCACTTGGGTGCTTTGGTCAGCGCTTCCACCAGATCGGTAACCGCCTCGATGAACTTGGTGATCGGATCCAATCCCGAGCGATCCTTTGAGGGCGCGGCAAGAATGCCGAATACGCCGCCCAGCCCGCGCATGATGAAACCGAGTCCAAGCAGAACGAGAATCGCCCCGATGACAGTGGTCATGTTTACCTCCTTCACTTGTTGCTTGCCAAAACGCGCAAAGCAATTGAGCCAAGACTTGCAAGAGCGTTCTTATTCCGAAAAACGGCAATTAGATTTTATCGCGGTGGACAGGCAAGGTCAATAGACGGAGAACAACAAACCCAAGTTCGATCTACACCTTGTCATTTCGAGCGAAAGGTCTCGACCGTTTACAACCCCGCTTCACTCCGCAACGCTTCTGCCTTGTCCATCACCTCCCACGGCGCGTCGATGTCGTGCCGGCCAAAGTGCCCGTACGCCGCCGTCGCTTGATAGATCGGACGGCGCAAATTCAAATCGCGAATGATCGCCGCCGGGCGCATATCGAAATGCTTGTTGACGAGTTCGACAATCTTGTCGTGCGGAATTTGTTCCGTGCCGAACGTCTCGAGCATGATCGAAATCGGACGCGCGACGCCAATCGCGTACGCGACTTGCATTTCACAGCGTTCGGCGAGGCCCGCCGCGACGACATTCTTCGCCACGTAGCGCGCCATATACGCGCCCGAGCGATCGACCTTCGTTGGGTCTTTGCCGGAGAACGCACCGCCGCCGTGCCGCGCGATTCCGCCGTACGTATCGACGATGATCTTGCGCCCGGTCAACCCAGCATCGCCCACGGGACCGCCGATGTTGAATCGACCGGTCGGATTGACGTAGAACCGCGTATTCTTGTCGATGAGATTCGGGGGTAAGACGACGTGAATCACTTGTTCGATTACATCGTCGCGAATTTGCTTTTGCGAAACGCTGTCCGTGTGCTGGGTCGAGATGACGACGGCATCGACACGTTTCGGTTTGCCGAACGCGTACTCGACCGTCACTTGCGATTTGCCATCCGGTCCCAGGTAGGGCAGTGTGCCGTTCTTGCGCAGTTTTGCTAGATGCTTGACGAGTTGATGCGCGAGCGCAATCGTCAACGGCATATATTCTTCCGTTTCGTTGCACGCAAAGCCGATCATCATCCCTTGATCGCCTGCGCCGATTTTGTCGATAGGGTCGCCACTGCCATCGCGTTCTTCCAGTGCATCGTTCACGCCTTGCGCAATGTCCGGCGATTGCTTTTTGATCGCGGCGATAATGCCGGCCGTTTTGTAATCGAGCCAGTATTTGGAATCGGTGTAGCCGATTTTTTCCAATGTCTTTTGTACGATCTCGTACGCGTTGAACGATGCGGTCGTCGTGATTTCGCCCATCACCGCGATCAAGCCGCCGCTCGCCGCCGTTTCGCACGCCACGCGTCCCATTGGGTCTTGGGCGTAAATCGCGTCCAACACGCCATCCGAAATCTGATCGCAGACTTTATCCGGATGTCCTTCCGTCACCGATTCCGATGTGAGCAACAGTTTTGGCGCGCTCATGAATGTGGTAGTCATCTCATCTCCATTTCTGATTTTCAATTTGCAATTTTCGATTGCCGATTTCTGATCGAGTCATCTGGTTTGTCAATCTAAAATCATAAATCGAAAATCGAAAATTGTTCTACGTTCCTTCTTCCCAACTCGCCAGATACGCTTCTTGTTCCGGCGTCAATCGATCGATGGTGATGCCCATCGCTTCTAGTTTCAAACGCGCAATTTCCTTGTCGATTTCGGTGGGCACGGCGAACACATTTTTCGGCAACGTCTTGCCGTGCTTGACGAGATATTCCGCGCTCAACGCTTGATTCGCAAACGACATATCCATCACGCTCGATGGATGTCCTTCCGCCGCCGCGAGATTGACCAAACGTCCTTCCGCCAGCAAGTTGATGCGGCGACCATCTTTCAAAATGTACTGATCGACCGAATCGCGCACGTGTCGTTTTTCGACCGCTAACTTTTCAAGTTCCGGAATATTGATCTCGACGTTGAAATGTCCGGAGTTGGAAATGATCGCGCCGTCTTTCAAGTACGGATAGTGGCGTTCGTCAATGACGTTCTTGTCGCCGGTTGCGGTTACAAAAATATCGCCGATCTTTGCCGCTTGCTCCATCGTCATCACTTCAAAGCCATCCATCACCGCTTCGAGTGCTTTGAGTGGATCGACTTCGGTAACAATCGTGCGCGCCCCCAACCCGCGTCCGCGACTCGCAATGCCGCGCGAGCACCAGCCGTATCCGCCGACGACAAACACTTTGCCGGCGAACAGAATGTTCGTCGCGCGGATGATGCCGTCAATCGTCGATTGCCCGGTGCCATAACGATTATCGAAGAAATGCTTCGTCAGCGCATCGTTCACGGCGATGACCGGATATTTCAACGCTTTATCTTTCGCCATCGCACGCAAACGAATGACGCCGGTCGTGGTTTCCTCCGTCCCGCCGATGACGTTGGGCAAAAGATCGGTGCGTTCTTTGTGCAAGGTGGAAAGTAAATCTGCGCCATCGTCCATCGTGATGTGCGGTGCGAGTTCCAACGCGGAACGCAAATGACGATAGTACGTCGTGTTGTCTTCGCCTTTGATTGCAAAGACCGGCACTTCGAAATGTGCAACAAGCGACGCGGCGACATCATCCTGGGTCGATAGCGGATTCGACGCGGCGAGCACCACGTCCGCGCCGCCGGCGACGAGCGTCCACATCAGGTTCGCGGTCTCGCTCGTAACGTGCAGACACGCCGCAATGCGCAACCCTTTGAGCGGACGTTCTTTTTCAAACCGCGCGCGAATCTGCCGCAGGACCGGCATATCATTTTCTGCCCACTGGATTCGGAACCGCCCTTTTTCCGCCAGCGACAGGTCTTTAACATCGTGCTCACGTTTTACCATTCATTATCTCCTTTGCCATTTTATTTTTGGCGCAACGAAAATCGTTCGTGCGATACTTGAAACGTACATTCGTCATACCCCATTGCCGCGCATTGCTTTTCGAGCATCTCGATTTCTTTGCCGAAAAAGTTGGACACTTGCGCGGCAAGGTACGCGCCGAGCAACGCGCATCGTGTAACTTTTGATTTTTCCCCCGTTGAAACGCTGTGTCCCTCCGCTGTGAATTTGTTGGCGAATCCTTGCGCCAGAAAAGAATTTTTCACCAGCACCGTCCCGGTTTTTTGCGCATAATCAAGTTGATACGTCATGTGTCCCCAGCCGATGGCGGCGTAAAACTCGGCAAAGAATTTTTCTTTTGCCGCCGGTTCATTCGGTATATGAAACTCGGCGAGCAACGCGCTCACTGTTCGCTTTGCCGCGCGGCGCGCGCTCACGTACAAACGCGTGTCGATAAAGCGTTCGCCGAGCAGTAAATAAAGTTCGTCCATCCAATCCGCAATCGACGCGCAACTGGTGATGAACGCGCGCACGCCGATGATGTTGAATTGTCCGTCCTTTTCAAAGGCGGCGGACTTGCTCGCCTCATCGAAATAGGGCGTATCGCTCATAGCCCTCCTACAACTGCGGCGTCTCGCCGAATGCTTGGCGAAACCGTGCGCTAAATTCCGCTAGACTGTACCGATGATTTTGGGTGCCGTATTCTTCCAGCGCGTACGTCGCCGCGAGACTCCCCAGTTTGCCGATAGTTTCCCACGGCAATTTTTTTAGATAACCTTTAATGACACCGGCACGGTACGCATCACCGACGCCAGTGGGATCGGCTTGGCGCGTTGCTGGAACTATCGGTACGTTGAACGATTTGCCATCGACGAAAATTTGCGATCCTTTTTCGCCGAGCGTAACGATCAGCACTTGCGTTTGCGCGACGATTTGTTTATTGGTCCAGCCGGTTTTGTGCTTGAGCATTTCAAATTCGTACTCGTTGATAATCGTCATTGCCGAATCGCGCACGCCGTCCGCCAGTTCGTTGCCGTTCAAGCGAATGATTTGCTGGCTCGGATCGTAAATGTACGGCAGTTGCAATTCTTTGCACTCGTGGACGTACTGCACCATCGCGCGCGGATCGTTCGGCGAGATGACGACCAAATCGATTTTGTCGCCACGCGCGTGTTGCTTGAACGAAAGTGTGTGCGCGTGCGCCATCGCGCCGATGTAAAACATCGCAATTTGATTTTGCTTGCCGTCGGTGCTGACAAAGTACGACGCGGTGAAATCGTCGGCGATTTCGATGATCGCGCTCGTGTCCACATTGTTGGCTTCCAACCATTGGCGATAATCGGCAAAATCCTGACCAACCGTCGCCATAATGCGCGGACGTTCACCCAACATTGCAAGGTTGTACGCGATGTTCGGCGCCACGCCGCCGCGCTGTTTCTTCATCGAATCAACGAGAAACGAAACAGAAATGTTTTCGATCTTCTCCGGCAAAATGTGATCTTGGAAAAAGCCGGGGAATTGCATAATGTAATCGTAGGCGATCGAACCAGTGATGAGAACACTCATGAAATCAAAAATCCTCTGGAATGCGCGGACGCTGTTCCACGCAGAAAAATGGAACGGCGTCCATTCGCTACGGTGTCATGATCTTTTTCAAATTTTCTACAAACGGGGGACGCACAATCCCGCGTTCTGTGACGATGGCAGTAATGTACTTGTGCGGTGTCACGTCGAATGCCGGGTTGCCAACGTTCACACCCGCCGGCGCGATATGTGCCTCATCGATGTGCGTTACTTCGCGCGCGTCGCGTTCCTCAATGGGAATCAAATCGCCGTTGGGTAAATTCATATCGATGGTCGAGGTGGGCATCACGGCGTAGAACGGCACGCCGTTTTCATGCGCGACAACGGCAACTTTGTACGTCCCGATTTTATTGGCGACATCGCCGTTCGCCGCGACGCGATCCGAACCGACGAAACATTTTTTCACAATGCCTTTGCGAAGATAATGCCCGGCGGCATTGTCTGCGATCAAGGTCATTGGTACCCCGGCGTGCATCAATTCCCACGCCGTCAGTTTTGCGCCTTGCAAACGCGGACGCGTTTCATCGACTATCACGCGAATCTTTTTGCCTTGCTTGTGCGCTTGTATGATCACGCCCAGCGCGGTTCCCACATCGACCGTTGCAAGCGCGCCGGCGTTGCAATGTGTCAGCACCGTGTCACCGTCGTCGATGAGCGTCGCACCGTGTTGTGCCATCGCGGTGTTGATCGCCACATCTTCATCGGCAATGTTCTGCGCTTCTTGCACAATGAAATCGCGCAAGCCGTTCCCATCGAGATTTTGTGCGTGCGCCTTTTGCATCACGCGGTCGAGCGCCCACATCAAGTTGACGGCGGTCGGTCGCGTGACGCGTAAAATTTTTTCGGCGGCATCGAGGTCGCGCAATAAATCGTCGCGCGTTGTTGCTTTTGATTCGAGCGCGGCGAGTGCAAGTCCAAATGCCGCCGCCGCGCCAATTGCCGGCGCGCCGCGAATCGTCATATCTTTGATCGCGTGTGCAAGCGCGCGATAATCCCGGCATTCGACAAGTTCAAATTGGCGCGGCAGTTTGCGTTGATCGATCATTTTCACCACGCCGTTGATCATTTCTATCGTTCGCATCAAAACTCCCGGCAACAAAAAATTCTCTCGATGAGAGAGAATTGAGCAAAATACCTCTCATCTTCCAAACGCACTTGCGCACGTTTGACGGAATTGGCACCGCGTTAGTCCGGTTGCCGAGGTTTCACAGGGCCGTTCCCTCCACCTCTCTGGATGAGCGTCCAGTCCTATTCGATTGTGCGCCGTTTATAGCACAAGCAAATTAATTTGTCAATTTTGCTTGCGGCATTTGACAGATTCTTCAAGCGCCGCAATAATGTTTTGCGAGATTGACTATGAACCGTACGCATCAAATCGCCTTGTTTCTTTTTCTAATTGCTTTACTGATTTATACAATTCCTATCACGTATAACGAATGGGTTACCCCGTTCTTTCATATGATTCCGGCGCAAGATGTCGTCTCCGCCTCGCTCTTGCCGATGAGCATCCTTACGCGCGGTGATTTCTATCTCGATCAATATCGCCGGTACATTGCCAACCATTATCCCGAACCGTACTTTGTTGCCGAGGTCAACAATCACTTGGTTACGCGCTACACCGCGATGCCCGGCATCCTCGCGATTCCGGTGATCGGCGCGGCGCGCGGTACGGGCTGGATTACGCACACGAATCTCGTGTTTAGCGCGGCGAAACTCGCGGCGGCGTTGATTACCGCATTTGCCCTTGTCGCATTTTTCTACGTTGCGCGTCGAATGACTGATCGATCGACGGCGATATTTGTTGCGATTGCTTTTGCCTTCGGCACCGGCGTGTGGTCGACTGCCTCGCAAGGATTGTGGCAACACACGCCGAGCATTTTATTTCAAACGATTGCACTCGGATTTTTGCTACGCGGATTAAACCGCGGTGCGGATGCCGCCGCGCCAGCCGGGATTTTTCTTGCGCTCGCTGTCATCACACGCCCGCCGACGTTCGTCATCGCCGCGATAATGGCGATTTTCTTTCTCGTGCAATTTCGCCCGGCTTTTTGGAAATTTGCGTTGTGGGCTTGTCCGCCGATTCTCTTTGCGTTGTATTACAACACGACCGTGAACGGAGCGTCATTTAGTTTTGGTTATCAAGATGTTGGCGCGGCAGATTTTCATTTTCCGCAATGGAACACGATTCAGGAATTGTTATTTCTCCCCAGTCGCGGCATATTTATTTACTCGCCCTTTTTGCTCCTCGCGCCAATCGGCGTATGGTTTAGCTGGCGCACGCCGCGCCGAAATTTTTTTCTGTTTCTCGTACTCGTGGCAATCGTTTATACCGGCGTGATGGCGGCGTGGGGTTCGCTTGGCGGCTGGGCGTACGGCGCGCGCATGCTCACCGATATTCTGCCGCAACTCACTTTGCTGATCATTCCCGTCGTCGAAAAATTTGATTGGCGCGGTAAATTGGCGTTCGGCGCGTCTGTCGCGTTTGCAATTTTTCTTCAAGCGCTTGGCATCTGGGATTACGGTTTGCGTTTCCACGCCGACCCGGCGAACAACCTTTACAGCATCGAAAATAGCGAACCGCTCTTTTATCTCCGCCTCTACCTGGCGATGTTTCAAAAAGCGTTGGGATTCTAATTTTCCACACGTATCGATAATGCGATATGATCGCCGTCGCGTGTTGGCAAACGATTGCCATCGTGGTATAACCCGATGACAATTCGATAATTGCCTGGTGTTGCATCGTGCGGAATCGTCAACGCGTAATCATCCTCGATTATTTCCCCGGTTTCCCAAAACGATGTTGGATACGCGCCATTTTGCGGCGGCGCATCTTTTTGCGCGATAATTTTCCCATTGGCATCGACAAGATGCACGAACACTGTGTAATCCTCGTCGATAATTTTCAACGCGCGCCAGAACAGTTTCACGTTCAGCGTCGAACCCGGCGCAATCGATTGCGGGAACGAATAACCTGCCAGCGCGATACTTGCGCCGAATTTGTAATCAATCGGATTTTCGATTTGGACCTTCGACTGCCCGGCGATTTTGAACCGCGCGACGATTGGGGTGACGATATTGCCGCGCGGGTCGCGCGCAACGAGTGTTTCCAACGGTACACGCCGGAATAATCCCACTTCGATTTTTCCCACGTTCGGCCCGCGCGCGTCCAATGAAACTGGGATTCGGTACTGGTCTTCGATGATTTCGCTGGGTTGCCACAATCGTGTGGGATACAAACCGCCGCCGGGAAACGCCTCCCAGCGTCCAATCGATTTTCCCTCTGCGTCAAACAATCGAATGTAGATCGAAAAATCTTCGGTTATCGGTTCGTGTGCGCGCCAATAAATCGTCAGTGGCAACTCCTCGCCCGGCTTGATCGATTTCTGAAGCAAGTGATAGCCCACGAGTTCGGCTTGGTGGTTGAACGTAATGTCGAGCCGATTTTGAATCATTGCTTCGTCGGTGAAGCGAAGCGGCAAAGTATAAGCCGGCGCGATGATCGTAAAAGGAGCAATTGAAGCAAAGATAAAGAGCAATATCGGAAAGATAAAACGTAAAACGTAAAACGTGATGCGTGATGTGTGATGAATAATCTGAAATCTGAAATTTGAAATTTGGAATTGGCAAAGACCAACCGCGAACAATACTGCGACTGCTGCAATTGCCGGGAAAATCAAGCGACCTTGCGATGCCATTGTCAACCACGTCCAGCGCACGAGCGAAAGCATAATCAACGCGAACCACACTATCGGAAGCCAAAGCAACCACGGCAACGTTTGGCGCGCGAGCCCGACGACTAAACCAATTATCGCGAGTAATGTGTACACGTCCAGAATGAAATACACCCATTCGTGCGCGATGAGATTGACACCGCCAAAGTTACCCCAAAACGAAATGCGGAATCCCTGGAATTCGTTGAACAAACTTGTTAGCGTTACTGGTGTCGGACGTCCACCGGCAATTTGCACCCACACGTTGAACGCGAGTAAATCGCCGTACAAAATCCAGTTGCGGACGTACCACCAAAAGGCGATGAGAACAACGAGCACTGCGGAAAGGAGACTACCCCAAACGACCGCCGACCGATGACCGGTGACCGGTGCCGGTCGGTCGTGCAACAGTAAGTACACGAATACAATTCCTGCTACCACCAACAATCCCAGGTTGCTGATTTTGGTCAACGCGCCAAGTCCCAGCACAATGCCGAGTACAACAAATCGCGGAAACGTCGCGCCGCGTGTGATGAGTTGCGCTAACAACACAAGCGATAACGTCGCGAGCATCGTCGCCAGGTTGTCGTTGTTGACCGACGCGCTGATGAAAACGAACATCGGATTGAACGCGACGATCGCGGCGGAAATCGTCGCGAGTGTTTTATCCGGTTTGAATTCGAGTGCAAAAAAATACGTGAGCGCAACGGTGATTGCGGAGAGAATAATCGAGAGGAAACGAATGAGATGAACTGCGAGCGTGGTGCCTTGCCACGGAAAATCTTCCGCGCTCGTGTGCACGACCATATTCTTGTTGCCAAACGCGAGCGGGATGCCGATTTTCGCGTGTGGGTTTAGCCACCATCGTTCCGGCAAATCGCGCGTGTCGATCCAAAATGTCGCGAGTGCGGCAATCGCGTAATATAACGGCGGCTGTCCGCCTTCTTGCTCCCACAACGTTTCGATGTTTGGATCCTGAATCGGCAAGCCGTTGCCGGACGCAAGATGCTGAACGAACGGATAATGCCACAACTCGTCGCCGGCTTCAAAGATTGGCGTGACGATGGAATAGATTGTTGCGAGAATGAGAAAGAGCGCGAGAATAATTGTTAGCCCGCGATGTGCGCGCCAGTTCATTCGATCACCTCGACGAATTCGAGAGTAACGTGATCGCGTCCGTCGCTCAGCGTCAAGCGTTCCAGCGTGTCGGATTTGTACAAGCCGATGTGCAACGCATACATACCCGGCGCAATTGCCGGGTCGATGGTCAGAATAATCGCATCTTGTTTGCTTTCGCCGATAATCCACCGAGTCATCGGTGGGTTGCCGCCGCGCGGCGGACTATCGATGCCGTCGACGCGATTGCCGTTTGCGTCGATCAAATGCGTGAACGCGGTGTACTCTTGATCGATTTTGCCGGCGGCGCGCCAAGCTACCAACACGACCAATGCCTCGCCGCGTTTGACGCGTTGGCGGACCAGCTCTGCGCGTTCCAGCAGAATCGATTGATCGAATGTGCTTGGCAATGTTGGCGTGATGTGAAGATCGATATTCGGTTCGACGGTTTGATCGCGCCAGATATTTTGCTCGTCGCGATAGAAAACGAACGCGTGCGCATAATCGCGCAGATTGCCGGAAAAATTCATTTCCGTGCTCGACGTGATGATCTTCGCGCCGTACCGCGTGAACATCAAACCGGACAAATTAGGATGCGTCGGCGCGATAAAGTACAGCAATGTGCCTGGCTCGAAGGCGGAATAACGTTGAAAGATCGGACGAAATTGCAAACGTTCCGCGCGCGTGGTTGCCGCAAAGTTTGCGCCGTCTTCGGCGACGATGCCGCTGTGCCACCACAATAAAATCGCCGCGCCGATTGCGGTCATAAACCACACTGTCGATTGAGTACGCGCACGCAAAACAAAATCGATGGCTAATGCAAGTCCAATCATCGAGCCCATCAGCGGCAAATATAAATAGCGCGCCGCAAACGCAATACCCGGCGGAAAAGGTAGAATCGGCAACAGCGTCAACACCATCGCCGCGCCAGGAAAAAGGAGTTTCCACATGCGCCGATACATCGCAAAGGCGACCAATGCCAGGATGAGCGCGAGTAAAATATTTTTGAGAATCGTCGGCGCGTGCCACGGAAATGCCAGCGTTGTGAGGTGAAACCCGAGTGCGTCCAAGACGTGCCCGCCGATGCCGTATCCGAGCTGTCGGGTAAAGACACCGCGCGTGAGTACTCGATATTCGAGCGAGACAAATATTGCAACCGTGACGATGAACAACGCGTAACGTTGAACGAGTTGCCGAAATGAAATCGGTTTGGCGATGATCCAGCGGTCGGCAAGGAACAAAACGGCCGGCAAGACTATGCCGATTTCTTTTGCGAATAATGCAAAGACGAAAGTTACAAACGCAAATCCAAATCGTTGCATGCCGTCGGATTCAAGGTAATCAAACCAGAGCCACATTGCCGCGAGAAAGAAAAATGCGGCAAGCGGGTCGGCGACGCCGGGCCAGTACACCGCCAGATTGTACGCCGGCAACGCGATATAAAGCAATGCCGCGAGGAACCCGATGCGCCATCGCCGAGTCGCGCGCGCGGTCAACGCGCACAACCACAATGAGTTGGCAACGTGCAATAGAACTTGGACAAGATGATAACCCGCTGGCGCGACGCGAAAAAGTTGATACCCCAACCACCAAGCCAATCCTTGCACTGGGCGGTACCAGTGCCATTGCACGCTTGGATCAAAATACTCGCGCAAGTACGCTTGCCAATCTAGACGACCGGCAGTTTCTAAAAACTGATAATCATCCGTCCAAAAATCGACGGCGAGTGCATTCCAGTACACACTCAAGCCGACGCAAATTAGCACGATGATGCCGGCGACGGTCCAGCGATTCCTTTGCTCCATTCGCAAAAAATTCATTTCGCTATGTTGACCGGTTCGATGGTGACGAACGAATTTCCTGTCGATGGTTTCGCCGCATCGAACAGCGTAATCTCAACACGATACACTCCCGGCAGCGCATCCGCCGGCACGGGCAGTTGAATCGCATCGAGAATGATTTGCCCCGGCGTCCACGCGCTCGTCGGCGCTTGTCCCCGGCGCGGCTCTTTCAAGTACATCGATAAACTTTTACCACTCGAATCGATTAAACTCACACCGACGGTGTAATCATCGGCAATGGGCGCGCGCGCGCGCCAATGCAACAACAAAATAACCGTATCGCCGCGCGGCACATTCGCGTTGACGAGTTCCACGTCTTCCAAGCGAATCGCCGGTGAAAATGAAACCGGCAAAGTCGGCGTGAAGCGAACATTCAGCTCTTTATCGACACGCTGTTCTTTTTGATTTCCGCTCTCGTCGAAATATTGCACGTACGTCAATGGATAATCGCGCAAGCGCCGCGGGAGGTCACTGTCATTTGCGCCGGCAAACACGCGCGGACCATAATACCACAAGAACATTCCAGACAGGTTGGGACCCGGCACCGGCGGATAGAGAAAATACACGAACGTTTCGTCGGGCAAGGTGGGATGCGCTTGACGAAAATTGCGGAACGGTACGCGCGCGATCCGCGCATTCTCCCCAAAACCGAGCGCGGCGTCGGACACGCGTGCGCCGCCGAATAAAACGATTGCCGCGAGCATTCCCAGGATGGTCGTTTGATAGAATCGCTGCGTGGGCAAACGATGTTTGACCCAGTTCAAGCCAAGCGCGAACAGAATCGCCGAACCGATGAGCGACAAGTACAGAAATCGATGTGCGACGAACGGAAATGGGATTACCGGCAAAATGGCAAGTGTCGCACCAACGACGACTGGAATCAGTGCAAGTTTTTGGCGGACGAAAATCAAGTAACCCAAAAATCCGGCAGCAATCAACACTAGCACATAACTGAGAAATGGAACGAATGCCCACGGAAAAACCAACGCGCCGAAATAATCGAACAGGTTGGTCCATAATTGCGTGCTTGCCGCATAGCCCTCGCGATTCACAAACACACTGCGCCGCGTAACGATGAACTCGATAGGAAGGTAAATCAAATAAACCATAGCAAACCAAAAGTATCGGCGCATGGATTGTGTGAGCGATGCCGGTTTTCCGACAATCAAACGGTCGATCAGAAATAACGTGATCGGCAAAGTTGCGCCGATTTCCTTGCTCAAGAGCGCGAACAGAAACGCGGCGAACGCGAGCCAGTAATCGCGCGCCCGCGTCGATTGTAAATGCGCGAGCCAAAACCAAATCGACGCGAGATAGAAAAATGTTTCCATGGGATCGACGACGCCGGGCCAAAAGACCGCGATCGCCGCGGTGGGAAGTGTTGCAAACATCAGCGCGGCGGTGAACGCGGCGAAACGCTGGCGCGTAACGCGCTCAACAATCGCAAAAAGCCAAAGACAATTGGCGAAATGAAAAAAAAGATTGCGCGCGTGGTACGGCACGGTGTTATTACCCCACAACGTGTACTCGAGGCGAAACAAAAGTCCTTGCACCGGGCGATACCACGCCGTTTGCGCGTTCGGATCGAAATAGCGGATGAGATAATCCGGCAAGCTCAATCGCCCGGCAAGATCGAAAAAAATCCAATCGTCGCCGTAAAAGCCAGCCGCGAGTGCGTGATAGTACGGGGCAAAAACGGCGGCGGCGAGTGTAAGCCAGACGAGTAAACGAGAAATCCTGTGCGCCATTGATTTCACTCGATGACGCGGAACGATTCAATGACGATTGAATCCACTTGACTATTGGCGATGGATAAACGTTGTTGGGTGTTGGCGTCGTACAAACCGAACTGCAATTTATACTCCGCGCCGATTGGCACATTGTCCGTTGCGATTACCACCGCATCGGCAATCAGTCGATTGGCTTGCCACGCACTTGTCGGTATTTGTCCTTTGCGCGGCGGCGCATCGTATTGCGCAACGATTTTTCCATCCGTCGCGACGAGATGCGCAAAGAACGTGTAATCCGTTTCGATTTTTTCACGCGCGCGCCAATACAAAATCAAAACGATCGGTGTGCCGCGCTTGATTGTCGTTTGCGCGATCTCGAATCCTTCCAAAACAATCGGCGCGGAAAATTGCGCCGGCATTCCCGGCGATGTTGTGAGCGTGATATTTTTATCAACGGCGATTTCACGCGGCTTGCGTTCGGCATCGAAATAGTAAACAAACGCCGCATTGTGATCGCGCAAACGCGCGGACTCGCTCCAATTACGGACGTACACATCGCGTCCGTAACGCATAAAGAACATTCCGGACAAACCGCCCGTCGTCGGCGTGATTGGATCGATAAAGTATAACAGTGTGTTTGGCGGAAATGTCGCGTGTTGTCGTTCGATGTCGCGGAACGGCACGCGCAATTGCCGCGCCCATTCTGCCGCGCCGATTGCCGATTCCTCCAACCATATCCCATTAGCCAATGCGATCAACGCAAAACCAAGCGCCGCGCCCGGCGCAAACCATCGATGAACGTTCAAGCGTGCGAATAATTTCTGAAACACAAGTGCGAATAAAATTGCAGACGCGATGATTGGCAAATAGAGATAGCGGTGTTCAAGAAATGGAAACGGCAAAACCGGAATTAGCGTCATCAGCGTGAAGATGGCGAGGAAAAGTAAAACGCGACTGTGCGTGCGCCACAGCACCACAAGAAAAATTATAGCACAGAGGAAAAACCAGACGTACGTGAGCGGCGTGCCAACGTCGGTGGGGTTCAAGTCGATGGAAGGATACAGTCCCCAGGGAAAAAAGAAAAGCACCAGATATTGAAACAAAATCCACAACATCGTCGCGCCAAGTTGCCAGCCAAAAACACTCGTGAACGTACTGGTTGTCGGTGCGGTGGCTTGCACAAGCACGAAAATAATTGCGGCGACGCCAAACCCAATATAGCGTCGAATCAAATTACTAAGGGAAATCGATTTGCCGGCGAACCAGCGATCGAGTAAAAACAGCGCGATTGGAATGGTTACCGCCGTTTGTTTGCTCAGCAACGCCAAGACGAATGCGCCGAATGCGAGCCAGTAATCGCGCGCATTTTCTTTTTCCAAGAACGACCACCAAAACCAAATGCTGAACAGATAGAAAACAGTTGCCAGCGGATCGACGATGCCAATCCAATTGACGCCGGAAATGTACACGCCGAACGTCGCGTAAAACAGCGCGGCAACGAAACCAATGAGCCAGCGGCGCGAAATGCGCCAAAGGATTCCATAAATCAGCCACACATTGATCACGTGATAAATCGTGTTGACCAGATGATACGCGTTAGGATTGTTGCCGAAGAATTGCGCTTGGAGAAAAAACTGAATCGACTGCGATGGGCGATACCACACCACCTGGGTGCGCGGATCGAAAATCTGCGCAAGCGCGTTCGACCAATCGGTGCGCCCGGCGCGCTCAAGATAAATATAGTCGTCGAGATAAAAGCCGATGCGAAAGTTGGGCTGGTACGAAATCAAGACGAGTGTGGCGAGCATCACTGCGCTGAAGACTGGGAGACGTGTGTTAGCCATTTTTATTTGACGACGCGAAAAGGTTCAATCACAATTTTGTCGTTGATGCGTTTACCGGTCGCATCGATCAGGGCAAAGCGTTGCATCGTGGCGGCATCGTACAAGCCAAGTTCGAGACGATAATTTTCGCCCAGCGGGGCATCGGTTGGAATCGGAACGACAACGGCATCGACTACGCTTCTTCCCGGCAACCATTGTGTTGTTGGGGCTTTGCCTTTGCCGGGTGGACTGTCGTACGCGGAAATGAGAGTGCCGCGCGGATCGACCAGATGTGCAAAGACCGTATAATCACTTTCCATTTTTGCAGTTGCCTGCCAATTAAGCAGCACAATCAATGCCTTGCCGCGTTCCAATTGCGCAGTCGGCGTCTCGGCTTGGTTGAGCACAACCGGGATTTCAAATTGCGCGGCGAGCGGGGGGGCGATGCGCGTGTCGATCTGCGGATCAACCGGGATTTCAATTGGCTTGCCGGTCGCATCGAAATAATAAACGTACGCGTTGTTGTAATTTCGCAAATTTGCCGGGTGCCCCAAGTCAGTGGAATTTACTTTGACATTCTGCCCGTATTTGGAAAAGAAGAGTCCTTCAAAATCCCAGTACGATGTGAGCGGCGAGTGAACAAGGTAAATGTACGTGCCGGGCGGAAATTCGGGATGCGCGCGTGAAATGTCGCGAAAAGGTACGCGGACTTGGCGCGTATATTCCGCGAGTCCGGCGGCGGCATCGGCGACGCGCGTGCTGTTAAAGACAACGAGACCAACGATGCCAAGCGCGACGAGTCCACTCAATAATCGACGTGGCGCGACAAATTGCCAGAGCCATTCAAAAATCAATGCAAGGATGATCGCTGAGGAAATCGTCGAGAGATAGAGATACCGCGCGTGAAAATAATCAAGCGGAAAACCAAGCAAGGGGGCGATGTTCAAGCCGGCGAACAAAGCGAGAAAGAGCAACCGTGTGCTGCGGTTGACAATCATCACGCCGGCATAAATTACAATGACGATACCGAGCCAGATAAAGTAAATTGAATCGGTTGGTAAATCGGCTTGCCACGGGAACGCGAGAATCGCCAAGTACGGAATCAGATTGTTGAGCATATGTGGCCCAATGCGAAAACCAAATTGCCCGACGAATTCGCCGCGACTTTGCACTTGGTAGACCTGATACAAGTACGGGATGAAGGCGATCAAGAATGGCGCGTATCGGCGAAGGTCGCGGCGCGCGTTTGGTTTTTCACCGATGAACCACCATTCCACCAAGAACATGAAGAACGGCAAGAAAATGGCGATCTCTTTGCTCAACAACGCAAAAAGAAATACCACAAAAGTTATCGCATAATCGCGCGCGCGTTTGGTTTGGAGAAAACGTATCCACAATAGCAACGTGAGCAAATAGAAAAATCCAGCCAACGGATCGACGACGGCGTGCCAAAAAATCGCGAGCGTGTAATTGGGCAATGTTGCATAAATGATTGTGGCGACGAACGCGAAGCGCATCCGATTGCTTAATCGCGCGGCAAGGAGAAAGACGAGCGCGGCGTTCGCGGCGTGCAAAAGGTTGTGCGCAAAATGATAGCCATCGGGATTGAAGCCGAACAGATGGTAAAGCAAGTACATATACAAGCCCTGCACCGGTCGATAGCCCTGGGTGATGTTAGCTGGGTCGAAGAACTGGACAAGGTAACGTGGTAAATCCATTGTCGCTGACCAAATGAGATACCACCAGCCATCGTAGAATTGAATTTTGAAGGCGGGGAGATAAACGACAAAGACGGTCGCAACAACAAGTGCGATGCCGATCAGGGTCAATCTTTTTTCTTTGATGCTCATTAGAACACTTTCAGAGATGCGATGCGAATCTCACCAAGCGGAGCATGGGTTGCTGAATGGTGCAACGCGATCCAAATCTCATAAATGCCGGGTGCGATATTTTTCGGCAGAGAAAAATCGTGCCAATCGAGAAGAACTTCGCCGGCGCTCCATTCGGTTGTTGGATACGTTCCTTTGGCGGGACGATCGGTATGTTCAAACGCAACCTGACCATGCGAGTTACGCAATTGGACTGCCACAACATAATCGCCCTGCGGCTTGCTCCGCGCGCGCCAATACAATCCGAGTTGCAAAAGTTCACCGGGCGCAATCGTTTCGCGTGGCGGCACATAACCGAGCAATCGCATCTCGCGCAGATCGGCAAGCAGTAACTGTTCAATAGCTAAATCGCTTGCGGTGAACGGTTCTTTGTTCTTATCGATCTTGAGACTTGCCACTGTCGTTTCGACTCCCAGCGATTCTCCGCGCGTATTGTGCGCATTAAGAAACTCTAGCGATGATTTTGCTTGAACCGAAACCGTAAGCTGATAATTGCCAGTTGGCATCGTTGGTGGCAAGCGCAGAGTTAATTGATCACCAATGGGTTTGCCGGTTTCCCAAAATGCTAGCGGAGGTTGACCCGGGTGCAATTCGCGTCGATCTGTCGCCCAAATATGCCCATGCGTATCGACAACTTGCGCCACAATGGCATATTGGTCAGGCAATGGTTGATCGGCGCGCCATAACAAATTGGCGCGTAAAATTGTGCCGCCACGTAAAGTGTCATCGGGCAGAATTGTGGCGCCAATTAGATGCAGACCACCATCGAATCTGATCTGCAATTTGGTCTCAGGGTCCTTGCGCCGCGCAACCACAAATCCATCGACTTGATTGACAATTTCAAAATAACCGTTCGACAGCCATTCTTCCCAGGTGACGCGACGGAGGTCGTACCAAACGCGCGTCTGGTCTGCGAAAACATAATCTGCCCGATGAAAGTTCATTGGGTCTTCGACGTTGTAAACATATTCGCGTTGTGACAAACGTCCCATCCACTCGCTTTGTGCTACGACCACCGCATCGCGCGGGATGGTGATTACTAATTGCTGACCGATCAAATCGCGTGGTTGGAGTGTGTAAGTTGCTGGATCGAAAATACGGGCGAATGGTCCGGCTGAATGCAACACGTAACTCACGATGCTTGCGGTCAAGAGTGCAAAAGCCAAAGACAATTTGCCGATGAAAGAGTTGAATGATTTGCGCGCGATGATTCGTTGTAATCCGATTACAAGCGCAAAAAATAAAAAAGGAAACAGTGGTGGAGTGTAGGGATAGCGGATCGAGAATTGCGGACGATAATCGCTGAGCAATGAATATCCAAATGTTGGAACGGCTAGCCCCAAAACTTCTATCCCGATGAACGGAAGAAAAGCAAGTGGCACAAATAGATGAAGCACAAACTCGATCTTTGCCGGAATGACGACGTGTTGGAGGATGATATCGGGACGGGTGAATAGAGTAATGAGTACGTCGGCGAGGCCTTTGCCCAAATAGGCGTAGCGCTGATATGCGCTGCCTCCTAAATAATAGAATGCTCCGCCCGCTCCTGCTCCGTGAAGAAAAGGAATAACGTACTGCAAAAGCAGAACAAGCCATCCAATGCCAAAGATTGTCAGCGTCGCTCCAAACCAGCGTTTGCGCTGAACAAACAGGATGTAGATACCAAATGCGGCGGCGATAAATGCGATTTCTTCTTTGATTAAAAGCGCAATTGTTAGACAAACGAGAAACCCCTTGTGATGCTCGCGCAAAAGGAAAAATGTGGCAAATGCCAGCGCGGGGGTTGCTAGCGCGATCTCGTGGAAATCTACGACGTTCACGCCGATTAACGCCGGGTAGAGCAGAAAAGCCAAAACCACGATCAGCGCAAGCGGTTTACCCAGCCGCGCGCGCGCAAGCCAGTAAAGCGGAAACGCGGCGACAGCCAGGGCGATGGTTTGAACGCAGAGCAAGACGATGGGATTGCTCCACACAGCGTACAGTGGCACAAAGGCAAGCAGTATCGGAGTGAAGGATTTGCCGAGGAACATCGGAGCGTCGGTAACATACGTCTGCCAAAATAATCGTCCCTGCAACGAATTCCAAATGATTTGATCGTACTGGGCTAGGTCATAACCGGTGTTGATAGCGAGATACCGAAGAATCGCGAGCCAAGAAAACACAAGCGTGTATCCCGCGACAAGGGTAAGAAATACGGAATTCGCCCAACGCGAAACGATTCTATCCAGAGCATCTGCTTGGATGCGGTACCGCGAGCCAAATATATATGTTGCATAAGCCGCCACAATTGTCAAAACTATTGTAATTAGGAATTCGCCCCAGATGTTCATTTGCCTGAGACAACCTTTGCGCCATTCAACACGTCAATCACCCGATTCATCAAAGACTGTTTCACGTTTTGGCAGTATAGCAGAATTTTTGACGTGAGCCAAATTGCAACGACATAATAAGAAAACGAGGCAAGTACTTTCTGCCTCGTGTTTCTAACTCTCGCGTGTGTCGATAGCAATCAGGGGAAAATTTGCCAAGTCTCTGTCTAGTTCAAAACCTTTTCTAATTTGGACAAGATGACGAGGGGGTTGGTGCCACAAAGATGAAGGGCAGATACAAAAAGTTATCTCCGAAAAGTGGCAAGCGTCCTCTAGGAGTTGTTGAACGAGTAAAAGTACGTTGCACTTGACTCACACGTACTTCATCAATTACTCCGTCAAAGCAATTGCCTCGATAATCACAACCTACCCTGTAGGTGTGGATTGGTTCAGGGAGTCTGCCGGTATATGTGCTATTGGTCGATTGCAAGATTCCATCTATCCAAAGCTCGATGCCGCGTGCGCCCCAAGTACCGGCAACATGACGCCAGCAACCTACGAAACCTGAACGGGGGATGGTAGTTTTTGTTTCTACCGTTCCCTCGCTATTGGCAACTTGAAAAACGAATGAATTGATGTCATACGAACCAAGAAACAAGATTGTATTTCCGCACGTTTCACAAACACCTACGGTATATATCGGCATCAAGCCGGCTTGTGAACTTTGTAATTTCACCCATGCCTCGACAGTTGCGCCAAATGGATTACTTAGAGAACCCAGATCGATCATAGAGCCATTGCCATCCAGATTGAGACCGGTTCCATAACGTCCGTCCGATGCGATAGATGCCTGTCCGCGTAACTGCTTGTTCTGGTGGGTTACCTCATCCAATGCCAAATTCGGTGAAGTGAAATGTAGCAAAGCCAGCGTATTGGCATCGACACTGTATTCGCCGGTGATGGGAACCGACGTCTGGGTTGGAATTGGTGTCACGGTTGGAACGACCGTCCACTGAAATGTGCGCTGAACATTGCTAATGCGGACTTCGTCAATCCGGCTATTGATGCAGCCAGTTGTATCACAACCGATTCTAAAAGTCGTGTAAGGGGGCAATCCGCCAGTGTAATCGCCAGGCGGATACGCTGGCATTGTAGGTGCCATAACCGGCGTCTTGCAACGCGGGTACAATTCGTTAGGGGGGTATCCATAATCCCCCATTTGCATTTGGGGGTTGCACATGTACTTGTATGGTTCAATATTCCAATTGGGGTCATTGTTGCCGACACCGTGCAAAACACCATCCACCCAGATTTCCATCCCGCGCGGTCCCCAGGTCGCCGCAACATGATGAAACCGCCAAGTCTCATAAGGCCAGCGATCGCCAGATTGTACAGACAAATAGCGGCATGGATTTATCCCGCTATCGGCGAAATGTGTTTGACCATTTGCGGTAATCACAAAGTCAAGCATATTACGTCCGAAAGCAAAAACGGTCTGCCCCGTAGATTCATCTACCGCACTGATGATCGGACGATAAGAGCCGTCAGTACACGCCGGCAAGTAATCCACAAATGCTTCGACCGTGCCCTCGCTGAAATTGCCAAGGTACCCCGTTCGGATGTATGAACCATTGCCATCCAGCAAAAGAACACCGGCGTACAAGCCAGTGTCGGTGATTGTGGCATTGCCGTAAAGAGTGCCGGTATATCTGCCGGTTGCGTCGATGGCAACGGAGTTGGGCGAATCGAAATGATAAAGGGCAACTGTGTATTGGTCGACTTGCGGCTGGCCGGGCACGGATTGGACTGATGTGCCCGATCTGGACGATGGTGTGCGACTTGTTCGGGCGGAGGGGAAATTAGCTGTTGCGGTGGGTGTTGCGGTAGGTAAAATGACGCTGGAAGGTGGAGCGCCAAAAACAGAAATAGTCGATGTTATCAAAAGCAAGCCAAAAGCGATCCAAATCACCCCGCGCAGAACCCAAAAGGGCTTTGGGTGAATAGCGATTTGTGTGTACCGAGTATTTTCCATGTCGATGTTAGTCCCTCTTGGAATCACAACGGATTCAAGGCGTTCAAAACTGCGCCTGACAATGCTGATTCTACGCCGACTAGAAAAGTTTGTCAAAAGACCTGCGCGACGATCTTCTTTGACCTCACTCTGCAATTGCGTATAATGAGCACGATGTTACGACCAAAGCCAATATTTATCAGGACACAGCGATATGCGCTGGCGATTTTTATTCTAGCGCTAACGCTCTATAATTTCCCGCTGATTTATGACCTCGCGTATAAACCGTTTTTCGCGTGGACTGCCGCTTTCGATACCGTTTCAACTTCACTCTTACCTTTCGAAATTCTGCAAGAAGGCGACTTTACCCTGGAAGAGTACTGGGCTTTTTTTGCTCGTTGGTACCACGACCCTTATTTCGTTGCTCAAGTAAACGGGCAAACCGTGTCGCGGTATCCGGTGACAACGGCAGTGCTGGCAATTCCGTTTTACGGCATTCCCCTAGGAACGGGCTGGTTGCACAACCCAGGTTATGCTTGGATCGATTTTCCGCGCAGTCTATTCATTCCCGCCAAATTTGCCGCCGCGTTTCTCTCGGCACTATCTGCGTTGATGTTTTTTTTCTGCGCGCGCGTATTGACAAATCTCCGGCACAGTGTCGTTTTGACGATTGCCTTTGCCTTTGGCACAAGCGTGTGGACGACTGCTTCGCAATCGCTGTGGCAACAAACTGCCAGCATTCTGTTCCAACTGATTGGTATTTGGTTTTTGTTACAAGGCAAACGCAAAGGCGCCGATGCAGTTGCACCCGCCGCTCTCTTTTTCTCGGCAGCGACAGTTTCACGGATGAACAATGGTATCACGGCGCTTTTGTTCACGTTCTATGTTTTGGTCGAATATCGAGTTGCGTTCTGGAAATGGATTGCGTGGGCATTGCCGCCGGCGTTGCTGACAATGGTGTATAATGCAGTTTATAATGGCTCACCATTTATATTCGGTTACCAAGAAGGTATTTGGGATCTGATGACGATGCCGCAACTCGAAGCGCTAGCTGGATTCCTGACTAGTCCTAGCCGCGGATTGTTCATCTACTCGCCATTTCTGATGCTTGGCGCATACGGATTGTGGCTCGCGCGGCGCGACGAGAATCGCCGCTTTTACTTTTTCTCCGCGATTGCGTTTCTTGCATCCATTTTGTTCCTCAGCATGTTTCCGGGTTGGCATGCCGGTTGGGGTTACGGCACGCGTCTCCTTGTCGATGTGATGCCTTTCGCGACACTGTTGCTGATTTCCGTATTACCGCGTTTAAGTCGCAGGCAATGGTTCGGTTTTGGAGTATTGATTGGCTACGCTGTCGTGCTGCAAGCATTTGGTTTGTGGGATTACGGCGAACGCTGGCACTGGTACTGGTTGGAGCGTGGCGGATTTGACGTTTGGGATATTCCAAACAACGAGCCGCTGTTCTATTTTCGACAATATCTTGAGATGGCAAACAATTATCTTAGCCGATTTCTGGCACAGTAGTATTTCGAAATGGATCAACACTTTACATTGACATCGCCCGAGTTGAACGCTATTATGCTACGCACCATTGCCGAACCTGATGTGGAGCATCTCCGGCAGTGGAAAAATGCCAATCGCTTTTCGTTTTTCTTTCAAGAGATTATTACACCCGAAGGACAGGCGCAATGGTTTCGCAATTATTTGCAGAGACCCGATGATTATATGTTCGTGGTGCTCTACGCTGATCAGCCAATCGGATGTATGGGCTTTCGGTTCGTCGCGGGCGTTGTCGATATTTACAATGTCATTCGCGGTATTTCTGAAATTGGCGAACGCGGTACGATGAGTCAGGCGTTGCGCTTGATGTGTAGTTATATCATCAGCGAATCGAAAGCGGATATCGTCGCGCAAGTTTTGTTATCCAACCCAGCAATCGCGTGGTATCAGAAGAATGGTTTTGAGCCGGGCACGGAACATCCGAATTATATCGAAATGAAATTGAATCGCTCACGCTTTCATCCTTGCGCGGTTGTTCGTTGGGATGTAGCGATCTCTATCTAGGAGAACTTATGATTTCTGTTTTCGGTTCCAAAGTGGGGCAGGAAGAATTGGATGAGATTCGTTCCAGTCTGGAGGCGCAATGGATGGGGATTGGACCCAAGACCCGAGCATTTGAAGAACGATTCGCCAGACATTTGGGTGCGCAACAATTCGCGCTGTTAGATAGCGGTTCGAACAGTCTTTACTTGGCGGTCAAATTGCTGAACCTGCCGCTGGGGAGCGAAGTGATTTTGCCGGCGCTAACGTGGATTTCGTGCGCGCACGCGATTGTGTTGGCAGGATGCGTCCCGGTCTTTTGCGATGTCGAATTAGAAACGCAAAATGTTACGGTGTCGACGATCGCGCCGCATCTATCGTCAAAAACCGGCGCGATTATGGTTGTGCATTACGCCGGCAAGCCGGTGCGAATGCAACCGATTCTCGATCTAGGTTTGCCGGTGATCGAAGATGCGGCACACGCCGTCGATTCTAAATTGGGCGGCAAAGCGTGTGGGACGATTGGCGCGATTGGTTGTTTCAGTTTCGATGCGGTAAAAAATTTGGCAATGGGCGAGGGCGGCGGTGTTACTGCCCAGAACCCGGACTGGGTCGCGCGCGCACGGACACTGCGGTATTGCGGTATCGGCAAATCCGGTTTTGAAGCATCGGCAAACAAAGACCGCTGGTGGGAATACACCATCGTTGATTTCTTTCCCAAACTCTTGCCCAACGACATCAACGCCTCGATTGGGTTGGCGCAATTACGCAAACTCGCAAAGCATCAAGCGTACCGTAAACAAATTTGGGATTTATACCAAAAAGAGTTTGCAAATCTTGGCTGGTTCATCCGTCCTGTCGATCCTGAGCCGGACGAACAACATTCGTACTTTACGTACTTTGCGCGCATCGCAAACGGCAAGCGCGACGCGCTGGCAAAGTATTTGTATAACCAAGGAATTTACACCACTTTTCGTTATCATCCACTGCATCTGAATCCGATTTATCAGTCGAATGCCAAATTGCCCAACAGTGAACGATTGAACGAGGAAGGATTGAACTTGCCGTTGCATCCTAACCTGAGCCAATCCGATATCGACAAAATTGTATCGACGGTCAAGGCATTTCCCGCATGACCCAGCCGATTGTCATTTTGGGTGCGGGATGCGCCGGCCTTGCGGCAGGTCTGCGTTTGCTCAAACGTGGTCAGCCGGTTTTGCTCATCGAGCAGGATGATCACGTGGGCGGTTTAGCCGGCGGTGTACGCATCAACGGGAATACGTACGAATATGGACCGCACACGTTTCACACGACCGACCCGGAAATTCTGAACGACATCAAATCGTTGATGGGCGACGCCCTCATTCCGTACCATCGCACCATTAAAATAAAATTTCTGGGTAACTATTTCAAATTCCCGCTCGCAATCCGCGATGTGCTGTTCAAATTGCCGCCGCTCACCGTAATTCACGCCGGACTGAGTTTTGCCCGGCATTTCGTTGCCGGCATTTTTTTCAAACCCCCCGTCGAAAATTCCGAAACGGTTTTGAAACGCTATTACGGCAACGTGCTGTACGAGATTTTTTTTAAAACGTACATCACAAGCGTGTGGGGGATCACGCCTGCTGAATTTTCCCCGGCATTCGCGCGCGAACGAATTCCGCGGATGAACATCCTGGAATTTCTTGACAAGTTCCTCGTGCGTGTGCGGCAGCGTTGGGGACAACCAGTCAAGACTGATGGATACGTCGAAAAAGTCGAAGGCAATTTGTACACAACGGAGAAGGGATTTTCTCTGATCACTCAACGGATGGCGGACGAAATTTTCGCGCGCGGGGGTCGGATCGAATTAAATGCACAAGTCAGAAAAATTCATTGCGTGGACAAGCGGATTCAATCGATTGAGTATGTTCAAAATGGCGAGGTGAAGCAGCTCAATTGCCGGGGCGTCGTCAACACCTTGCCGATCAACGAGGCATTTCTGATGATGGAGCCGCCACCGGACGATCGCGTGATTCAATCGGCGCGCGCGCTCAAGTTCCGCGCCTTGGTCTTTGTTGGTTTGCTGGTGAACAAACCCCAAGTGTTGCCGTCATCGTTTATGTACTTTCGTCAACATTCGTTCAATCGCATTTCCGATCTGGCGCAATTTGGATTTCACATCACGCCGGCGGGGAGTACGATGCTCGTGGCAGAAATCAGTTGCGATGTGAACGATCGCGCGTGGACGGATGAACCGTTCGCCAAGCAAGCCGTACTCGATGATCTGATCGCGGAAAAATTACTGACCCAAGATGATGTAATCGAGATGCACGTGTTCCGTGCCAAACACGCCTATCCAATTTACACCTTGCACTATGAAAAGCACCTTGCGATTTTGCTCGCCGCTTTCGAGCAATTGCTCAATGCCGAAACCGCCGGGCGGCAGGGCAGATTTCAGTACATCAACACGCACATTGCGATGAAGATGGGTTATCAAGCTGCAGATCGATTGATCGATAAAATGGAAAAACCGGGTTTATGATTTTTCGTTTCTTTGCTCGATTCGATCAACGTTTCAGTTTCCAAATTGCCAATGCCAGAGATCCCAGCACACAAAATCCGCTAATGATCGCTCCCCACATCAACGACGCCGGGCGATATTCGAACACAATCGAATGTTGTCCCGAACCAAGCGGCACCGCGCGGAAAATATAATCGGCGCGGTAAAGCGGCGTTTCAATTCCGTCCACCCAAGCCGTCCAGCCGGGATACCACGAATCAGCCAGAACCAAGTATCCCGGCGAATTCATTCGCACACTTGCCACAACGCGCTCGGATTTATACTCAGTAATCGTAACTTGTTCATTGGTATCTCCTTGCGCGGAATCTTGGAATAGTGCTGCAGCCGGCGCATCGCTCAACAAAACTAATTGTCGAAAAGGAAAGCCGGATTCTTTGAGTCGCTCGAGCGCATTATCACCATCGACGATTTCAGCGCGATGCACGACAAACGCGCGCGGCAACATGTCTCGATTTTCCCACATTGCGGCGGCGTGGCTCCGAAAAGCGAGCGCAAGATCATTCCGATACCACAGCGCCGCGAGCGAACGCGATTGCCCGGTTTCATCGATGAGCAACACTCGCTCGATGTTCAATCCACCCACCGGGAGAAAAGATTGCGCGCTGACAGATGTGACAGTAAAAGGCGCGGACACGGGTGCAATTTCAAAAGTCGCCACATATTTGCGTCCCTCGAACGCGCGCCCAATCGATTTCAGATAAGCCGGAAAAGTTTCTTGCGAACCTGGCTTGCGGTGTTTGGCGTCCGGCAAAATATCGTGCGCCCAATCCGCGCTTTCAACGCCCAAGCGAATCGGCAATTTGGTTGGCGTTCCTTTTTCCAAAGTTAGTTGCAATTCGCCAACTAAATGTCCATCCGGTAATTGAGATGTTTGATCGGTGTACGATGTAATCTGGATGCGGCTGACACGCGTGGGTGGAATTGGATGTTGTGCGCTCAACACTTCGGGCGTCAAGCCGCCATCCGGTTCGGTTTCGTCCCACCACGGTGGCAATGGATCTCCAAATGACGGCATCTCCAAAGGTAACAGGTAATAACGCATCCCGATCAAATTACGCATCCCCAGCGACATTTCATCTAGAAATTTTTTATTACGTTGTAGACCTAGCGAAGGAAGATAGCCACCGACCCCTTGTTTATTGTACACGATCGGAAGGTTGGTAGGAAGTACGGCGCGAACTGCCGCATCGGTCATTGGCACCTTTGTTTCGTACACACGATACAGTGGTTGTTGCTCATCCATTACCTGGACGGTTCGCGGAATCGGAAACATTTCGGAGGGGACGACACTTCGGTTCAGAGTTGGGACGAAGATTGCGGAGAATGCTGTGATATCGATAACGGTCAAACTAATGACGAGGGTTGTCCACACGTTGCGTGACAGATCGCGCCATTTGGCTAACGCGAGAATCAAAACACTCAACACCCAGAAAACGGGTGCAAGCCATCGCCAAATTCCAAGCCAAAATTCAAACAACGTGTCGTGTGCAAGATAGATGATGTAACCTGAAATCGTTGCACATACCAACGCAGTTGCAATTATGATTTTGTTCGATTTCGTTTCGCGCAATCGATTTTGCAGTTCTTGAAAACTGGATGCCGCCAGAAAAGCCATCGCAAATGTGAACAACAGAAGAAATCGTGCCGGCACTCGAAAGCGATTGAAAATCGGAATGTGATAGAGCCAATCGTAAAGCGGTGTGTTGCCACCGAGAGCGAGTAACAAACAAATCGTGCCGAATGCCACGAAGAACCAGGTTCGCACGTCGCGACGCGTCACCGGTGCCAAGAGCGCGAGCAAAAAGGGGAACACGCCAAAATAAACCCAGTATTCTGTATTCGCGGCTTGTGGTAATCCCAGCAATGCGAACGGTTCGAAGAATTGCGTCAAAGCAACCGGGTCAAGCGAATAACTGGTGAAGAATGCCCGCGACATTTCTTCTCCACGTATCGACAGCCCAATCAATTCGACGGTCGGCACTAATTGAATCGCGGCAAGCCCGATGCCGAGTAGAGTCGCAGAAATCGAGATGAGAAGAGTTTTGCTTGCAGAGCGAAGAAGGTGTTTGAGAGAAATCGTTGATTGACGCTGAAAAAAATTTATCACAAGCGCGAATAGATTAAGCATGAAAAGGTTGAATGCCGCAAACTGGGGAAATCCTCCCAGCAGTTGCAGCGCAACTGCAAGCGACAGCGCGAGGAACCACAGAATACTCTGTTGACCTTGTTGCCGTGCTTGAAAATGTTTTTGCAGAAAGAATAACAACCATGGCAACCATGATGCTACGGCAACGTGAGGCGCGTGAGGTAATTGTGCGGTCAGATAACCGCCAGCGCCAAAGACAAATGCGCCCAGCCACGCACTCGTTGGGGACAATGCAAACGCGCGGCAAAGCAAATACATGCCGATAGTTGCCCACGAAAGGTTGAACAGAATCGTGTATGAAAGACCGATGGGGGGAGAGAAGATTCGATGAAAGATTAGATTGACCGGATATAAAGCGGCAACCTCGCCCTCAGCGAAAAGCGGAAAGCCGGCTTGGAGCGCGGGCGTCCAAAGTGGTAATCGTCCTTCTCCAATTGCGCGCGCGAGTTCGGTTCGAATGGGTAAGAACAACCACAGAATATCGCCCTCGATGAACGCGCGTTGTCCAAGTGTAACTGGCAAGTACAAAACGAGCCGCCATGTCGCCAGAAAAATCAACGCGAGTGTGTCTTCCAATCCCAGCGATTTAAGAAATCTCATCCAGATATCCCGGTCGTTTACGCTATTGAGATACGATATCGATTCTGTCCAGCAACAATTGTTTACCGTCGCGTGAAGTCAATTCCTCTCCGTTTGCCGGGTTATACACGACGATAACCAAACGATATTGTCCCGGCGCAGCGTCGGATGGAATAAAGAATCCAATATCGTCTTGCACAGTTTCCCCCGATGTCCAACCAATCGCCGGGCGCAAGCCACTTCCTGGCTCGGCATCGCGTTGATACACGATGCGATCTTGCGCGTCAACCACGCGCAACGAAATTGTCAAACGGGTGCTAAGCGATTGCGAGACACGCCAAAACAACGTAAGCAATCTAAAATTGCCGGGGTGCATTGACTTGGTCGGATAGATTGTGTATCCCGCCAATTCGATTTGTTGTCCAACGCGATCTGTAAATTTGGTAACTGTTTGATTCGGGGGTGCGGTGGCGCGCGGCGACAAGTTCAACACGCGCCACAGCTCACCTACGCGCGTCAAACGAAATTCTTCTGTGAGCGCGCCAAGCGTTTCCGTTTCATTGGGATGAATCGTCATGTACACCGGGCGTCCGCCGCGCACTTCACGCTCGATGTCCGCTTGGCGCGAACCGTACAGCGTCAACGCAACTTGTTCTTGCTCGACAATTACCTTCCAGCGTTCCAAATCCGTGCGACGTTTATCGACATACTGGGAATATTCCAACGGCGTCAACGATTCCCAGGGTCCCACGATGAGTGCATTTTGTTCCAGCGGTTGCGATAAATTCTCGCGCCATGTTTCGATGACAGCAGTACGATGGCTAAAATCATTGCGCGTGTAATTTTGATTGATCAGATATCCGCCGACGCCTAGACCAAGCAAAAGAAATGCGATTGGCGTTACCACGCGCCATGCCTGGGTCGATAATCGGTCTCCGAGCCAATCCCACGTTAACGCCAGACCCACGCCGCAAAAAAATAAAAACGTGATGTACGAAGGCAGGAAAAATTTTTCAATATCGATGGTGTTAAAGAACACGCAGAAAATCGAATTGCCAATGTTCGCTAGCGCAATAAAGAGCAACGCCTCGCGCGCCGGCAAATTGGGGTGCCATCCGCGCGGCACGCGGTTCAGCGCGAGTGCGACAATGCCAACCAGCCCCGCGATAAATCCGATTGGCGTGAATTGTTCGATAAGTAATGGGATGTACAGATCGGTCACGCGATAAATGATCCAATCGGGTGGACCGTAACGCATCCAGCGGCTCGCGTTGCCGCCCAAAATCATCTCGCCGAAATCTTTCAGGTGGAATTCGACACCCACATCGCTGTCGCCGCGCCAAAAGACGTAACCGTACAGCAACAATGGTGCGACAAACGCGGCGACGAGTGTGAGCAATCGACGCGATTGGCAAATTGCGGCGCGTTCGCGCCACAGAACAAGAAGCGCGATTGCCGGCGCAAACCAAATCATCGTGCGATGATTCGTCAAACTCAAGCCAAACAAAAATACCGGGACGAGCAGATCGACTTTGCCGGCGCGCCACAGAAAAAAGAAAAACGTAACGAGCACGACAAACAATGCGTTCATCGTGTACGGGCGTGGTATGATTGCCTGCGACCACTCGACGCGCGAAACGACGAGCCACCCGGCGCAGACCAACGCGCCCCAACGATTGCCGATCAGCCAGTGCAGAAAAATGTACAACGCGGCGGCGGTGAGCGCGCCCCAGAATACGGCAAATAAATTTGCGCGCGTTGCAATCTCGCCAACCGGGATGATGAGCGTCCACAATTTGCCCAGCAAAAAAAACAACGGATAACCGGTGTGACTCACACCAAGTCGATAGATGTTCGTCTGGAACTCGCCCTCGTCGCCGTCGAGCAAGCCGGGGGCCATCGTGCGCGCGTACAACACAAATGCCGCAACGAAAAGCCACAGGGCGATTACACTTTCGTTTGAAAACAATCGATGCAACAACGCTTTTCGACTGGATGTGATTATTTTTGCCGGCATCAGAATCGTCTCACGGATTGCATAGCGCACGAACCGGTACGCGTGCGTCAATCTCGACCAATCGAATTCCTTCGACCCAGAGTGTACCAGAGGCGTGCCACAAACCAATTTTGATGATGCCCCGGCGTGTGGTTGGCAACGTCGTAATTTCTTTGCGGAGCAGTTGCCAGCCACTTGTGCCTGTAAGGTTGATCAAATCGATGGTCAATGGATTGCGCCATCTGCCATCGTCTTCATACCAAGCAACTACCGCATTACCTTCATTGATGTTGCTAACTTTGAGCCACCCGGTCAGTTCATACCGGGTTTGTGGTTTCAATTGGATGAACTCAGTCAGCGTTGCGCCTGAAGCGAGTTTGCCCGCCGGCGCACCAATTCTCAACGATTCAACATTCGAAAGTGATTCGCGCGCATCGTATTCGATTTCGATTTCAGTGTCCGATTCGATGTTTGCCGTTAACGTTCCAATTTCTACAGGCAAACCAACCGCGCGCGGAGAAATCGCTTCGATTCTTTCCGGCACTTGCGGCGCGAAATCAGTCCCAAAATATAATGAAGCTAGATACAAATTTCGTGCTTCGCAGTAGCGCTGATTTTCCAAAAACGTTTCGGCTGCCACAAACCGGGTGTCGCCTTGTCCCGACAGGACGCGCGGATAAACCGATAGGACTTGTGTGATTAATAGTCCAAGCAGAATCGTCCAAGTCGATAGCCAAACGATAATGCCTGCTCCCAATGACGATTCACGTTTGGCGTCGGTTCGTGTAATTCGCCAGAGCCAAATTCCTAGTAAGACTGTGAATGTTATCAGCGCCCAGCCATACAGGTTGATTGTCAGACCATTGGGCTGAAGATAAACGAAAAGCGAATCGATTGCGCCGTGCCGGAAAAAATCGAATGCTCCCGGGACTTGGATCCCTTTGCCAGTTACGTCAAGATAATCGCGGTCGCCCACCGCTGCGCCCAAGATTTGAATACCGAAGCCGACAAGAAAGACAAAGAGCAATCCACCTGCAAACGCGATCCGTTTTTGACCGCGCCAAGAATCGATGGTTAATCCAATCGGCAAGAGCATCAAGGGAACGATGAGCACCAAATAGCGCGTTCCCCAGTATGTCCCGCCTTCCCAAAGACGATACGCGCCATTGTAAAGAATGTTGATCAAGATCAACGATAGCGCAAAAACCGCGCCACGGCGATCCACGCGAAACCAACTTGCCCAAGATAGAAGAAACAAAATCGTTGGTGGTGCGTAAACGAACAATCCTTTCTCAAGCGAAAAGAGCAATCCCCACACGCCTGAAACAATCGTCGAGAGCGAGAAGAATGGTAAAGGGTCTTTATAGTTGTAAGGACCAATGTCAAAGAAACTTCCAAACTTGAATTGGTTCACGATTCCCTGAATCACTAAAAGGACAATGATCGGCAACAGGAACAGAGATACTTGCAAGAATTTTGACCCAGACGTCGATGGAGGCACATCGTTTTGCTTATCGTTTGCGGAGAGAAGAAATCCGAGATACAGCAAAAATATGGGGAGCATTGCCAGATTGGAAATTTTGGTAAATGCCAGAAAGCCAAAGGCAAGCCCACTTGAAAAAAGCCAACGTGGGTGTCGGTTTTTTTGAAAAACGAATAGGGTATATATCGCGAGCAAAAGCGCGAGTGCCTGTGTTGCTTCGCGATATAATCCGCGTGTGTAGGGCAATGCCAATGTTCCTAGTCCAAAAATAATCGTAACGACGACGGCTGTTCTCGTCTGGATACCGATGAATCGACTGAATCGAAAAAGTACGACGCAGGTCAGTGCGGTCAAGATGGGATTGGCAAAACTCATGAAAAGCATCGGACTAGTCGTCGGTGAGGGGATGGAGAATAGATCGGAGACAATTTTACCTGCCGCGTAGAAAGGCACGAGCAACAAGCCATACCCAAGTTCAAATTGACTATAGTACGTTTTTCCATCTGCGCCTAATGCCGAGTGAGCCGGCACCAGGCGAATTGCCCACGATTGACGCTCGACCAAGCTCTGGGCTTGCAGATAACGTTCGGTCTCGTCACCGTAACGGAGTCTGCCATAGATCGTGAAGGAATAAACGCAAAAGAAAAAAAGAAACAAGAGCATTTCGACCGGTACAACGGCGGCTATTTTTTTCAACGTGCCTGTCAATTTGCTAATCATCGGATTACCTGATCAAATCCAACTCCACATATTCAATCGTCGCGCCATCCTGGTTTGTGACCGGCAAGCGCGCGCCTGTCCCGGCTTCATACAGCCCCGCGATCACCCGAATTGGTTTGGCTGGATTACTTGGTAAAGCCAGCGAATATAAATCGCTGACGATTTCTCCATCATCCCACAACGAGGTTGGATTAGTCCCATTCGCCGGTGGTTGATCGCGTTGCGCGATGATTGTGCCGTTCGCGTCGATCACGTGAACAAAGACAGTGTAATCCGTTTGGACCGGCGCAAGTCGTTTCCAGTACAACGTCAAATCCAAACTGGGCACCCGTTTGAGATCGTAACCGATCAATGCAATCTGTTGGTCGAAGTTGTAATAGGTTGGATTGGTAATTGCCGGGATGACCGGATTTGCCGCCGCAATTTTGATCTGCCCGATTATCGGTGTGATCGCCGCTCCGCTTGGATCGCGCGCGGGCAGATCGTGCTTCGTTTCGCGCTGATACATCGACACGTGAATGCGCGCCGCGCCCGGCACTGCGTCGCCGTTGATGGGCAACCAAAAATCGTCGCGAATGATTTGCCCGGCGCGCCACAAGCGCGTGGGCAACATTCCTTTCCCAGGGTAACTATCGCGTGCGCCGATGACGCGCCCGTTCGCATCGACGAGATGAATGCCGATGGAATAATCTTCGTCCATTGGAGCAAGCGACTGCCAATAAAGCGAGAGCGTGATCGATTCGCCCGGCAACGCGCGGCGCGACGTTGCTTCATAACCGATCAGTCTCATTTTGCTAGCGTAATTGATCTCGACGCGTCGCAGAGTACTTGGCAAAGCGGTTTCTGTCAATGTTGGCGGAAACGCGTATGCCGGTTGCAAATATACCATCGGCGTCAAAGCGGCGAGGAACAAGAGTGCCAATGATGTAAAATGTAAAACGTAGAGGTGGATTCGCGCCAGACCGAAGGTGAACAAAACGGCAAATGCTGGGAGCGCGGGGAATAACAAACGACCGTGCGGCGCTTGCGTAGTTTGCATCCAATAAATCATCGCACCAAACATCAACGCGCCCCACAATCCCAGCATCACGAATGAGGCATTGCGAAAATCTTTGCGCCAGCGAAGCAAGCCAATCGCCAATCCAACCATCGCAACGATCATTGCGATTTCGATCGCGGAATAAATTACCGGGTGTGCGCGGATGTTGCCCCAACCCAAACCCAGCCAAAATGTTTCCCACACCTCGCGCAGTTGTACGCCAAGTTGGGAGAGCGTCAGCGGCGTTGGGCGAACGTGAAAGATGCGCGACATCATCGCGGTGCCGGTCAACTCGCCGTACAAGATCACGTTGCGAACGTACCACCAGCCAGCAACAAGTAAAAAGCTAAAAATGAAAAATAAAAAGTTGAGAAATACCGTGCGCGAAAAATTCGTTTGCCGTAACTGCCAAAGTAGTAGCATTCCTGCTAACACAAGCAGACCCAAACCACTCACTTTAGCAATCGCCGCCAAACCGCACGCGAGTCCCAGCGCAAGCGTCTCTGTCGCCGGTCGTCGGTCGTCTGCCAATTGTCGCGCCATCAACCACAACGTAAATGCCGCGCACGCGACAACTGTGCTATCATTGCTAACCGCGCCGCTGATGAAAATGAATTGTGGAACGAATGCGACGAACACACTTGCCATCGTTGCGAGAATTTTGTCGCGGAAAATTTCGAGTGCGAGGAGATATGTGAATAGCACCGCGAGCGCGCCCATCGCGAGCGAAACAAATCGCGCGAGATGAATGGCTAACACGGCGCCACGCCACGGAAAATTTTCAAGTGCGGTGTGAATGAAAAGATTCTTGTTGTCGTTCACGACACCTGGCACGGTGTACCCGTAATGCGGATTTTCCCAAACGATGCCGGGAAAATCGGTTGTGTCGATCCAAAAGGTAACGCCCGCCGCGAGCAGATAGTACAACGGCGGTTGACTACCTTCCTGTCGCGCGAGATGTGTTGGCTGTTCCGATTGCACCGGCAAGCCGCGTCCAGCTGCCACGTGTTGCACGAACGCAAAATGCCATTGCTCATCCGGCGCTTCGAAGAGCGGCGTCGTCGTGCTGTAAATCAGTCCAAGCACAACGAACAATGCCAGCGCGCCTGCAATCGCGTGATGTTCTTTTAACATCAGCGATTTACCTCGAACGGTGTCATCAGATTAATTGCGTCGCCGGCGCGTTGATTGTTCGCATCGCGTATGTACAAGCGTTCGCCGGATTGTACATCGTACCAACCAATCTCCATTGTATATTTTCCGTTCGGCACATTTGCCGGAATTTCTAGCGTGAACTCGTCGCGCACTTGCTCGTTCACATCCCAAATCGAGGTGGGGTAAAGTCGGTCTTGCGGTTGATGATCGGACTGGGCAACAATTTCGCCGTCGCTATTGAGCAGGTGTGCGAATAATGTGTAATCACGCTCCATCTTCGTCAACGCTTGAAAATAAAGAATGATCGTCCGATTTTTGAAATCGTATCCGATGAGCGCAATTTGATTTTCAAAATTCGCACGCTGAACATAGTGTGGATTGTACGTCGCAGTTTCGCGCGGCGCAATTTTTACTGCCCCTAGAATCCAACGTCCTTCGGAAACGTTGCCGCGTTCATCTATCACATCCAAGCGATTGCCGTCGAGCAAATTGTATAATCCGATTTCGATACGATATCTGCCGGGCGGCGTGCGTTGCGGCACGCGCAACCAATGACGCGTCGGCACGATTTCGCCCGGCTTCCACAAAATTGTCGGATAAGCCCCGAGCGCCGGAATCACGTCGATGCCGGCGACAACATTTTCGTCTGGGTCGATGAGATGCGCGAACAGGACGTAATCGTCCGGCAGACGTTGCGATGCTTGCCACCAAAACGACAACGGCAGTGTATTGCCGGGCACAAGTCGCGCCGTGCCAACATTCGAGCTGAGCAAAGTGATGTTTGACCCAAAACGCAACGGCGCGTCAGTCGAGGGAAATGCAAACGTCAGTAGTTTTGCCGGCTCGATGAGGAAGGCGCGTGCGATAGATTGTCCCAACTCATCGCGGATTTGTTGTTGCGGCGATAATTCTTCGATGCGCGCGTACAGATTTTTCAGCGATGAGTCGGTCAACGGCGGCAAAAGATTTACTTCACCGTCGCGAATCAACACGAACGCGGCAGGGTCATCGAAATAGGCGCGCCCCTCAAATCGAAAACGCGCCGGGTCGTTGGGTAACAGTAGCCACATTTTTTGATCGAGCATTTGATCGATTGTGCCGACGGCGCGAATGATCGGCGCGCGTTTGCCGGCGAGAAAGCGCACCGGCTGACGGGCGTATTCGTTCAACGGTACGATGACCGGCTCGTGTTGATTCGTAATCCATTTGCCTTCGGCAACTTCGCCGCGCACAAAATCGGAATGATCGTGCGTCATCGCCCACGTTCCCCAACGATTGAAATATGCATCGAAAGAATTGAACGCGCTCCAGACAAGCGCCGCACCGGCAATCGTGTAACCGATGCGCGAAAAAGAACGTTTACTCCAATCGATTATCGTAACCGCGCCGACCGCCGCGATAAAATATGCCGGCGGAATGACACCGATGACGCGCAACTCTTGCGGAAATGGTTCGTTCCCGCCGATGAGATCGGGTAACAGCATCACGAATAAAATTATCGGTGCCCACGCAAATTCGATTTTGCGAAAACGCCAAAGGCAAACGCTTGCGCCGATCACGAGTAACACAAACCACACTGGGTCGAGCAGCGGTTGCGACAGCGGATTGTACTGCCCTTCCCATTCGACGCCGAACATTTTGAGTTGCCCCCAAAATTTTAGCGCGAGCACGCCGATCAATCCGACGCGTTCGTACTCTGGGTGGGCGAGCAACGTTACCTGGCTTGCGCGAAAGAATGCGGCGTTGGGATACTTTAGCATCACCCCCAGCATCGGTGCGGCAACGATAAGCGCGGCGATGATCATCATCAACAAACCGCGCGCATTTTGCCGGACAGTTGCGCGATTGAACATCAATTGATGCGTGACGAACGCGATGGGCAAAAGTGGAAAAAATACTGCACTGATGTACGTGTAAATGCTCGCGCCTAAAAAAATGCCGGCGATGACAAGATCACGTGAATGTCCGTCGCACCACCCGCGCCAGAAAAATATGAGGATGAGCAGCATGAACAATGGCACCAAGATCGCGCGCAGACCCAAACGACTCAGATGCGCGGCTTCGATGCCAAGTGCGAATCCCAATGCCGCGAGCAACGCAATCCATCGATCTAATTTGAGCGCGCGCGCAAACGTATACAGCAAGGGAACCGCGAGCGTGCCAATCGTTGCGGTAACGAGGCGCAACGAAAAAACACCGACCCCGAACAATGCGACGCTGATCGATTGCAAATAAACAATGAGCGGCTCGATGGCACCGATGCGATAAAAGAGCGGGCGCAACTCTTCGTGCAAAATATACAGCGTGTACACCCCATTCGTCGCTACGTCGCGATCGATGCCGGGCGGCAAGTCGTTGAGCGCGATCGTGCGCATCGCCCACGCCAGTAAAATTATTCCAATTGCGATCCACACCGTCATTCGACGCATTTCACTGTCCCAGTTTCAACACGATGCTGTCGCCGGTTGGTGAAACATAATCACCTGACACTGGCAGACGCGTGCCATCCGCCGGACGATACAAGCCAATTGCGATTGCGTCAGCATTCGCGCTCGGCAATTGCAAGACGTAATCGTCGCGCACATTCTCACCCGTGTCCCAGATCGACGTAGGATAATTTCCGGCTTGCGGTGATTGGTCGACTTGCGCAATAATTTTTCCATGCCCGTCGATCAAGTGAACAAATACCGTGTAATCATCGTCGATTGTTGCGCGCGCGCGCCAGTACACCGTGAGCCGCAAGTTTGTTTGATCGACAGATGAATCGTAGCCGGTCAAATCGATTTGATTGCCGAATGTTGCGTTGATGCGCGTGCGTGGATTATATGCGCTTTTCTGGCGCGGCGAAATTTTGATCGCATCGACAAGCACACGATCGTCACCGGATGATGTACTTATGCGTTCGCCCGGCTTGCCCACCGGATACACGCCAACTTCGATGGCATATTTGCCGGGCGGCGCATTTTCGTTGATGGCAATCGCAATAACATCGCGTAAAGTGTCGCCGGGTTTCCAATAAACCGTCGGAAACGCCCCGCGCGCCGGAATCACATCCGCGCCGCCGGCAGTTTGATTTTCTGTTCCAACGAGATGAACAAACACGCGGTACGATTCCGACATTGGCGTTAGCGCGCGCCAGTACAACGTGACGCGCAATGTTTCACCCGGCTTGACGGCGCGCGTTTCTAAATCGTAACCGAGCAACTCGAGTTGATCGGCAAACACGATGTTGACTGGGTGCGAAATTTTTTGCACATCGCTTTCGGAAAGTAATGCCGGGCGCGCGTATGCCGGGAGTGTGTACGCGAAAGGCACAAAAAGTGCGAGCGCGAAAAAAGAAATAATGAGCCAATGAGCCAATGAGCCAAAACGCGGAACCAGAAACTTGAAACGCAAAACGATTTCGTTCAGACCGCTGACGAAAAATAATGCGATTGCCGAAATCGCCGGGAAGAGATAGCGTCCTTGATCTGCGCCGGTGGTTGTGCGAATGAATTGGATTTGCGCGACAAGAATGAACACGAGCCACGCGGCGAGAATGAAAATTGAACTGCGAATTGTGAATTGCGAATTGCGAATTGCGAAAAAGAAGATGCCAACCAGCGCAAGCCCCAATAACACGGCGAGCGCGAGTAGCAACACCGGTGAGAAATCGCCGGGGGTTGGTCCGCCCCAGAACGTTTGCCATAACCACGGAATCGAAATTTGAAACAACTCCGGCAACGTCAGCGGACCCGCACGCGGAAAGATTGCCGACGAAATCATTAATCGATAGGCAAGTGGGTCGCCGTACAACCGGGTGTTGCGAACGAACCACCCACCGCTGACGAGCGTAATTACCCCAAGCATTACACCGCTGTTGACGATGGCGGATCGCCAATCGCGTTTGCGCCACCCGACGATCAGGAAAACTAAAATCGAAAATGAAATTAGCCCGAGTGCCGTCGTCTTGACCAGTAATGCCAGTCCAATCAAAACACCCAACATCGTTGTGGATTTTGTCGATAACGTAAATTGGTTGGCGATCCATTTAACCCACCACAACAAGACTAGTGTGCAAAATGCCGCGAGTGCCGCGTCGTTTGAGACAAGCGCGCTGGCAAATAGAAAACTGGGATTGAACGCAACCATCGAGGCGGTCGCAAGCGCGTTCCAATTTGTGCCAGCAGAATTCTGATCGAAAATTGTTCTGGCAATTTGGTACGTTGCCCACACGGTCATCGCGCCAAAGAAAATCGACAGCAGACGCGCGAGATGCACCGCGAGCGTTGTCCGCGTCCACGGAAAATTTTGCGAATCGGGATGGTAGTAAATGTTGCGTCCGCAACACGCCGGCTCGCCGACGAACGTTGCCGCCGGATTGCGCCAGAGTTGTTGTTCGTAATCAGAGGTATCGAGCGGCGCGATGATCAATGCGGCGAGTGCATAGTACAGCGGCGGTTGCCAACCCTGATGCCCGGCGATCCCGCCGCCCGGCTCGAACAATTGCACCGGGAATGCGTGGTGATCAGCGATATATTTGGCATAGCGAAAATGATCGTCTTCGTCGGGACCTTCAAAGATCGGAATGATGATCGAGTAGAAAAGAGCAAGGGTAACAAAGACGATCAGCAAAACACCGAGTATGCGATTTTCGGAGGAAGAAAAAGTTACTTTCACGGCTGAGTCACTTGCAACGATGCAATTTCGATCTGACGATTTTCCAATTCGCGTCCTTGCGAATCGATCGCGACGAGTCGTTCGCCGGTGTCCGGCGCGTACATTCCGACGACGATTTGATATTTGCCCGCTGGCAATTCGCCGAGCGATAATGAATACAGATCGATTACAATTTCGCTGGCATTCCAGATGTGTGTGGGATATTTGCCACCGCCCGGCAATTGATCAACTTGCGCGACGACACTCCCGCCGGCATCAATCACGTGTACGAACACTTTGTAATCCTCATCGATTTTGTCACGCGCCTGCCAATACAATTTCAAGTTGGCTTGCTCGCGCGTCGTTTGCAAATCATAACCGAACAACTGAATCGTCGAACCGAACAATGCGTTTGATAGATGCGAAGGACGCGCGTCTTGCGCGTTCATTGGCACTTTGATTTCACCTAGTTCGGCGACTGCGTCCGCCGATAATTTGTCGGCATTCTTCACCGGCAAACGTTCCAGCGTTTCGTAACGGTACAGCCCGGCAACTAATCGATAAATGCCCGGCGCGAGCATTGCCGGCAATTTCAAATCGCGCCGATCTGCAATTGTCGTGCCGGTCAGCCACAACGTTGTCGGATTGAAACCGTCATCGCTTAAACCATCTTGTTGCGCGATCAGGTTGCCGGCATTATCGAGCAAATGAACGAACGCGGTGAAATCTTCGTTCGCGTCCCGGTCGATTTTCCAAAAGAGTGTGACGGGTAAAATTTCGCCGGCGCGTGGCGTCGCTTCAACATTGTATCCAAGCAATTGAAATTCATCGCCCACCTGCGCGTCGATGGCTCGCGCAATTTGTGGTTGCGGCAAAGATGCGCCGCCGGCTTCCAGGTGAATTACTCCGGCATCCACGAACTTGAGCGGCTGACCGAACGCGACTTGCAATTTGTATTCACCGCGCACCAAGCCGGCAATCGACAACGTGTAATGATCCTCGACAATTTCGTTGGTGAGCCATGTGCCCGGCAAGCCGGCGGCAAAACGCGGCAATTGTTCGCGGCGAGTCACCGCGCGTCCGTTTGCATCGATCAAGCGCCACGCGACCGGCTTTTCATCAACCGCGCGTTGAATGTGCCAGTACGGAATCACGTGCAATGTCGCACGCGCATTCGTGACGCGCCAACCATTTGCATCAAGTTGCGCGTCGGCGATGCGCCAGCCGGCGAGATTCAATTCCGGCGCGACGCTCACATTTGTCGATTGCACCGGCGGCGCACGCCCGGTCAATGCCACCGACGCGAGTGAAACGAATGCAAAAATCACGACGCCAAGAATGATGCCGATCACGCGCAGTTCTTCAGCGCGCCGGCAAGCGAGTATCATCACAAGAATGATGAGCAACGCAACGCCGATTCCGAAAAGAATTTGCGCAATTTGGCGCGGCGGCGTATCGACAAGCAAAATTTCAACCCGATGCTCGCCTGGCGGCACATCAAAAGTCAACAGCCCCAGCGCAGTCGATGGCGCGACAGAAACCGGCGCGCCGTCGATTCGGACTTGCCAATCCGGAAAGTAGAACGCATGTAAATACATTGTTGTCGATGCCGGCGCGGATACATTCAACACGCGCCGCACCGCGCCGTACTCCGCCACACGAACCGTCGGCAATGGCGTGCTTGGTGCAATGGGATTCAGTCGGCGCGGGAGAAAACGAACCGTCAACGGCAAATACTCGTCCATCGTCCCCAACCCAATGTTGCGCGAGTTGGTTTCAAAACGGACCAGTTGCGCGAGTGAAATTTCGCCGCGTGGATTATTCAAGCGAATTGGTACGAGATTAGCAAGTGCGACAAAAATCAAAACGCCGGCAAGTGCAATCATCGATAAGCTTGCGCCGTGCGTTTGCAATCGACGCGACGACGCGAGTGTTTGCGCGAGCGAGCCAATTGCAACGGCAACACCCAACCCGACGAAAATCGAAAGCCGCCACGGAAATTGAATCGAACGCAAAGCCGGGATGCCGAGCCAAATCGGGTTGGTAACATCGAGCATCATCATTGTACCGATGAACGCAACGATGCCGAAGAAAATAACTCGACCGCGCCGTGCGACGACTGCGAATATCAACGCGATTGCGCCGAACAACATCGGTACGAGCGGAAGCGGAAAGGGCGCTTCGTGATAGATGTACGCGAACGATGCTTGAATAATGTCGGCGAGGGTTAGAAAACTGTACTGGATTATGTTGCCCAGTTCCCGGTTTTGCCGACTGATGGCGACAAGAGAAAATTCGGCGAGGAGCGGCAACCAGTACAACGCGGACAGTAATGCGCCGAGCGCGGCGGCGGCAATCAGAGCGAGCAACGCTTTGATGCGTGACGAGCGTAGCAAAAATAGTTCGAGCAAGACGAATGCGCCGAGAACCGGCATGGCAAGGAAAGCTGTCAGGTTGTGACTCAAAACGAGCAGAGCAGAAAAGAGTGCGGTCACGACAATCGCGTCGAGTGTTTGCCGCTGAATCGTCCGGCGGATAGCAAAGATCAGCCACGGTAAAAACGCGGCGGCAAATCCTTCCGCGAGCGCGCCGCGCGTATAGAGATCGATGAGAAAATACGGAAAGAAAACATACGCAATGGCAACGAGTGCGCCTGCCCAATCGGCACGCGCGTTGTCGCGAAACAGATCGCGTCCCAGCGTAAATGCGCCGGTAATGCCAATGAAAATCACGACGACAAAAGTCGCTTTGATCGCCTCAGGAAAAGAGAAACCGCTGAGGTGCAAAATTTCGGTGGCGAAGTACGCGAGCGGCGGATAATAATTAAACAACGGATAACCGTACCCGTACGCAAGATCGGGTGCCCAGCGCGGATACATCACCCCTTGCCGCAAAACGCTATCGAATTGAAAAACGCGGAATAGATGCAAGTATCCGTCGTCGAGAAAATAGAATGGCGCGAGCACGCGCCACAACGGAAATGTTGCGGCGAGTGTGGCGAAAAGCAAAACAACCGGAATGAGCCAACGGCGCATCACGGATTGATCTCCAAAGAAATTTGCCACGCGTCGTTTGATTGGCGCGCATCATTTACGATGACCGGCAACCGCGCGCCGTCGGCGGAATTGTACACGCCGATCGCCAACGTGTATCGACCCGCGCGCACGTCGCCGGGAATGGATAGCTCGCGCACGTCCGCGATCAAATCGCCGTTACGCCACCACGATGTGGGCGCGTTACCATTTTGCGGCGGACCATCTTGTTGCGCGACAATTTTTCCATCCACGTCGATCAGGTGCATGAAAATCGAATAATCGACCGGCATTGTGCGATTGAATTTCCAGTATAGCGTAATGCCAAGCGATTCGCCGCGCCGCGCCGCGCGGGTTACATCGTAACCGATTAGAGTCAGCGATGCCGGGGCGCCAAACCGCACCTGTGTCAATTGCTTGATCGCGTTCGGATCGACTTTATTTTTTTCGACGGTGATTGGATCGAGCAGTAAACGATCTTCCGCGCTGAGCATCGGCACGAGTAACGAGGATAGATTGCGATTCAACACGCCGACTTGCAAACGGTATTTGCCGGGCGGCGCGGTTTTAGGCACGGTAAATTCAAACGCATCGGCAATCGTTGCGCCGCGCCGCCACAACCCAGTGGGATATTTGCCAAAGACCGGTTCAAGATTAATTTGACCAAACGATTCGCCGCGCGGATCGATGAGATTGCTCGTGATGAAAAAATCGGACGCAACATTAGTCAGCGCGCGCCAATAATACGTCACACGAAATTTACCGCCTGGCGCAAGCGTTGTTGGTTGCACATCGTACCCGAACATTTGAATTTGGTTGCTGTAATTCGCATCGACCGGATACGCCGGCTTGAGCGCGGTTACAAACTCACGCGGATTGTCCAGCTGTAATTCAGTTGCAATAGTTTGATCAAATCGATTTTTAACAGGCGCGGCTCGGTTGCCTAGATCATTCAGCCGTGCAACCTGGGCATCGTTCATCGGTTGCGGCACATACGTGCGATTATCGCGAAGCAAGATCATCTCGCGCTCGACGAAACCAGCGAAAAGCCAAACGACCGGTCGATTCGATAGCGCGTTTTCCAGCGGCATTGCCGGCTCAAATCGATTGGCAAAATAAAATTGCGCGGCGGGGTGTCCGTAGAGTCGCAGCGGCAGAACAACGTCGTAATCCCGGCTCAACTCCATCGCGCGTTCGATCAAGGTTTGCGTCGCGCCATCGAATGAATGATACACACGTCGCGAAGGTCCCCAGTTGTTGAAATAATCGTTGAAGGTCAATGTGCCGCTGAATGCGATGACTGCGATTACCATTGGCGACCAACCAAGTCGCGGTTGCGCGCGTTGCCACAGCAATGTCAACCCGTCGGAAGCGATGAGGAACATTGGTGCGAGCGCGCCGGCGGAACGCAAAAAATGCGGCGCTTCGGTGCTGAGCAAAGTTGGAATTAGATTGGCGACGAGCCATGCGAGCAACAACAAATATCGTGGTTGCGTCGCAAATCGAATCAGCGCGAAGACGAGTCCGCTCCAAAATCCTATTGCCATCACCGGATCGAGCGCGGGCCGCCCCGGCAAATTATGCCGTGCTTCCCAATCGCCGTGATCGATGAACATGCGAAGAATACGCAGTGCGTTTTCAGGCAAGCTCGTTGCGCCGCCAGTCGGATCGTACGCGAAAATCGAAATACTGCTTGGACGCAAGAGAAATGCTTCCGGGTTTTGTCCAAAGTACGCGAGCAATGGCAATGCGATGATGATCGTTGCGCCGAGCATCACGCTATCCCCAATTAATAATTTTCGTGAGTTGATTTGAGGGTACTCGCCACGCCGCGTGACTGCGAGCGCGAATGCGGCGACGATAAAACCGATCAGGATGAACGGCAAAAAGCGCGCAGCGAGGTACGTGTACAACGTAATGCCCAGCGCGACGCCGGCACCTGCAAAATCGATTTTGCGTTGGCGATTCCACGCGCGCCAAAACAACCAAACGGTGAGTGCATTGAATAACGGAAATGAAATCACGCGCAACGACAATCGCGCCAGAGCGACGTGCCAGAACGAAACGGCGAGCATTCCCGCCGCCAGCACACCGATGAATTTTGCGCGCGCGTCGCCGCCAAAAATTTCTGCGCCCAGTCGATACGTCATTGGAATCGTGACAATGCCGATCATTGCTGGGACAATCCGCAGTGTCCACGGAATCGCACCCCACAGAATAATTCCCATTGCCTGCAAATAAATCGTCAAGGGTTCGCGCCCATTGTTGCCCTCGAAGAAAATCGGATGGACGAAAATCTGCGCGACACGCAAGGCATCGAGTCCATCGTACCCCTCATCCCAAAAAAGCGCCGGCGGAAATTCAGCGAGGCGGTGGACACGGAGAAACGCACCGATCAATGTGATTAATAAAACAAACAGTGCGGGTCTGAATATTCTCATTGATTTTACGCGGTAGATGATTTGCGCTGACGCACGAACTCGACCATTAACCATATAACGCATACGGCAAATGGAATGGCGAGCCATGCCAACGGAAACTCGGGCAGTTTACCGCGTTGTAAAAGTTTCCAATAGTACGGCACCGCATACCATTGAATATCGCAATACATTGCGCCGAACACCGCGCCCAAAAAATTGAATCCGATGGAAATCAAACCGACCGCGCCGACAATCAATCCGGCAAGGGCACGCGCGCCGCGCGGTTGAAGGTGCGCGAAACCGATGAGACCAAGCGCGAGGAATGGCATCGTCGGTAAGAGATAGCGTGGCCCGAATTGGCAATGCCCGACAGTGTCGATGTTGAAGACGTACGCGGCTTGCGCGGCGATGGCGGCGAGAACAAAAATTTGCTCGCGCCGAAACGCGCGTGGGAGAAAAAACCAACCCAGCAAGCCGGCTAAGGCAAGCGGCGTGTACTGCGCGAGAAACGTGACGTAGAATTGCGACTTGGCAAGAAAATTTTCCGCGTCGAGATAAAAGAACGTGTCAGAATAATTGCCGACGATGTTGGGGAGCAGAAAAGGATTGCCAAAGTTAATCGTGTCGTACACGAAAAGCGGAAGCAAGCCGACTAACACTCCGCCAGCCAGCCACGCCATCGTTAGCCAGCGCAAACGTGAAAGCGAGTACAGCGCAATGACGACAACCATCAATGCCGGCAACATCGATGTCGTGATGACAAGCCCGAGAAAGACGCCGCCTAGCCCGGCGAGCCAGTGCGAGCGCAGCGAAATATCCATCCGCGCCGATTTGAAAAACAAATAAAACGCGATTACCAGAAAACCAGATGCCATCAAATCGTGATGCTCGATGCCGGAGTACGGAAATGCGGTGGTGCCAATGGCGTAACCGAGCGCGACCCAAGACGCCTCCCACGTTGATGGGCGCGGTGCAAACGCGCGTGCCAAAGCCAAAATGATCAACACGGCAAGCGCGGCAATGAGCGACGCGGTCAGGAAAGTAACAAGCGCGGAAGTCAGTAAATAATTAATGGCATAGGAAAATCCAAGAGCGTATAATAAAAAATACACCCCCGCGCCGATGAGGAATTGTCCCGGTTGTTTGGCGGCGTAGAGGTGACCCTTGAATTCAAAATTGTCTACATCACCTATGATTAGTTCTTTTACCTTTGATCCTTCCAAATAAGATACGCCCCGTTCGACCATCGCTTCGACGCCAGTGTGTTGAAGGTTGAACTCGCGCAGGTTGCCAGAGTTGATCATTGCGCCATAGAGCAACCAGATTGACAAAAAGAAAAGCACATAAATATTCTGGCGGTTCGAAAACTTTCTGAACAATGAATACATGCATTGAAATTCTATCATAAATCTAGCCGATCGGCAAAATACATTGAAAATAACAGGACGACAGTCACTCTGCTGTCGTCCTAGGCGAAAACCCATCGTCGTCAAATACTGATTTCTCGCGGCACGCTTCCCTGTTTAACTAACGGTGGTGCGGAACCAAGCAAACCGAACCGCTTGCGAAAGAGAAAGAACAAATTATAGAATCCGTCGCGCCAGATGCGCAGTTTGCTAACGCCGTGTCGTTCTTTATAATACACCGGCAGTTCGATGGCACGGATGAGTCGCTTTTTGCTCATCGCTTCCAACTTGATCTCTTCCGAAAACGCCATCCCATCGCTCGTCAAACTTAGATGCTCGAGCACCCAACGCCGGAACACCCACATCCCCGATTGTGAATCCCGCACACGAAACCAGAACAAAAGCCAGATGAAAAAATTCAACACGTCGTTGCCAAAGACGCGCAGACGATTGCTTGGTTTATCCTTGTGCCCGGTGCGGTCACACGTGATGAAATCAAAATTTTCTTCGATCATCACTTGAAGCAAAATCGGAATAAAGTTGCGCGGGTAGGTGCCATCAGCATCCATCGTCACGATAATGTCGCCGGTGGCGTGGCGCAAGCCGGTTTTGTACGCCGCGCCGTACCCTTGTGTGGTCTCGCGTACAACTTTTGCCCCGAGTTCGCGCGCGACTTCGGCGGTGCGATCAGTCGAATTGTTATCGACGGCGATCACTTCATCGACAATATCGCGCGGCAGGTCACGGAAAACTTCCGGCAAGCCGCGTTCTTCATTGTAGCACGGCATCACGAGCGAGATGCGATGGTTTTTGTACATTAAGGTTTCAACACACCTTTGAGTTGATCCTCAAGCTCCGTGGCGGTTACAAAGCCGAACTTGCTCCACACGGTCTTGCCGGTTTTATCTAGCAAGAACATGTTGGGTTGCGCGCGATAGCCCAATTGATCCTTGGCGCTTTTGGTTGCGGCATTGTCAATATCCAGATAAATGAAATCGATGCACCCACCATACTTGGCTTCGAGCCCGTGCACGACGGGCTTTAACGCATTGCACGTGCCTCACCAGTAGGCAAAGAATTCGACCAGTTTAGGTTTGCCGGTTGCCGCCGCAAATTTTGCCGGATCATCCGCGCGAAATTTGTCAAGCGGCGCGGCATCCGTCGTCGCGCAATTCGCCGTGCTCGATGCGACCGACGATGCGCTGGACGAAGCCGGCGCAGATGACGCGATGGTTGGTTTCGGCGCGACGAGAACCTGGGTCGGTGGAATTGGTGTTGCCGGCGCAGCGCACGCGGCAAGCGCGACGACGGTTAAGAGCAACAGCAGAATTTTCTTCACCTTAAATCTCCACGCGATAACTTTCGACCGGTTGCGGCGCGGATTGCATCACGTCGGGCGAGAGCCCGTGACGCAGTTGCGCCCATTTGAGCGTTGCCCATTCTTTCAGAATGACCGGGTACATCAACGGATTAAACAGAATGTTGACCGTCATAAAACATTCGTAGGTGCAGTAGCATTTGGTTTTGCTGATCCACTCGCGCACCTCGTTCGCTTTTTGACTCTGCCAGATTTTTTTGAAATCATAATCGTAATCGCGGACGTTGCCCAAAACCTGATCTTCGCTCATCAACTCGCATGCCATCACATCGCCGTTCGCAAACATATTCCCGCCGAGCGTACCGGCGTAACACGGAATTTGGAATCGGCGTTCCTTCACCATCTTGGTCAACAACTTGGGACGGATGATGCGTTTGGCGTTGATGAAATCGCCGAAGGGTAATTTGTAATACCCAGAGAGTTCGCGCTTTTTATTGTCCGCTTCCAAGCGATAGTGAAAGTTCATATAGTTATCGACATCGAATTGATTGGCGACCGGATCGATAGGCGGTGTATACTTTGCGCCGGGGTCTTTGGGACCGCCGCGCAACAGCAAAGTAAACACGGTGTTCACACCGACGTACGTTTTCAGGTAATCGTAGATTTCGTTCAGGCGGTCGTGATTATATTGACTCACCGCAATTTGAATACACGCGGAAAAATTTGGATAGTGCTTTTCGAGCACACGTAATTCGCGGTACGTGCGAATCGCCCGGTCGAACAAACCCTTGAAACCGCGAAACTTGTCGTGATCCTCGCCGATGCCATCGATGGAAATGTCGATGTGCAAATCCATATCGGGACACGAGTCCAACATTTCGCGCGCGCCATCGACGACGCGGCTGGTGAGCGAGCCGTTCGTTGGAATGCCGACGTTGGGGGCGTGATTGTTCTTGTGGAAAATCTTGACGATCTCCGGCAAGTCTTTGCGCAAGAACGGCTCGCCGCCGGTCGGCGTAAAGAAAATCATATCGTCCATCGAGCGGCTGACCTTTTCGATTTCGTCGATGGTCAGTTCGCCGGTGTGGCGTTCGTGCGAGCCGAGCAAACAGTGACCGCAACGCGCGTTGCAGTTTTTGGTAATGAAGAGCACAAAGTATAACGGCGACGCGCCCTTTTTGTACAGGATGCGCGGCGCGAATTTCATATAGTTCATCAAGGACATGGGTTTTTCCCCTTTTATGGTTAGGCAATTAGTCAACTAATGATTGGTAACCAGTTGACTAATTGACCAATTGACTAGTAACTAATGGTGCTAGTGCGATACTCGAGCGTATTTCGTGCTTGGATTTTGCGACGCGCTACTTGAATCGCAAACCATCCACCCACAAACTAGCACCATTAGTTAGTATCGTACTTTCTGAATAAATTCAAAGAGCGCTTGCAACATTCCCAGCCCAACTGCAATCACATCGATGGGTTGGAAGAGCGCGGCGCGAATTCCAAATCCGATGCCGCGTTCGCGGGCGAGAAAAGAGAACCACGGTGAAAATAAAAAATAAAAAGTAAAAAGTAAAAACAAAATCCCAAACACCAAATTCCAAATCCCAAACGCTAAACTTGCAAGTACTAATCCCAGCATAAGAAAAAGAATCGGCACGGCGAGTTGGTAAAAGAGCGGGACGCTGGTGTAAAACGGTTGCCCGCGTTTTCGCAGTCGCATCAGCGTCAACCCGCGCGCGCGCAAAAAATCAGTTCGCAGAACTTCGCTCAAAGTGTAATGCTTGTGATGCACGCCGACCACGCGCTCATCCAAGCGAATCCAATGTCCCGCCGCCCACGCGCGCTGACCAAATTCGGTATCTTCGGTGATGCTTGCGCCAACGTAATTTTCGTCAAAGCCGCCGAGTTGCAAAAAAATCTCGCGGCGCATTGCGGCGATACTCGTGTAAAACAAGCCGATGCGTTCGCGCGGAATTTTCAGATACGTAAACCGCATCCACAGATTTTTAAAGTTGCTGGCAAAATCGGTGAATGGAATTTTGCGGTCGAGTATGCCGACAACCCCGGCAACGCGCGCGTCCGCGAAATTTTCGACGAGCCACGCGAGTGTGTTCAGGGCAACCACCACGTCATCGTCGGTGAAAAATAAAACGTCGCCGGTTGCCGCTTGCGCACCGCGATTTTTTGCCCGCGCCGCGCCGAGGTTTTGATCGAGCCGAATCACGCGACACTGAAAATGTTCCGCAATCTTCGCCGAATCATCGGTGGACGCATCATCGACAACGATGATTTCGGCGGGCGCGAATGATGACGCACGTAACGCGGTGAGACAATCGGCTAAAGTTTGCGCGCCGTTGTGCGTGGGAATGACGACGGAGATGCGTAGATTGGACATCGACTAAACAAGCGGAGCGATTATAGCACGACGCAAAGGGTTCGTCAAAATACGATGATTAAAAGTGTGTAAAGCAATTCGGCGTTCGACACGCAACCAATTTCGATTATAATGCCAGTTATGAATTTATCGACTCCCAATTCTCAGTCCTTTGACTCATCCAATTTTCCGCAAGTGCCGTGGGGCTGGCGCGATTTACTCGGTGCGATTGTGATTGCCGGCATCGGCATCGTTTTGCTCAACATCGCGGTATTGATTCTCGGTTTGCTCTTGAACATCCAACTCCGCGAAAGTGCATTGCTAATGCTCATTGCGATTCCGCAAGATGTGATCATCATTCGAGCGGCGTGGACGTTCAGCGGTTTGCGGCACAACGTCGGTTGGGACCGGTTGGGCTTGCGCTCGTACGATGTTGCGTTTGGTTGTTTGTTCAGCGCGGCGCTGTTTGGTTTGTCGTTTTTCATTCGCATTTGTTATGTGATTATTGCCCAAATGTGGGGCGTAGATTTGAAACCGCAAGACATTTTGATGAGCCTCGATGTGACCGGCTGGGGATTCGTGTTGACTTTTTTCGCAGTCGCACTTCTTGCGCCGGTTGCCGAAGAAATTTTCTTTCGCGGTTTTTTGTACGGCGGCTTGCGCGCGCGCATCGGTGTCATCGGCGCGATGATTGCCAGCACGTTTTTCTTCACCGCGCTTCATTTTAGCATCGATGCGTTTATCCCAATTTTCGTTTTGGGATTGTTTCTCGCGTGGCTGTACGAAAAGACCGGTTCGTTGTACCCCGGCATTATCTTGCACGCGGCGAATAATGGCGTGGCGGTCATTGCGCTGTTCATCGCGCAAATGCTCGGGGTAAAACTGACATAATCCAACCAGTGTAGTGCGCTTTGCCAGACGGTTGACGAACTTGGCCGTGATGTTGATTCCGTAAACTAGCATTTTAACTTTGCCAAAAGATTGCAATTCTGCTACAATAGCCCACGTTCATTGGGGATGTGTCGGAATTGGCAGACGAGCATGACTTAGGATCATGTGGGCGAAAGCTCGTGGGAGTTCAAGTCTCCCCGTCCCCATTGTCATTTCAGATTGGATGTGAGAAGTTGGAAATGGAGATGCGATTTACCAAGCCGGCATCTAATTTCCAACCTTAAACTTCCGACCAAATATATTTAAGGACAGCATTGTGAAAGTAACCACCGAACGTACCCCGAATTGTTCCGCCATCATTACCGTCGAGGTCGATGACGAGCGCGTGCAACGCGCGATGAAATCTGCCGCCGCGCGCGTTTCCAAAATCCGTCCCATTCCCGGCTTTCGTCCCGGCAAAGCGCCGTACGAACGCGTCGAACGCGCGGTGGGCAAAGACCTTTTGCTCGATGAAGCCATCGATGGACTGGCGCAAGAGATTTACAAGCAAGTGCTCAAAGATGAAAACATCGATGTCTATGACGCGGGCAAACTTGATGTCGCGCAAAAAGAACCGCTGATTCTCAAATTCACCGTGCCCACGCGCCCGGTCGTTACGCTCGGCGATTATCGTTCGATTCATCTTCAGCCGCGTCCGGTTCAAGTGAACGATGACGAAATCGATCAGGTCATCGAACGGTTGCGCCACGAACAGGCGACGTTGAATCCGGTCACGCGCCCGGTGCAATTGGGCGATCAAGTTACGCTCACGATCAAGGGCGGCATCGGCGATGAAACGCAAATCGATCGCGAGGGGCTGGAGGTTCGTGTCGAAAAAGAAAGAGGCATCTTTCCGTGGCTCGAACAACTCGTCGGCGCGAATGCGGGTGAAACGCGGACGATCACGTACACTTTTCCAATGGACGATGAAAATGAAGATGTCGCCGGCAAAGCCGCCACGTACACCGTTACCGTCACCGACATCAAAGAGCCGCAACTCCCCAACCTCGACGATGAATTCGCCAAATCGGTCAGCGCGTTCGAATCACTCGAACAGTTAAAGGGACGCATCCGCACGAGTTTGCAAAACGAAAAACAATCCGAAGAAGACAATCGCTTTGCAGATGAGGTGATCGATGCCGTGGTCGCGCAAGCGCAAATCGCGTACCCGGAATCGATGCTGGAAGATGAAATAGATGCCGAAGCTGCGCGCTCTAAAGATTTGGCGCAACGGCTCGGTTTGGCGTGGGACAAGTACCTGCAACTCGCCGGGAAAACTGAGGTGGCGTACAAAGAGGAACTCAAGCCACGCGCGGAACAACGTCTCAAGCGGTTGCTGACATTGATGCAAGTTATCGACGCGGAAAACATCACCGTGACCAGCAAAGAGGTGGATGTAGAAATCGATATGCGTGCAATGGTCACAGAACGTCAAGGTGGCAACGCGAGCCAGACCCGGCGTTCGCTGTCCACGCCGGATGCACGCCGCGACATTGAATTTAGTTTAAAGATGCGAAACGCGATCAATCTTTTGGTGGCGATGGCAAAAGGCGAACCGACGAGCGGAAAGATTCTGACGCCGGAAATGGTGCGCCAAGCCGAACAGGCACGGCAACAAACGACGGCGGCGCAAACTACACCGCCTCCGCCCGGCGGCTTGATTACCGATCCCTCGCAAGTTTCCGGCACCAATTTGCCGGGCCAATTGGGCAAAATCATTCTGCCCGGACAAGAGTAAATTCATTTTCGATTTGAGATTTCTGATTTGACAACCGCGTTGCAGAGGTCCGTAAATCCTAAATCGAAATAAATTATAAATTCTGAGGAGTTCAATGAGCAACATCATTCGTTCCATCAACGACGTTATTCCGATGGTTGTTGAAAATACCGGTCGCGGCGAACGTGCTTACGACATTTTCTCGCTGTTGTTGAAAAATCGCATCATCTTTCTTGGCACGCCGATTGACGATCACGTTGCCAATTTGGTTGTTGCGCAAATGCTGTTTCTTGCCAACGAAAATCCGGAACAGGAAATTCGCCTGTACATCAACTGTCCCGGCGGCTCCATCACAGCCGGTCTCGCAATGTACGACACGATGCAATTGATCGAACCGCCGGTTTCGACGATTTGCGTGGGGCTGGCGGCAAGTATGGGCACCGTTCTGCTTTCTGCCGGCGCAAAAGGACGACGTTACGCACTTCCCAACTCGACGATTCACATTCACCAACCCTGGGGCGGCGCGCAAGGTCAAGCCGTCGATATTGAAATCGAAGCGCGGCGGATTATGCGCGAACGTGAGCGCTTGAACGAAATGTTGTCGAAGAACACCGGGCAACCGCTGGAACGCATCATCCACGACACCGACCGCAATTATTATATGGACGCCACAGAAGCCGTCGAGTACGGTTTGATCGACGAAGTATTGGTGAGTTCCAAAGCGGAAAAGAAAGAGACCAAGAAATGATTTGGCAGGGGCGAAGCATTCGTCAAATGCTGAGGTTCGAGACAATCGGTTTTGGCTCAAGCTACCAGCGAACTTGAAAACATCGGCGTGAATGTGTTGCCCCTCCCTCTGTCCTGGTGAAAGGATTAGATGCCCAATCTTATCAAGCGCGGCGAAGAATATTGTTCTTTCTGCAGTCGCAGTTCGGAACAGGTCAACCGGCTCATCGCCGGACCCGAATCCGTTTTCATTTGCGACGAGTGTGTGGAACTGTGCCGCGAAATTTTAGAAGCCGAGACCGCCGGCACCAAAGGCGAAACCCTCTCGATCCAAAGTTTACCGCCCAAAGAAATTTACAAACGCTTGAATCAATACGTCGTTGGGCAAGACCGCGCCAAAAAAGTCCTCTCGGTCGCGGTGTACAATCACTACAAACGCACACAAACCGGCGCAACGCCGGATGACATCGAGTTAGGCAAATCCAATATCCTATTGATTGGACCAACCGGCTGTGGTAAAACGTTGCTGGCGCAAACGCTGGCGAAAATTCTCGATGTGCCGTTTACGATTACGGACGCGACGACGCTCACTGAAGCCGGCTACGTCGGTGAGGATGTGGAAAACATTTTGCTCGCGCTGATTCAAAACGCCGACGGTGATGTCAAACGTGCGGAGCGCGGCATCATCTACATCGACGAAATCGACAAGATCGCTCGCAAGACTGGCGACAGCCCGTCGATCACGCGCGACGTTTCCGGCGAAGGGGTTCAGCAAGCCCTTTTAAAAATTCTCGAAGGCACGATTGCCAACGTCCCGCCGCAAGGTGGGCGCAAGCATCCCCATCAAGACTATTTGCAGTTGAACACCGCGAACGTGTTGTTCATCTGCGGCGGCGCATTCGTTGGCTTGGACAAAATCATCGCGCAACGCGTCGCCGACAAACGCACCGTCGGCTTTCGCGGCGAAAAGGAACGCGCGGTGCACGAGTTGAGTTCATCGGAATTGCTGCGGCTTGTGACGGCTGACGACCTTTTGCAATTCGGGTTGATTCCGGAATTCGTCGGGCGGATGCCCGTCATCGTCAGCGTTGATCCGCTCGATCAACAAATGCTCGTACAGATTTTGACCGAGCCGAAAAATTCGATTGTCAAACAATACCAACGTTTGTTTGCGCTGGACAACGTCGAATTGGTGTTCACACCAGAAGCGTTAGACGCCGCCGCCGAAGAAGCGTTGCGGGTGAAAACCGGCGCACGCGGTTTGCGGACGATTATCGAAACGTTATTGCTCGACGTGATGTACGAAATCCCTTCGCGCAAAGATGTGCGCAAGTGCGTCATCACCGCCGACACGATTCGCGATCGCGCCAAGCCGATGTTGCTGACACAAACCGAGCACCCAGTTGATTGGCAGGCAGCGCAAACTGCTTAGAGATTTCCGTTACAGCGTGGAGCATGTATGAGCCCATTCGTAATGCCCAATTTGCCGCCCGAACCCAAAACGATTGAAGACACCGGCTTGAGTATGGCGTTCCTCGCCGACCTGGCACTCAAGACGATGTACGTGCGCGGCTTTTTGATGGGACACGAAATTGCCGATTCGATGAAACTGCCATTCACGAATGTCATCGATAAAGTGCTGGACTATTTGCGCCGCGAACACCTGACGGAAGTCAAAGGGTCGAGCGGGTTTGGCGAATCGTCGTACCAATACGTCATTTCGGAAGAAGGGCGCGCGCGCGCGCGTGAGTTGATGGATCAAAATCAGTACGTCGGCGCGGCGCCGGTGCGTTTGGACGCTTATACTCAAATGACCACTGCGCAATCGCTTGCCGGCTTTAACGTGACGCAGGAAACGCTCAAACGCGGCTTGGCGCATCTTGTGCTCAACGATACGATCATCAATCAGCTGGGGCCCGCGATCAATTCCGGTAAATCGATCTTTCTGTTCGGCAATGCCGGCAACGGCAAGACTGCGATAGCCGATGCCATCGGCGCGCTGCTTCCCGGCGTCATTCTGATTCCGTACGCCGTAAACGTGGATGGACACATCGTTAAAATTTTCGATGCCTTGCATCATTTGATCATTCTGGAAAAGACTGACGATAATGATCCTAATCCCGGCATTCGCAAGGGGGAGCGGTACGACAAACGCTGGGTGCTGGTGCATCGGCCGATGATTTCTGTGGGCGGCGAATTATTGCTTGAGCATCTTGATTTGGTGTACGATCCCACGACCAAATTTTACGAAGCGCCGTTTCAGATGAAGGCGAACGGCGGCGTCTTTTTGATCGATGACTTTGGGCGGCAACAAGCGCGTCCGCGCGATTTGCTGAATCGCTGGATCGTGCCGCTGGAAAAGCGCATCGATTATTTGACGCTGGCCACCGGACGCAAAATCGATGTGCCGTTCGATGCCCTTATCTTGTTTGCGACGAATCTCAATCCGGAAGAATTGGTGGATGAAGCGTTCCTGCGCCGCATCCGGTACAAGATCAACGTCACCGATCCTTCCTGGGAAGAGTACCGGGAAATTTTCAAGCGTGTTGCTGCCAAGAACAGCGTGCCGTACTCGGAAGATGGTTTGCGCTATCTGGTGATGGAATATTATATCAAAGCCAAACGCAAACCGCGCGCGGTCCATCCGCGCGACATTCTGGATGAACTGATTGACATTGCGCGCTTTCGCGGCGTGCCGCCCAACATGACCAAAGAATTGCTCGATGCCGCGTGTCAGGCATACTTTTTGAAAAACTAAGTGTGTGTGAGCCATCGCTCAAGGAGGAGGAATGTTTCAATCCGCTACGGCAATTCTAGATGTTGCCATCGGTCTCGTCTTTGTTTTTCTGCTCGTCAGTTTGATCAGCCAGCAAATCAATGACAAGATTTCGGAATGGCTGCGGATGCGCGCTAAAGGATTGGAAGAAGGGTTGCGCAAATTTGTTGTCGGCGACGTTAATTTCCAAGCGCTGATTTATAGCAATCCGCTAATTAAATCCGCCATTCCCGAAGACCCGGTGGCAACGCAAATCATCGAGAAGATTCCCGGTCTCAATAAATTATTGCGCTCTCCCAAAAATCCCATCAGTATTCCTTCCAAAACATTTGCCACGGTTTTATTCGATACACTAATTCCCAACAACTCGGGCCAAACCACCATCAGTCAATTGCGCGCAGCGATTTCTACCCTGCCGCCGACAATGCCGTTGCGCGATCCCTTGCTCCACATCATCTCGACGACGGAGAATGATATTGCCAAAGTGCGTTCGAACATCGAAGGATGGTTCGACACGACAATGGAAAAGACCACGCAGTTGTACAAAGCGCACATGTGGCGCATTGCGTGGTCTTTGAGTATGGGCATCGCTGTTTTCCTAAACGTGGATACGATTAGCGTCGGCAGGACGCTTTGGACGGACTCGGCTTTGCGAACGGCTTTGGTCGCCGAAGCCGGGGCGTATGCGGAAGGTAGCCCGCAACAGAAAGAAGCGCTGGAAAAATTAAGGTCGCTGAACCTGCCGATTGGCTGGTCGTATCAAATCGAGTTGCCCACAAAATTCTGCCTTGTTGCCTATGATTGGTATCCGCGTCCGCAATTAGGTGCGGATCACAAACCCCCGGTCATCGATCCGTGCAAGCCGCCCGCAGTTCCCTGGTACGACTTTTTACTAAAAGTCTCGGGCTGGCTCATCACAGCGTTTGCCGGCGCGCAAGGTGCGCCTTTCTGGTTCGAGATTCTCAGAAAAGCAACTCGACGTTAACCAACAAAATCTCACCCCCTCTTTCGAGGGGGTGTTTGGTTTATACTTCAACTCAGTTGACATCCATCGTTGATTGTCAGAAAATAGACCTATGAACGAATCGATTCGCACGTTTATTGCCATTGAATTAACCCCAGACATTCAGCGCGCCCTCACCGATGTTCAAGAGCGACTCAAACGTGACCGCGCCGCGCGTCTCATTCGTTGGGTTGCGCCGGCGAATATTCACATTACCCTAAAATTCCTCGGCGATGTCAAGGTCGATCAGCTGCCCGTGTTGCAAAGTTCGATTGCTGAGGCGTGCAAAGGCATCCCGCCTTTTTCATTATCGATTGCCGGTCTCGGCGCATTTCCAAACACACGACGCCCGAACAATATTTGGGTCGGCGCATCCGGTCAAATCGATGTCGCGGCGCGCCTTGCTCGAAAAATCGACGATGCTTGCGCCACGCTTGGTTTTGAACGAGAGGATCGACCATTCACCGCACATCTCACGCTTGGACGAGTCAAGAAAGATGTACCGACAAGTGAACGCGCGTCCATCGGCGCGCTGATCGATGCGGCGAAAATCGGAACACTGGGAGAATTCAACGTCGATTATGTGAGTGTAATGAAAAGTGAGTTGCGTCCGGGAGGGAGCGTGTATTCGCCATTGGCGATGATTCAACTATGATTTTCAAAGATCGATGTGATGCCGGCAAACAACTTGCCGCGCAACTTGCCTTCCTCAAAAACCAGTCCGACGTTTTGGTGCTGGGCATTCCGCGTGGCGGTGTTGTCGTCGCGGCGGAAGTTGCCTGCGCACTCCACGTGCCGCTCGATGTTTTTCTGGCGCACAAACTCGGCGCGCCGTTCAATCCGGAACTTGCGATTGGCGCGATCACGAGCACCGGCGAAATTCTGCTTGACGATTTGCTCGTGCGCGAATTACACATCGATGAGTCAGACATCGTGCGCGAGGCGGAACATCAGCGCAAAGAAATCGAACGGCGGATGAAAGCGTACCGCCAAGAACGACCGCCGCTCGATGTGCAAAACAAAACCGTCGTCTTGATTGACGACGGTGTGGCGACCGGGTCAACAGTGTTGGCTTCGCTTCGTGCGTTACGCAAGCAACACCCGGCAAAATTGATTCTTGCAATTCCGGTCGGGCCGGCTGAAACGATTCATCGCTTGGCGCGCGAATGCGATCACCTTGTCGTACTAGATACCCCTGAGCCGTTTTGGGCGGTGGGAAGATTCTATTTGCAATTTGGACAAACGAGCGATGAAGAGGTCATCACGTTGCTAGAGGAAAGTTTGAAACGTTAAGGCGTGGCAACGTTGGAACGTTTCTGGTAAAAACACAACATTGTACTACCATACTTGCGTTGATCGAACAATTGCAGTTGGGTCAGCGCAAGTTCTTTGTACTCTTTCGGATGGATTTGCGCGATGACGATGCCAGCGTCCGCAATCAAATCACTTTGATCGAGCGCGGCGAGCGTGTCTGCCCACAAACCTTTATACTGCGGCGGCGCAATGTAAATCAAATCGTATTTTGTCATTGCGAGGAGCGATCCTGAGCGAGCGGAGCGAGTCGAAGGATGCGACGCGGCAATCTCCGAGTAACTTGGGGATTGCTTCGCCGTTTCGCGGCTCGCAATGACACCGGGGTGCCGGATAAATTTGAACACATCCTGGCGTACAACCTTTGCGCGATCCTCTAACCGCGTGTGTTTCAAATTTTCGTGAATGGTTCGCAGAGCCACGTGATCTAATTCCACAAACGTGGCGGCGCGCGCGCCGCGCGACAACGCTTCGATGCCCACGCTTCCCGCGCCGGCAAATAGATCGAGTACGTTAGCATCGACCACGTGATCGCGCAAAATATTGAAAAGATTTTCCTTCACGCGGTCGGTGATTGGTCGCGTTGCCGCGCCCGCGGATTTGAGTGTTCGACCTTTGGCAATCCCAGCAATCACGCGCATCATTTCACCATCGATATTGTCCAAGGATTGTAAAATAGCGGAGTGCGTCTTCCTTGTGCGTTCCCGATCCCATATTGTGAATGATGTAATGGCGGTTGGTTCCCGGGATGGTGTCCACCGCCACAATGCCAATGTGTTGCATCCAACCACTCAACTGCCACGCGACGACATCGCCCGGCTTGAATGCTGCATCGACGAAATCGCTTCGCACTTGTTTGCCCATTCGCGTAAAGTACGTCGTCAAGTTTTGCACGCGTCGATGATCGATGTTAGGGTTGGGTGCGGTCGCGCCCCAGTCTTTCGGATAAAGGCTGAAATTTCTTTTCATATCTTCGTGCACGCGCACCTGCAAATCGATACCAATCGCGCGAAACGCGCGCACGACGACATCAGTGCAGACTCCGCGTTCGATGGGTACATCGCCGTTGGGATATGCCAGTGCGACGTACGACGGATCGTAAATCGTCGTTACGCCAACTTGGTCTTCTGCCGCGTAAGCGATGCGTAACCCGGGATCGAGTCCAACAGTCGATCGCGTTGGACGACGAGTTGGTGTGAATGTGGGCGGGCTGGGAGTCAAACTGATTGCTGTACTCGCACTTGCGCCCGGTGTTGCCGGCTTGCCACAGCCCAGCAAGCCAACGACGCTCACAATGATCAACGCGATGCAAATGGATTTCATTGCAATTCGCGGATCCACTGTTCCACCTCGGCGCGATTGGTGGCAGATGGATTGATTTCGAGATACTTTTGAAAATCAGCAAGTGCCTGCGCCTTTAAATTTTTCTCGCGATACACTTGCCCGCGATTCAAGTACGCAATCGCAAAACTGGGCTCAAGTTCGATGGCTTTGGAATAATCGGCAATTGCCTGATCGAGATTGCCTTTTTCTTCCTGCACGATGCCGCGATTGTTGTACGGTTGCGGCGATGTCGGGGCGAGCTCAATGGCTTTGGAGTAATCGGCGAGCGCGGAATCAAAGTCCCCCTGTCGATAAAACAAAATGCCGCGATTGTAATATGCGCGGGCGTACTTGCGGTCGATTTCAATTGCTTTGGAATAATCGGCAATCGCTTGGTCGAACGCGCCGCGATCTTCGTGCACCACCGCGCGATTGTAATACGCATCGGCGTACCTGGGGCTGAGCGTGACGGCTTGCGTGTAATGTTCAATGGCAAGATCGAGATTGCCGGCATTGTACGCTTGCTCACCTTTGCGAAATGCTTCTGTTGCGCCGGGCATGAGCGTTTCGACCGGCGTCGGGTTGGCAGACGCCGATGGAGAAGTTGGCGTTGGGCTGCAAGCCGGCACAATGAAAATAATTGTAAGCGCGATGACGAAAATTTCTTTGCGCATCGTTTTTCCCTCGCCTCAATTCTCGCATCGATTGGGATTGTTGTCAAAACGCAGGTAAGGGCGCGGTCATCGCGCCCTTACAACAACCTCATTTGCGTTTTCGACGCGTCGATCTTTTAACGACCCGCCTGGCAGTTTTAGCAACGCGTTTTTTCAGGGTTGCCTTTTTCATTCGTTGATTCACTACGGTTCTGTCCTCGATGACCCGACCTTCCAACCCAGCAAGTTGTGCGTCGAGCCGCGCGATGCGCTCGTGATTTGCCGCGAGCGTCTCGCGCACGCGATCCACCACTTCCTTGGGCGCTTTTTGGCTGAACTCGCCGGCGAGTTGATTTTGCGCGCGTTCGATTGCGCCGCGCACGGTTGCGATTTCCTTGGCGAGTCGCGCCTTTTCTTTTTCGATGTCGATCATCCCGGCGAGTGGTAGATAGATTTCAATTTTACCAACCACGAGGGCAAGCGATTGTGCCGGTTTTTTCGCCCGTTTTTCGATGTTGAAGGCGTCGTTGTCCAAGCGCGCGAGGAGCGCAATGATTTCGCGTTGCGACTCCAAGAGCGCAGTCGCGTTGCCCGCCACGATGATTGCCGGGATGCGTTTGCCCGGTTCCACGTTGAACTCGGTGCGCGCGTTGCGAATCGCGCGGATGATGTCCATCACCATGCCAAATTCTTTTTCTGCACGCGCATCGAAAAACTTTTTATCCGCTTGGGGCCACGGCGCGACGATCAGAGCGTCAGTGTCGGTTGGCATACCAAACGCTTTGAGCTGTTGCCAGGTTTCCTCGGTGACGAACGGCATTGTTGGATGCAACAAACGCAAACCGGCATCGAGCGTGTGCAAGAGAATCGCGCGCGTCCGATTTGCGGCATTCGCATCGTTGCTCGTCAGTGCCGCTTTCGAGGCTTCGATGTACCAATCCGCAAACTCGCTCCACAAAAAATCGTGGATTTGCCGAGTGCCTTCGCCAAAATCCCATTGGCGATACGCGGTGTTCACGGCGGCGATGGTGCGATGGAGCCGCGAAAGAATCCAGCGGTCGCAAAGGGAGGCGTGTTCCGTGTTGCGTGAAACAGCGGGCAAGGTTTCATCGGCTTTGAGATTGCTCGTCACAAAGCGCGCCATATTCCAGATTTTGTTGCCAAAGTTGCGCGCATGCTCCACCTTTTCCAAATCGAGCCGTGTGTCGTTCCCCGGCGCAGACGAGGTGATGATGGTAAAGCGCAATGCGTCTGCGCTGAAATCGGCGATGACATCGAGCGGGTTATCGCCGGGTTGTGGATTCGATTTGCTGATCTTGCTCCCGTCCTTGTGGCGAATCAAGCCATGCAAGTACACGGTGTGGAATGGTGCTTGCCCGGTAAATTCCAAACCCATCATAATCATCCGCGCGACCCAGAAGAACAAAATGTCGTAGCCGGTTTCTAGCACCGATGTTGGATAAAAGTACCGCAAGTCTTCTGTGTCCTCGGGCCAACCGAGTGTCGAAAAGGGCCACAGCCCAGATGAAAACCACGTGTCGAGTACGTCTTCATCTTGCCGGATATTTTTGGAGCCGCACACCACACATTGAGTCGGATCGGTGCGCGCGCAGGTTTGATGTCCGTGCTCGCAGTACCACACTGGGATGCGATGTCCCCACCACAGTTGGCGGCTGATGCACCAGTCGCGGATATTTTCCATCCAATTGAAATAGATTTTGTTGAAGCGTTCCGGAACAATCGTGACGCCACCCGATTTCACAGTTTTGATTGCTTTCTTTGCCAGCGGTTCGATCTTCACAAACCATTGTGTCGAAATCAGCGGCTCGACAATCGTGTCGCACCGCGAACATCGTCCAATCGACATTTGATGGTTCTCGATGTGATCGAGCAAGCCGTCGCGTTCCAAATCTTCCACGAGTTTTTTGCGCGCGTCGTACCGATCCAGCCCGGCGTACGGTCCACCTTCGCTACTCACCGTGGCGTCCTTGTTCATCATATTGATAATCGGCAAGTTGTGGCGTTGCCCGATGTCGTAATCGGTCGGGTCGTGACCCGGCGTTACCTTTACCGCGCCAGTCCCAAATTCCATATCGACCGCGTCATCGGCGATGATGGGAATGCGGCGACCGAGCGCCGGCAAGATGGCGATGCGCCCGATCAGTTTTTTGTAGCGTTTGTCGCGCGAATTCACCGCGACCGCCGTATCGCCCAGAATTGTTTCCGGGCGCGTGGTGGCGACCATAATGTGTTCATTGAGATTTGGAATTTGAGATTTGGGATTTCGTTCCAGCCGATATTTCACGTAATACAGTTTGCCGGTTGTGTCTTCGTGCTCCACTTCCAAATCGCTGATGGCCGTTTCGCACCGTGGACACCAATTGATGAGGCGCGGGCCGCGATAGATCAGTTTCTTTTCGTACAGCCGCACGAATGCTTCGCGCACCGCGCGCGACAAACCGTCGTCGAGCGTAAAGCGTTCGCGCGTCCAATCGCACGACGCGCCCATCCGACGAATTTGATTCGTGATGATGCCGCCGTATTCGTTCTTCCAATCCCACACCTGCGCGACGAATTTTTCGCGTCCGAGTTGCTGGCGGGTGATGCCTTGCTTGGCGAGTTTCTTTTCCACCACGTTTTGCGTGGCGATGCCAGCGTGGTCAGAACCCGGCACCCACAACGTTGGCTCGCCCAGCATCCGATGCCAGCGAATCATCAGGTCTTCGAACGCGAGGAACATCGCGTGACCGTGATGCAATTCGCCGGTGATGTTGGGCGGCGGAATCGAAATCACAAACGGTTTCTTCTTGGGATTGATACGCGGTTGAAAATAGCCGCGCTTTTCCCACCATTCGTACAACCGCTCTTCCACTTGTTTGGGGTCGTACGCTTTGGGCATTTCAGTTGGTTGAGACATTTTATAACTCCTGTTTTGGAAAACTAGAGATTGGAGATTAGAAATTGGATTACCCCGCACCGACGCGACTCATCAGCGCGGGGACAAGAACCGCGACGGTCATTGATTTTGTTTTACGCGTCGTCATTTCGCACTCTCCTTTTCGTACCACCGCGTACCCATTTGGCTGATGAATCCGGCGGCAATGCCGGCAATCAACGCTGGAATGATGACACCAATCGCAAGCACCGGCACATTTGCCTTCTCGGTGTTTGCGTAAAAGAGCATGATTACAAAAAAGCCCAGCCACGATGCAATCGCGGTGAACACCGCGCTGGTCAATGCAATCACGCGGCGATATTTTTTCGCATCGCGCAACGGAAAGAAAAATGCGCGCGTTATGATTCCCAGTAACAAACCATTCAACAACCCAACCACCAATCCGGTGGGTATGCCAAATACACCGCCCATAATCGAGCCGATGAGCGCAAGCAACAACACCGCGACAATCGCGCGCGGCACATCATCCCCTTGAAACTCGGCGGGGGCTTGCGAGAGCAAACCGAAAAAGAACAAGCCGTTTGCAAAGACCGCGCCGTACGCCGTGCCAAGCATTGTGCCGGCGAGCAAGCCCCACGCGCCGCCGCGCCAGATGGTACCAAAAAGCAATTTAAATGTTGTCATCGTTATTGACTTTCTGTAAAAAGGATAAAATCAGAAATATGAAGGATGAAAAAATTCAAAATCGAAAATCTAAAATCGGCAATCGAAAATGAAAAAAGCCCATTCACCTCAAGGGCAAAGGGCTTCGCGGTACCACCTTGGTTGGAATTAGGTGACTGGGTAATTGGGTGATTCGCGGATTTTCGAATCACCTAATCACCTAATTTCCATCTCTGCGCTGTATCGGGCGTTCCCGAAATCAATTCAACGGCGAGTGCCATTCATCGATTCAACTCCCCGGCGACGTTCGGTTAGCATCGTGGCGAAGGGCTTGCACCCGATGACCCTTCTTCTCTACCCACTCGGAAAACCTACTCCTCCGGTTCGGCGTCTTGGCTATTCAACTGTGACAAGATTTTAGCACGACTAGGTTGTGTTGTCAAACGACGCACAGGTACATTTTACAATAATTTTACACTGTGCCCCGCAAACCCTTTGACTTGTGTTCGCATCCGTCCTATAATTTCATCGACTCAACGCTAGGAGATTTATGCCGACTCTGTTGCTCGTGGACGATGAAAAAAATATCATTGAACTCGAACGACTCTATTTGGAAAAAGAAGGCTACCGCATCGAAACCGCGTACGATGGCAAAACGGCGCTCGATAAATTTCGCGCGCTCAAACCGGATTTGCTCGTCCTCGATTTGATGTTGCCCGGCGTCGATGGCTGGGAAGTGTGCCGCCGCATTCGGCAGGAAAGCGACACGCCGATCATTATGCTCACGGCGCGGGATCAAGACATCGATAAAATCGTTGGACTGGAACTTGGCGCGGACGATTACTTGACCAAGCCGTTCAACCCGCGCGAACTTGTCGCGCGCGTGAAAGCAATCTTCCGCCGCGCGAGCGCGCCGCCCAAAACGCAACGCCTCACCGTCGGCGATGTGGCGTTGGATTTGGATCGCCGCGAAGTAACCGCCGCCGGCAACCCGGTACAACTTCGCACCAAAGAATTCGATTTGCTCGCGGTGTTGATGCAAAATCCCGGCATCGTTCTCACGCGCGAACGCTTGCTAGAAATCGCGTGGGGGTATGATTTCGCCGGCGAAACGCGCACTGTCGATGTTCACGTTGCCCACTTGCGCAAGAAACTTGCCGGCGCGCGCGCGCAAATCGAAACGATCAGCGGCGTCGGTTACAAATTAGTTGGTAGTTGAAAGCATCAATCAGAAGTTTGAAATGTCCTTACGTACTCGTCTCATCCTAACTTTTCTCTTCCTGATCATACTCACGATGATTATCATCGCCGTGAGTCTGGCGGTCATTCTGCGCGATTATCAGCGCGATGTGCAACTGGCGCGGCTGGGGGATGCGGCGGTGCCATTGGCATTTCAGGCGCGCGCGCTCTTTCTCAACAACGTGTCACCGCGCGAGGTAGTCGCGCGTTTGCAACCGCAAACCGAGGGCGTCGGCGGCATTCTAGTTTTTACCGATAAAGGTCTCGTGCTGGCGGACGGCGCAAATAATTTGACGAATCGGACGTTGAACCTTGCGCAATTTACGCGCCCCAACGCGCCGCGTGGATTCATTTACGGCACGCGCCAACAAGCGAATCAACCGCGTTTGTTATTCGCGGCGATTGCAGCGGGGCAGGTGAACGGGCAACCCGTTTACGTCGGACTCGCCGCGCGCGAGCGCCCCTTCTTCCAAGTCCTCGATGAGTTGGGCGCGAGTATTTTGCTTGCGGGCACGATTACGCTCATCGTCTCATTGCTCGTGGCAATTTTGCTCGCGCGGTCGATTGCGCGACCGCTCACGCAACTCACGCAAGCAACCGAAGCGATTGCCAAAGGACAGTACGATCATCGGGTTGAGGTTAAAGGCGGCGGCGAAATCGGACGGCTGGCGAAAAGTTTCAACGCGATGGCGGCGCAAGTTCAACAAGCGCGGCAAATGGAAAAAGATTTCGTTGCCAACGTCTCGCACGAATTGAAAACGCCGCTTACCTCGATTCAAGGATTTGCGCAAGCCATTCTCGATGGTGCGGTCGCGGACATCGATGGGGTGAAGCGCGCGGCGCAAACGATTTACGATGAGACGACACGAATGGCGCGACTCGTCGGCGATTTGCTCACGCTCGCGCGGTTGGAATCGGGACAAATGTCGATGGCGCGCGAAGCCGTCGACCTGACGGAACTTTTGCCGCGCTGGGTGGATCGCTGTCGTGCGCGTGCCACCGCGTCGGGCGAAACCATCGTTACCGTGATCGATCCGGTTCCACCCATCGTCGGTGATGCAAATCGTTTGGAGCAAGTGGTGACGAACTTGATCGAGAATGCGATTCGGTACAATCGTGCCGGCGGCGCGGTGACTGTAACCGCGAAAGGTGAACCGCTTGAAAATGCCGGCAGGAGTACGTTGATTGCGCGGCGCAAAATTTCGCCGCATCTTGCGCCGCAATGGATTCGCATCGAAATTGCGGACACCGGCGAAGGAATTCCGCAAGAGGATTTACCGCGTGTGTTCGAGCGATTTTATCGCGGCGATAAAGCGCGCGTGGCGGGCGGCACCGGCTTGGGCTTATCCATCGCGCAAGAAATTGTCAACGCGCACGGCGGCACGATTACGGTTGCTAGCGAACTGGGACGTGGCAGTACCTTCACGGTTCATCTGCCGGTGCAAAATGGAAAAACGTAGGGGCAACTCAATGCAGTTGCCCCTTTACATTTCCACCACAAAACTATTACGCAAATGAAAGTCCGGTTTCCGCCCGCGATGCGCGATTGCCCAATAACTCAACGCGCCATTCGCACCTTCGATTACCGCTGTCGCGCTCAGTTCGATCGATTGCGTCGGTGCGATAATTTTCCCCAAATCAATTTTGATCTCCAGCGTAAAACTGTCCGCTGAACGATTGATGCCAAACGGTAATTCATCAAACATCGATTCTTCACGTAATCCCGCGCGGTACGATTCCAATCGGTACACATTCCAATCGCCCGATGGTGCGAGGTTGAACTCCCAGTACGGTGTTGCGCCGCGCGTGGCGACGAAAAATTCAAAGCACGTGGTTTGCCAGAGATTATCTTTGCGCGACGGGAATTTTGCGCGCGGCGGAATGACCACTTGTCCACGCGGATCGCTCAGTTCGTAACGCAAAGCAAGCACGTTCGCTTGCCGGGTGATCGTTACGGTGAGTTGTAAATCGCGCGGAGGATTGGGTGCCGGAAATGGTTGCAGGGAAAATTGTTGTGGGGGCATGACACTGCCATGTCATGCTGAGCGTAGCGAAGCATCTCGCTCGGAACTTGAAAGATCACAGCGACGTGCCGGATTCTTCTGTCGCTTCGCTCCCTCAGAATGACAGCAGAAATTATTGTAATTCATTAATCACCGCGCGAATATCTTTCGCTTGTTTTTCGATGCTCTCCGCAAGTTTGAATTGCACGACGGCGCGATGTAAATTATGCTCGGCGTATTTCGTTTTAAAGTACACGTTGCCTTCGAGATAGTCGGTGAAGAAACGCAAACCAAGTTCAAACGGAATCAAACGGATCGCGTCGAACAAGAACGCGCGGTCGTCGGCAGTGAGAAAATCTTTTGCCACCGCAAGATAACCTTGTAACACCGCCCGGCAAATGTCCGGCTCAAAGCGCACCGCGTCAAAATCGACCGTTTCTTCGCCAAGCGGATTGCAACACGACCGCAAACAATCGCCGATGTCGTAATGCACAAGTCCGGGTTTAACTGTATCGAGATCGATCATACTGACTGCGCGCCCGGTCGTGTCATCGATCATAATGTTGTTGACTTTGGGATCACCGTGAATTGGGCGCAAGCGCAAACGATGTTGCGCTTTGGCATCTTCTAGCACAGCAATCGCTTGCCGGTGCGTTTCGATGAATCGGAAACAGTCGGCAGTGTGAGACGCCGGATTTTTCTGCGCGGCAACCTCGTCGTAATGTTGGAGATAACGTGGCGCGATGTGAAATCCGGGAAGCGTGTCGTGCAATCGTTCCGTCGGCAAGTTGCTGATGAGGGCGTGAAATTTGCCCAGCGCGAAACCAACTTGGCACGCGTGTTCCAGATTGCGCACACACTCGTACGTCTTGGCGTGATCGATAAAACTTAACGCGCGCCAGTACGAACCCTCGTCGTCGATGTGATGATGCGCGCCGTTCGCCGCCGATATGACGCGCGGGACTTGCCATCGATGATCATTCGCATCGCGCGCGAGTTGATGCTGAACGTGTTCGGTGAACGCGCGGAGGTTGAGCATAATCAATTCGGGGTGGCGAAAGACGTGCGTGTTGATGCGTTGTAGAATAAAATATTGGTCGGAAGCATCGACCGTGACGCGGTACGTGTCGTTGACGTTGCCGCTGCCGTACTCGCTGACCGCTATGATTTTCGCGTGAGGATGAAATTGTTGCGCGACGGTGAAAAGATGGTTCAAAGCGCGATTCCTTTATCGAGGTGAGTTCATTATGCTCAAGTACGAGTGGATGTCAATTGAGCCAAACAAAAACTCGCCGGCGATGCGGCGAGCATTTGCATTGGATGAGCGACGTCTATTTGGGTGCGGCGCCAAAGGTCAAGCTAGTAACTTTCCACTGCCCATCGATTTTGCGGAAGGTCCACTTGTCATTGTCTTTCAAATTGGTTACGCCAATCTTGGTGTCGGCGACGGCGGATGCCGTACTGCCGGTGATTGTCACGCGAATGTTCGGATGCTCGGCGAATGCCGGGTTGGACGGGAAAACGATATTGACGTAGCGGTCGCGGATCGCCGCCCAGCCCTTCCACGTCTTGTCGTCGCTCACGTTGTCGGGCGTGCGGTTGGCATCGGTTACAACGCCGTCTTTATCCCACATACTTTGCAAGCGGTCGATGTCTTGTTGCACGACGGCTTCACCTTCCGCAACGATCAACTGGCGTAGGGCTTCTTCATCGTTCGCCGGCACCGGCGTCGGCGTGCGCTGAATGGCCGGCTTGGGACCGGGTGGCGGGGGTGGCGGCGCGCCGGTATTACAGCCGACGATGGTCACCAACATCGTTGCCAAAATCGCAACGAAAATCAATGTACGCATTTAGAAACCTCCGAATGTTCTGGAAAATTTGACGGGCGGTATATTAGCACGAAACGATAAAAAGTCAAAAAGACGAAGGACGAACGACGAATGACCAAAGTCTTTCTTTCGTCCTTCGGCTTTGGTCTTCCGTCGCTAGTTCATTTTATCCGCCAATACCTTCACCAACTCGCCGCACACTTCGTACCGCCCGAACGACGGCATCAAGTACGTGCCCGCCACCACATCTTTGGCTTCGAGCAACAATTCCTGCGCGAGTTTGATTCCCTCTTCGACACCGTGTTCGCCGGCGGCTTTCATCCGGCGCCGCGCCTCGTCGGTCAAGGTAATGCCGGGAACTTCGTTGTGCAAAAATTCCGCGTGCTTGGTACTCATCAACGGCAGAACGCCAAGCAAGATCGGTTTTTCGACTTGCCCGTACTTGTCGCCGTACTTTTGCAGAAACTCGCGCACGATTGCCGCATCGTAAATCGGTTGCGTCATCACCAAATCGGCGCCGGCTTCGAGCTTACGATGAAACCGATCGATTTCGTTCGGATCGGAATTTGCCCACATCATATCGAGCGCGCACGCGACGACAAAATCCGCGTTTGTGCCGATGCTGGTGCCAGCCCAGTCATGCCCTTGATTTAATTTTTTGAGAATCTGAATCAAGCCAATCGAATCGATGTCGTACACCGCCGTCGCATTGGGATAATCGCCCATCCGCGGCGGATCGCCGGTGAGCGCGATCACGTTGCGAATGCCAAGTGCGTGCGCGCCGATGAGTTGCGATTGCAGTGCCATCAAATTCCGGTCGCGCGTGGTGAAATGAATAATCGTCTCCAGCCCAATTTGATGTTGAATCATCACGGCAAGCGAGATACAGTCCATTCGCACTTTTGCCAGCGGCGAATCGGCAATGTTGATGCAATCGACGCCGATTTGTTTTAGCATCGCCGCGCCTTGCAGGGCTTTCGCCGGATTCAAGCCGCGCGGCGGATCGATTTCCACACTGGTTACCCATTTGCCGGCATTTAATTTTTCGCGCAAGGTGCGTTTGACGCGCGTCATTCCTTCCGCCGGTTCTTCGCTCAACGTTGGCTTTGGTTTTTCCACAACGAACACGCGCGGTGTTTCGGTGGTGCGCAGTGCGTCAAGTGCAACACGCATCGCGGCGATGTGCTCCGGCGTCGTGCCGCAACACCCGCCGATGATTTGCGCGCCGGCTTCGTGAACAAACCGGGGAACGTACTCGGCAAAGTATTGCGGCGACGAAATGTAGATGTAGCGTTCGCCGATGCGCGCGGGAAAACCGGCGTTTGGCATCACGGAAATAAATTTTTGCGCCGATTCTTCGCGCGACGCCGCGACCAAACGCTTGATCGCGTCAAGTGTCCCGGCGGGCCCCACGGAACAATTCGCGCCGATGACATCGACCGGCAAACGGCACAACGTCGCCGCGATTTCTTCCGGCGTATTGCCGACGAGCGTTACCTCATCTTCGATGAATGACATTTGCGCGATGAGCGGCAAATCGCGGGTCACCTCACGCGCGGCGGCAATCGCAATGTTGAGTTCGTGCAAGTCCGACATCGTTTCAAGGATAATCGCATCCGCGCCGCCTTCGAGTAACGCTTCGATTTGTTCTTTGAACGCGGCGCGCGCTTGGTCTTCGGTGATTGCGCCCAATGGCGCAACGAATTGCCCCAGCGGACCGACCGAGCCAAAAACATACGCATCGTGCCCGGCAACTTCACGCGCCTCGCGCGCGATTTTCACGCCGCGCAAATTGATATCGCGCACCTGGTTTTCCAATCCGTGATGCGCGAGTTTGAATCGGTTTGCGCCAAACGTGTTCGTCTCGATGATCTCCGCGCCGGCGCGCAAATACTCGCGATGAATTTCTTGCACCAACGTTGGGTTCGCCAAATTGAGTTCGTCGAAGCATCGATCAAATGAAATGCCGCGTGCGTAAAGCATCGTGCCCATCGCGCCATCGGCGAGGATGGGGGCGCGGCGGAGACGGTCGAGGAGTGGATGAATGATTGGCATGGTGTTGCCTTCTAGAAAATGCAGAGGAGCAGAGGAGCGAGGGGTTGAGAAGATAATTCTCCTCTGCGCCTCTGCTCCCCTGCTCCCTTGCAGTTTGAGCGTTTTCTACTTTTCGGCGAGTGCGAGTGCCAGATTCACAAACGTCCGCGTTGGCGTGCCGTTACCGAATTTATTTTTATAGCCGGTATCTTTGCCGGATGCCATAAAGCCGCCAATACTCCCGGCGATGTCGAGATGCGCCCACGTCGTTTCGCCGACGAAATTTTTCAAGAACATTGCGCCGATGATCGAACCCGCCGGGCGACCGCCGGAATTTTTGATATCCGCCCAATCACTTTTGATTTGCTCGGCGTACTCGTCGTCCATCGGCATTGCCCAGTTCTTTTCGCCGGTCATTTCGCCGATGTTGAACAGCAAATCAGTTAGCGCTTTGTCGTTGCAGAACACGCCGGTGCGATGATTGCCCAACGCGACGACCATCGCGCCGGTGAGTGTTGCCGCATCGACGACCGGCGAAAGTTTCAGCGTTTGCGTTGCGTATGCCAAACCATCGGCGAGTACCAAACGCCCTTCCGCGTCCGTGTTCACGATCTCGATCGTTTTGCCGTTCATCGCTTTCAAAATATCGCCGGGTTTGTACGCTTTGCCGCTTGGCATATTTTCCGTCGCCGGCACGATGCCGGTCACGTTGATTTTCGGTTTCAATTGTGCGATGGCTTGCATCGCGGCAATTGTCGCCGCGCCGCCGGACATATCGCCCTTCATATCTTGCATTCCGTCCGCCGACTTGATCGAGATGCCGCCGGAATCGAACGTGATGGCTTTGCCGACGATGCCCAGACCCGGCGCGGCATCTTTCCCCGCACCCCAGTAACGCAAAACGATCATCGCCGGCGGCTCATCCGAGCCTTGCGCGACGCCAAGAAACGCGCCCATTCCCAGTTCTTTCGCTTTCGCCCGGTCGATGACGTAAAATTCCAGTCCATACTTTTGCGCAATGTCGCGCGCAATCTCCGCCATTCGCGTGGGTGTCAGCGTGTTGCCCGGCTCGTTTGCCATATCGCGCGCGAGATTCGTTGCTTCGGCGATGATCGTGCCGCGCTCGACGCCGGTTTGAACCGCGGCAAGTTTTGTCGCATCGTTTTCCAGAATGGTTACTGAATCCAAGTCGCCGGTTTCATCGGGACCGGTAAAGTATTTGCGGAAGCGCCACAAACCCAGGAGGATGCCTTCGACGTTCGCTTGCGCGGCGGTTTCGATTTCCAGTCCGCCGTGTCCCGCGCCGTGAACAATCGTCGCGATATTTTTTGCGCCCGCGTTGCGCAACGTTTTCACACCATTTGCCGCCGCTTGCCGCACCCGGTCAAGTGTCAAGTCTTCCGCTTTGCCGAGACCGACGACACACACACGATCCGCCGGTAATTTATCGAACGTGTGCACAATCGTGGCGTGACCAAGTTTACCTTTGATGTCGCCTTTCGCAATGAGTTTGCTGATCAATCCATTCAACGCTTGATCGACTGCGCCGGTTGCGCCGCCGGGCGCGGTTACCCCCTCGAACAAATTGACGACGATGCCGTCGCCTTGCCACGTTGCAAGATTGCCGCGCTGCACTTGAAATTTCACGATTGCCTCCAAAGACGAATGATATTAAGAATGAGCACGCAAAATTGTAGCACACTCACACCGGTGAGTCAAATAGATTTGACAGCATTCTCTTTCGGAGCATAATCGAATAACCTGTTTGGGGAGATGTGAATGGAAATTGTTGATCGAGTAAAAGATCGCATTGGAATGGCGCGCGCGCCGGCGGATGCGCCGGTGTCGTTGAATCGCCAACTCTTTCGCTTGGCGTGGCCCTCGCTCGTCGAAAATTTGCTGCAAACGATGCTGATGGTCGTCGATATGATTTTTGTCGGACGACTGGGTGCGGATGCGATTGCCGGTGTGGGGTTGGGCGGTCAGTTGACTTTTTTTCTCCAGGTGCTGTTTATGGGTTTGGCGGTGGGCAATACCGCGCTTGTCGCGCGCGCGATTGGCGCGGGGGATAAACCCGAAGCCGAACGAATTGCCAAGCAATCGATGCTGATTGCCGTTTTATTATCCGGTTTCATTGGCACAGGCGTGTGGCTGTTCGCCGATCAAATCGTTATGGTGATGGGCGCGACGCCAGAAGTGAACGCCATCGGCGGGGGTTTTTTGCGTATTGTTGGAACGTTTTCGCTGACGCTGGGAATTATGTTTGTTGGCGGCGGGACGTTGCGCGGCGCGGGCGATACGCGCACGCCGATGTACATCACCGGGTTTATCAACGTCGTCAACATCGTGCTGGCGTATTTGCTCATCTTTGGTAATTTCGGTTTTCCGCAATTGGGCGCGCTCGGTTCGGCGGTGGCGACGACGATTGCGCGCGCGGTGGGCGCGGCGTTGGTTTTGTTCGTCCTCTTCAAACGCGGCTCGATTTTGAAACTCGTGTGGCGCGGCGGCTGGACTTTTCATCGTGATGTGGTGGCACGGATTCTCAACATCGGTTTGCCGTCGGCGGTGGAGCAAATCGTTTTTCAGTTGGGCTTTCTCGTTTTTGCGCGGATGGCGGTTTCGTTAGGCACGAACAATTACGCGGCGCAACAAGTCGCGTTCACGATTTCAAATTTTTCGATTATGCCGGCATTTGCGTTTGGCGTGGCGGCGTTGACGTTGGTGGGACAAAACCTGGGCGCGAAAAATCCCGAACGCGCGGAAAAGAGCGCGTGGGAAGCATTGAAGGATGGCACGATTTGGATGACGCTGATGGGCATCGGTTTTATCCTTTGGCGCGAGCCGTTAGTTTTGTTATTTACCAATGATCCAACCGTGATTCCGCCGGCGGAAATGTGTTTGCTGTTTATTGCGATTGGACAACCATTCCTTTCCGTCGCGATGATTCTTGGGCAAGCGTTGCGCGGTGCCGGCGATACGCGCGCGACGCTCGTGGTAACGTTCATCGGTATTTGGTTAGTGCGCATTGTCGTGGGTTATTTGCTAGGCATCGCGCTCGGTTTGGGTTTGTTTGGAATGTGGATCGGCTGGCTCGCCGATTTCGCCGTGCGCGCGGTTATGATGTACACTCGATTTCGCGCGGGCAAATGGAAAACGCTCAAAGTCTGACCGAAGACCGCTGAGGGATAATCGAAATGTCCATCATCGGTCTTCCGTCTTTGGTCATGCAATGAAAATTGCTATTGGTTCTTCTAATCCAACCAAAATCCGCGCGGCGAAAAAGATTCTGCAGAAAATTTTTCCGCGCGCGGAATTTGTTGCGCGCGAAGTAGAATCCGGCGTGCCGGGGCAACCGCGCGGCGATAGGCAAACGCAGCGCGGCGCGGTGAACCGGGCGCGGGCAGTGCGTCAAATGACGCATGCCGATTTTGGTGTCGGTTTGGAAGCCGGGATTATCGAAACGGAATTTGGTGTGATGACGTGCGCGTGGGTTGCGATGGTCGATCGCGCCGGGCGCGTGGGCATCGGCGGCTCGACGAATATGTTGTTGCCGGATCAAATTGCCCGAAAAATCCGTGCGGGCGCAGAGTTGGGCGAGGCGATGGACGAGTTTGCGAAGATCAAGAATGTCAAACACAAGATGGGCGCGATTGGAATTTTGACACGCGGATTGTCCAATCGCCAGCGAGCGTACGAAGAGATTGTGAAACTCGCGGTGGTGCGGTTTTTATGGAAGGCGCAATATCGCAAAACGAAGATCAGGCAACGCTGACCAGATTTTTTCATCCCCCAATGGTACTACACAAGACGGTTCTCAAGTCCCATTGAGAAATTGCGCTAACTCCTTTACAATGTGAATCAAAAGAGAGGAGGTAGCAATGGAAATGCCAACTGAATTGGCGATGGCTTCTTTTGGTGGCGTTCTGGTTGGATCGCTGGCGGGAATGCTGACTGTGGTGATGTGCTTGATTGGGCGAACCGCCATCCAACTGATCGATGAGTATCTGTGGTTGGCAGCACAATCTTATTCATTGCAGACCTTTGAATAAAGATAGCGACCGTTTTGGTTGATTGAAAAAGGGACGAGCAATTTGCTTGTCCCTTTTTGCGTACGTTATTTCTACGGATTGCGCGTTCTACGCCGTCAATTCTTTTACTACTTCATTCACCAACTTGCCCTCCGCGCGTCCTTTCAACTTGCTCGCGGCTTCGCGCATCACTTTGGGAAATTCTTTTGTCCCGAGCGCGGCAATGATTTCTTCGACATGTGCCTTGACCTCGTCGCGCGATAATTGTGCCGGGAGATATTTTTCCAGCACCGCCAGCTCTGCCGATTCTTGTTCCACCAAATCAAACCGCTTGCCTTGTTGGAATAGCTCAATCGATTCGCGGCGCTGTTTCACTTGCTTATCGACAATGCTCAACAAATCGGCTTCGGTCATCGGTTTGTCGGCGGGCCGGGCGAGTTCGGCTTTGGCAATTGCGTCGCGCAACATTCGAATCGCCGCCACCCGCTTGTCGTCTTTGGCTTTCATCGCCGTTTTCAAGTCTTCGGCAAGTTGTTCTTTCAGTCCCATTTAAATTTGCTCCTTGATTGCACTGCACGCATTGTAATGCAGGGTGGAAAACATGTCAAAGCCGAAGTGACTTTGGCAGAAATTATGACTTGTGTTAGAATTGATGCGCGATGCCCGCGCTTTTAAATCACCTTGGGTTTGAAGGCGTTTATTTTTGCAACTCATCGTCAGATCAGGGGAGAATCCGATGTTCAATCGGGTGACTGAAAAAATTGGATCATTCTTTTATTCGATTCCGTTTGCCGCGTGGCTTGCGTTGTTTGCGTTGGGCGGCGGCATCGTGGGTTTAGGCGGCTACACGTTCAATTACGCCGCCGGCTTGGCGTACTTTTCTGATGATCCCAAAGCGTGCAACAACTGCCACGTGATGCGCGCGATGTACGACGGCTGGGGACGTGGCAGTCATCGTGCCGTCGCGGTGTGTAACGATTGCCACACACCGCACTCGTCGTTCATCGCCAAGTACGCGATCAAGGCGCTCAACGGATTCAATCACAGCAAAGCGTTTACGTTGAACGATTTTCCGGAAACGATTCGCATCACCGAGTTGAATCGCGCCATCGCGCACGACAGTTGTTTGGACTGTCACGGCGCAATGGTATCGTTCATCGCGCACGAAGACAAAAAGAATCCCACCGATTGTTTGACCTGTCACGCCGGTGTGGGACACGGCAAGTAAAACCATTTTTCGATTTCTGATCTTAGAGTGGTCAAGAACAACTTGTCGAAAATCATAAATTCAAAATAGGGGGTAGCAATGTTGCAAACCAAAGCAAATCGTAGTTGGCTCTGGCTTGTCGCCGCGTTCGTCGTGGGTTTGCTCGTGATGGCGGGCTTGGCGTACTTGTTGACCAGCATCCAAGGACGCAAAACCGAAGCGGCACAGTATCCGCTGAAAATCGTTTCGATTGCCGAGGATGAATTGAACCCGGAGGTGTGGGGCAAAAATTTCCCGCGCGAGTACGATTCGTACGTCAAAACGAAAGAGGACAAGACGCAAACGCCGTACGGCGGATCGGTGCCGTGGGACAAGCTGGAAAAATTTCCCGCGCTCAAACGCATTTGGGCGGCGATGCCGTTTAGTGTCGATTATAAAGAAGAACGCGGCCATTATTATGCGTTGATCGATCAAAAAGAAACAAAGCGTCAACAAGCTACCGTACAACCGGGTGCGTGCGCTAATTGTCACGCCGCCGAAGCGCCGCAGTTGATCGCCCAAATGGGGTGGGAGAATTTCAACAAAGTACCGTACAAAGACATCGCCGATCAATTGCATCTCGGCAGTTCGTGCGCCGATTGCCACGATCCGCAAACGATGGATTTACGTATCACGCGTCCGGCGCTCATCAACGCGCTCAAAGAGCGCGGCATCGATTGGACACAAGCGACGCGTCAGGAAATGCGGACGTACGTTTGCGCACAATGCCACGTCGAATATTATTTCAAGGGCGACAACAAAATCTTGACATTCCCGTGGAGTCAGGGCAAGACTTTGCAAGAGGGTGTTCAAATCGAAAATATGGAAGCGCACTATAACCAATATGTCTTCAAAGATTGGACGCATAAAGAAACCAATGCGCCGATGCTCAAAGTGCAACATCCCGAATTTGAGATGTGGAGCACTGGCATTCACGCGCGTTCCGGTGTCGCTTGCGCCGATTGTCATATGCCATACATCCGCGAAGGCGCGATCAAAGTTTCCGATCACTGGGTGCGCAGTCCATTGACGAATATCGACAAAGCATGTTTGCCGTGTCATCGCGCCAGCGAAGAAGAAATGAAATCGCGCGTGGTCAATATTCAGACCAAGACGGCAGACCTGCTCCGTGCGGCTGAAACCGCCATCGTTGATGCGATTGATGCGATTGTTGCTGCGCAGAAATCCGGCGCGACGGATGCGGAACTAGCCAAGGCACGCGACTTGCAACGCAAAGCGACCTTCCGCTGGGATTTTGTTGCCGCAGAGAATAGCACCGGTTTCCATAGCCCGCAAGAAGCCGCGCGTTCGCTTGCCAACGCCATCGATTTTGCGCGACAGGCACAGTTGGAAGCATTGAAAGTAACAAAGAAATAAACGATTTGCAGATTGCGCACCAATGAAAAAAGGCGAAGAGGAAAAATTCCTCTTCGCCTTTTGGTTTGACGCTTGATTCTAATGATGTCCGCAACCGCAACCACTGCCGCCGCTCGCGTGTGCGTGCCCGCCTTCTTCGGTGCCAAACGATTGACCACACGAACAAGTGCTGACCGCGTTCGGATTCTCGATCTTGAATCCGCCGCCCATCAAACTGTCGATGTAATCGACGGTTGCGCCTTCCAGGTACATCGCGCTCGCGCTATCGAGATAAACGCGTACCCCCATCGACTCGAAAACGAAATCGCCGTCTTCGGTTGTGTTCTCGAATGCCATGCCGTATTGAAACCCGGAGCAACCGCCGCCAGAAACGAACACGCGCAACCCGTAACCGTTCAGATTTTTTTCGGCGAGCAACCCACTGACTTTCTGCGCCGCGAGCGGTGTCAGATTGACAAGGGGCTTGATGGTTGTCGTTTCCATCGTCGTCACCGGTTTAACCTGTGCATCCATTTACTTTTTCTCCTCCCTCAGAGATTGAGAATATAACGTGCCCAATTATACCCATAGTCAGAAAAATATCAACCACCAATTTGCGACATCACGCGCGACTCGGCAATGATGTTTTGTGCGAGCCCGTGTCCCCAGGGTTTGTGATAAACACCGTTCGCCATCAGCGCGCGCAATTCATCGTCCGATGCGCCGGCGCGCAACGGCGTCAGCAAATCCACTTCGTCGTCGCGCAAGAGACACAATCGCAAGCGACCGTCCGCACTCAACCGCATTCGATCACAGCCCGTGCAAAAGGGTTCGGTGACCGAACTGATGAAACCAAGCGTGCCGCGCCCGCCGCGCAATCGATACGGTCGCGCCGGGTTGTGTCCGTCCCAATCGATCGGTTCGAGTACACCAAGCGTACTTTCGATTCGCAATTTCATTTCGGCGACCGGCACCACTGAATCGATTTGAAAATCGGCGATGTTGCCGAGCGGCATCACTTCGATGAAGCGCATATCCCAGGCGTGATCGATGGTGAGCCGCGCGAGATCGATCAAGTCGTCTTCGTTGTATCCGCGCACAATGACGGCATTCAATTTGATCGGTGTTAGTCCCGCGCGTTCCGCCGCGCGAATGCCGCGCCACACGTGTTCCACTTTGCCCAGCCGGGTAATTTTCTGGAAGCGTTCCGCGTCAAGTGTATCGATGCTGATGTTGACGCGTTTCAATCCAACGCGCGCGAGCGGATCCGCAAGTTTTTCCAACTTGAGCGCGTTGGTTGTCATCGCGATCTCTTGAATACCGTCGATGCTCGCAATGTCGCGCACAATCTCAACGAGATGCGGATGCACGGTTGGTTCGCCGCCGGTCAAACGCACGCGGTCAAAACCGATGCTCGCCGCGACGCGCACAAGTCGCACCAACTCATCGGCTTGGAGCAAATGCGACGGCGGCGCAAATTGAATGTCCGCCGGCATACAATAGACACACCGCAGATTACAACGGTCAGTGAGCGAAACGCGCAAGTAATGAATCCCGCGCCCGTACGAATCGTTCATCGCTTTATCGCGTTTGGTTTGACGATGAAACTGCAACAACGATCCTGATTCGCAATACACTGCGACAATTTCATCGGCAGCTCCAATAACTCGCCAATCAGGGCTACATCCATTTCGCACACTTCGCGGTGCGCGAGCGCGACTTGACGATACGGACAGTTGCACACATTCAAGGCAAGCTCTCGGTTTGTTTTTTCCCAGCGCGCCAAGTACCCGCGTGCAGAGAGAAAATCAACTGCGCGTTCCAGCCGGGTTTCCAAGCGCGCGCCGCGCCGCAATGTGGGGGCGGTACTTGCCAAGCGTTTGCCGGCGCGGCGCAATATCGCGCGTGTGTCTTTTTCGTTCAGTGTCTGGCTAATCTCTGCCAACAAGTTTTCCGCTAATGAGTCGTATTGCTTGGGCAAACGTTCGTGCGCGCGGTCCGCTAGCGCGTACAGCATTTGCGGTCGTCCAACGTTTGCGGTGTGCGCCACTTTTTCGGCAACGACGGCGCCTTCATCGACAAGCAATGCCAAGTGATAACGTGTGGCGATGACCGAATGACGCGCGGCGCGCGCAATCTCGTCGATGGGGAGCATACCCCGCTGACTGAGTGTTTCCAAAATAACGCGGCGAGTGTCTGACATCACGGATATTATACGCGGTTGGCGTACTCCTGTCAATAAGTATAAACGATTTTATAATAATTAGAGCCGGAAAAACCTGTTGTGCCCGTTTGTCTCCACCGCGACTTTTCGATATAATTGAGCCGTAATGTGGACCAATAGCATGAGCGAGAAATCGGCGGGCGCGGTGGTGTTTTTTCAGAGCCCGCAAATCGAATATCTGTTATTATTTTCGACGTACTGGGGATTTCCCAAAGGGCACATCGAACCCGGCGAAGATGAACGCACCGCCGCGTTGCGCGAAGTGCGCGAAGAGGCAGGACTTGAAGTCGAACTTATCGACGGTTTTCGAGAAATTGATGGTTATACTTTTATCCGGAAAGGCGAGCCGGTCGAAAAGCAATCGGTGTACTTTGTGGCGCAAGCGCGCGACCGCAACTCGCGTCTCTCGCGTGAACACTCTGATATGATTTGGTTGCCGTTTGAAGAGGCGCTGGCGCGGTTGGGGTACGAAGGTGGACGCACGATTCTAAAAAAAGCAAATGACTTTTTGCTAAAACGTAAAACGTAATTTCTCTTTGCGTTTTACGCTTTACACTGAATCAGCGATATGAAAATTTTAGCTATCGACATCGGCACGGGCACGCAAGACATTTTGCTGTTCGACACGAACACCGAAGTTGAAAATTGTTTGCAAATGGTCATGCCCTCGCCCACTGTTTGGGTTGCGCAACAAATTCGCAACGCGACGATGCGCGGTGAAGATGTTCTGCTCACCGGCACAATTATGGGCGGCGGTCCATCCGCGTGGGCGGCAAACGATCACCTGAAAACCGGGCGGCGCGTTTTTGCGACGCCGAGCGCGGCAAAAAGTTTCAACGATGATTTGGCAGAGGTCGAGAAATCTGGCATCCAAGTTGTGAGTGAAGAGGAAGCGGCGCAGTTGAACGCCACGCGGGTTTCAATGCGCGATGTCGATCTGGATGCGATTCAGCGTGCGTTCGCCGCGTTCGGCGTCGATTTGCAATTTGACGCGCTCGCGGTTGCCGTATTCGATCACGGCAACGCGCCCCCCAATTACAGCGACCGGCTTTTTCGTTTCGATTTTCTCGCAGAGCGTTTGCGCCTGATGAACAGTCCAGCGGCTTTTGCATTTATGCGCGAACAAATTCCGCCGCGCCTCACACGGATGCAAGCGGTTGCGGATTCTGTGCGCATCGATGCGCCCCTCTTGATGATGGACACTGCACCGGCGGCGGTGCTGGGTGCATTGGAAGATGATCGCGTGCGCGCGCATCGCAATGCCATTATCGTGAACGTCGGTAACTTTCATACACTCGCGTTTCGTTTCAGCGATGGTAAAATCACCGGCGTCTTTGAACATCACACTGGCGAACTTGCGTCTGCGCAACTTGAACAATTCATCGCGCAACTTGCCGATGGGACACTTAGACACGACACGATCTTCAACTCCCAAGGACACGGCGCGTTGATGCTCGATGCGCGCGCGCAACCGCTTGAACATCTCGTTGTTGTTGGGCCACGCCGCGCGATGTTATCGCATTCACGCTACCGCCCGTACTTTGCCACGCCGTACGGCGATATGATGCTTGCGGGCTGTTATGGTTTGGTGCGCGCGTACGCGACCCTGAATCCGGGTGTGACAGAAGAAATCAGCCGAGCAATGGATAAGGCAAGAAAGACTGCCTAAAGTAAATTTTCGATTTTCGATTGAATGTCCGTGGTTAAATTGTAAATATAAAAGCGGCAATTGAAAATGGACCAGCGTGTTTTCACGGAACAAGAACTGAAAAAGTACGACGGTTCGCGCAAGATGCCGGTGTACATCGCCTATCTCGGTGTCGTTTACGACGTAACGTCGAGTCCGCATTGGCGCGGCGGCGATCATCGTAATTTGCATTTCGCCGGCCAGGACTTGACGCACGAATTGTCGGATTCGCCGCACGGAGATAAAGTGTTTCTCAGATTTCCAGTGGTGGGAATTCTAAAGAGGGATGGATGACCGAAGATGGAGGACAGATGTATTGCGATTCAGTCCTCCGTCCCCGGTCTTCCATCAGAGGGGAATATGACTGGCACAATTCTCAATGTCCTCACCGTCGTCATCGGCGGCACGCTAGGGACTTTTCTTGGCGCGCGATTGCCGGAAAAAATGCGCGAAACAGTGATGCACGGGCTGGGCTTGATGACGTTGATGATTGGTATGCAAATGGCGATGACAACACGCAACATCTTGATCGTTCTCGCGAGCATTTTATTTGGTGGTGTGATCGGTGAGATGATTGGCGTGCAAGCGTGGCTCGACGCGATTGGTAAAAAATTGGAAGATCGCTTTGCGCGCGGCGGTCAAACGGGAAAATTTACACGCGGCTTTGTAACAGCGAGTCTCATCTTTTGTGTTGGACCAATGACCATTCTCGGCTCGATTCAAGACGGCTTGATCGGCGACTATCAATTGCTCGCAATCAAATCGACGCTCGATGGCTTTGCCGCGCTTGCGTTCGCATCGACGCTGGGAATGGGGGTCGCGTTTTCCGCGCTCACCGTATTCGTAATGCAAGGCGGAATCAGCGTCGCGGCGATGTTGCTGGGGAGTGCGTTAGGATCAATCACGCGCGAGACACCGTGGGTCATCGAGATGACGGCAACCGGCGGTGTGTTGATTATGGGCATCGCGCTCGTTTTGCTCGAACTCAAACAAGTCCGATTAGGAAATCTCCTGCCGGCGATTTTCATCGCGCCGTTGATCGTCGTCGTGCTCGGTGTGTTGAACATCCGATTCTAAAATGTCCATCGACCTGATCGTTCATTCCGCGAACCAACTGCTCACACTCGTCGGCGATGCGCCCAAACGCGGCGCGACGCAAGGCGAGTTGTCGATTATCCGCGATGGCGCGCTGGCGATCAGCGGTGAAAAAATTTTTGCCGTCGGTGACACGCTCGATATTTTATCGCTCGCCGATTCGCACACGCGCAAAATCGATGCGCGCGGCAAAATCGTCTTGCCCGGTTTTGTCGATGCGCACACGCACGTCGTCTTTGCCGGCGACCGCGCGAATGAATTCGATTTGCGTTTGCACGGCGCGACTTATCTCGATATTCAAAAAGCCGGCGGCGGAATTATGAGTACCGTCCGCGCCACGCGCGCCGCATCGATTGATGATTTGGTGAGGCAATCGCGCGCGCGACTTGACACAATGCTCGCGCACGGCACGACGACCGTCGAAGTCAAAACGGGGTACGGACTGGATACCGCAACCGAAATCAAAATGCTCGATGCGATTGCGCGGCTCGATGCGGAACACGCCATCGATCTCATTCCGACTTTTCTTGGCGCGCACGTTGTCCCGGCGGAATTCAAGGGACGTGAGGAAGAGTACGTGCGCGTGGTGGTGGAGGAGATGCTTCCCGCGGTGGACGAAAGACGAAAGACGAAGGACGAACGTTCGTCTTTCGTCCTTCGTCCTTTGTCATTCTACTGCGATGTTTTCTGCGACGACGGCGCGTTCACGCTTGAGCAAACGCACAAAATTTTGACGTGCGCCAAAGAACTCGGTTTTGGTTTGCGTGTCCACGCCGATGAATTTGCGAATCTCGGCGCAGCGACGCTCGCGGCGGAACTTGGCGCGGCGAGTGCGGATCATTTGATGGTGACGCGGCGCGAGGAAATGCGCGCGATGGCAAAATCGCAAACGGTTGCGGTACTTTTGCCGGGAACGACCTTTGGCTTGGGGAAAACGAATTTCGCCGACGGGCGCGCGTTCGTCGAAGAAAATGTGCCGGTCGCGTTGGGAAGCGATTTCAACCCAGGCACGTGTTGGTGCGAATCGATGCCGTTTATCATTGCACTCGCGTCCCGTTACGAAAAGTTGACGCCGGCAGAAGCCATCGTCGCGGCGACAATCAACGCGGCGTACTCGCTTGGCGTTGCGGAGAAGGTTGGCTCGCTTGCGCCGGGGAAATTAGCAGATGTGTTGATTGCTGATGTGCCGGACTATCGCCATCTCGCTTATCGCTTTGGCACGAATCCGGTTGAGATGGTCATCAAACGAGGAAAAATTGCACTTACATCCCTCGAATCAATCCGCCCGGCTGACACGTTCGACAAAAATTAGTGATGCGCTGATTCGCGCCGACGAGCGAAATCGCTGTGCCGCAACGCGGGCACGGTTCACCGGTTTTCATATGCACCGCCATAAAGTCGCGCGGCTTTAAATGAATCTGCTCGCCCATTTCCACGCGCACCTTTTCCGTCGCCTCGCGTAACGTCGTTTGCATAGCGTCGAATAATCGATTGATTTCTTCGTTTGTCAGTTGCGTGCGCTTGCGGTACGGGTGCAGTCGCGCCGCCCACAGAATTTCATCGGCGTACGCATTGCCGATGCCGGCGACAAACTCACCGCGCGTCAGAATCCCCTTTATCTCGCCGCGAAATTTTTTCAACTGCTCGCCAAATTCCGCGCGCGATATTTCTATCGCTTCGGGTCCCATCCCGGCTAAATCGGGCAGTTGCGCGAAATCGCGCACGAGATAAACTTGCCCCATCACTTTTTGATCAACATAGCGTAATTCGTCGCCACTCGAAAGCGCTATCACGATATGTGTCTTTGGCAATCGCTTTTCGCTCGGTGCGGCAAGTTGCAAACGCCCAGACAGTTTTGGATTGACAACGAGATAGAATTTGTCGACACGTTCAAGAGTAAACAGTAAAAATTTTCCGCGTCGCGCAATCGCTTGAATTGTCGCTTTCGTCAGCGCTTCGACCAAGCCAGCGTTCGTCAGATCGCGGACGACGATTGCGCCACCCGGCGGCAAAACTGCGACGGCATTGATTGTTTTTCCAGCAACGCGCCGCATCAAAACATCGCGCACCACTTCGAGTTCGGGTAGTTCGGGCATCGTTAATTTCCCGGTTCGATAAAGACCGGCGTTGAATCGAGTGTCAAAGCGATTGCGCCGCCGGCGACGTTGATCGTTTCGATTCGCGGCGCGCTCACGCCGATTTCGGTGATCGTCCGCGTAATCGTCGCGCGCGGCGCGTTGATCGGCAAATTGATTTTCACGGTTGGTTCGATTTCGCCGGGAAAATAGATTCGCCCCGGTTCATTCCATACCGCCGTGATCGGCTTGCCGCGAACGGTGAAGCGATACGCGCCAATGCTTGTTCCGAGACTGAGTTTTTCCACGTTCGAATAATCCTTCATTTTTTCAATACTTTGTTTGAGTGCGTAATATGCCGGGCGCGGCGCGCCGGGTGTCCACGTCACCAATCCAAGTTGTGCTTCGATCATTCCCATGAAAAACCAATTGCTCGTTACGCGCGGCGATTGCAAAGCGGTTATATCGGCAATTGCCCACACATTCATCCCAGTGTAGCCGGCGTGAATCGCCGCCGCAAATTTCTTGACGAGCGCTTTAGAGTGTTCCGCGCGAAACCAGCGGGTCGCTGTGTCGTTCTGTGGATTATTCGCATCCTTCATTGCTTCAAGGAGTGTGATGAAACGAATTGCGTCGTTCGCGCGCAACGGGGCGAAGGTGAGGAAATCGCTGTCGGTTGCGTTGGGTGTGAGCGCGCGCAAGTTGTTCGCCCAAATTCCCTGCGAGATTCCCATCGCGTCGCCAACAAAGATTGGTTTGGCGTACCCGTTCTTTTGCATCTCGGCACGCAACCATTGCGCCGTCGCTTCGAGTTCGGTGTAATCGCCGAGCGCGTGAATTTCAACCACGTCGAACAGGTCCGGGCGGGTCAGTAATTTTTGCGTTTCGACCATCGGATGGCGGAACGTACGGTTGATACGCGCGCGCCGCGCGATTTCGTCAGCATTTGGATTGTTGTCGAATACATCGATCATCATCAACGGCACGAGCCACACGCGCGCGTTTGGATTGGCGCGTTTGACTGCGCGTTGTGCGAGGGTAAGTAACTGCAGATACTCGTCGGTTGTCCCAGGAAAGAATTCGGTCCACTCGCGTTCGATCACGTAATCGAGAACCGCGTATTTTAGATTTGCCATATCGCGGTCGCCGTCACGGTCGTACCGTTCGACTAGATTGAAAATGTACGCTTCATAATCGCCAAGAAATTGCGGATCGGGAAAATAATCTTTCGGTTTCGAAGATGCCCACTCATTCCACGCGGTTGTGTAGATTTGAATCTGATCGAACCCGGCGGCTTGGTATTCAATGATGTAACGATCCACCTTGTCCCACTTGTAATCGTGTTTGCCATCGCGTGGTGGATTCGGCTCGACCTCGCGCCAACCAAATGTTTCGGCGGCGGGACGCGTTGAACGCGCGCCGGCTTGTGCGTAGATTTGCGCAAGACCCGGAAGCATATACTCGACGCCGAAGGCGAAAGAGCGCGTCGAAGATTGCGAACTTGAAGCGATTGGGGGTTGGGTGGTGGGCGGGGTGGATGATTGGAGGGGAGGGACAGCGGTGGGCGAGGATGCGATAGTTTGTGTCGGCGGCGGTACGGCAATTGGTGTCGCTTGTCCACACGCGAGTATGAGGATGATAAAAACGATTGCGCTTGACACCGTGAGTAATTTTCGATTGGAGATCATATGATCTGAAATCCTACTGTTGAAATTTCTTCACTTTCCGAAACACCTCGTCCATCATCTTTGAGGTTAATCGCCCAGTCTGTGTGTTTTGTTTACTCGGATGATAGGCGCAAATCAACGTGGGCGACGGGTTACCCAAGACGTAAGTTGCGCCGTGTTTGAACTCGACGCGCGGAATTGTATGTCCCTGCTTGCGCAACAAACGCAAATAACCGTCGAACGCGATGCGTCCCATTGCCACAACGACGCGCGCGTTCTTCAGCAACTCGAATTCGTGTTCAAGGTACGGTAGACAATTCGCTTGCTCTTGCCAAGTCGGTTTGTTGTCCGTCGGCGCGCAACGACAAATCGCGGTGATGAACGCATCGCGCAATTCCAAGCCATCGTACGCGTGCCGCGCGGTCGATTGATTTGCAAACCCGGCACGATGCAAAGCCGCATACAAAAATTCACCGGACGCGTCGCCGGTGAACATGCGCCCGGTGCGATTCGAGCCGTGCGCGCCGGGCGCGAGCCCGATCAACACGACGCGCGCGTTAGGATCGCCAAAGCCGGGAACCGGTCTGCCCCAATAATCCCACTCACGGTACGCGCGGCGTTTCTCACGCGCGAGGCGTTCGCGGTACTCGACGAGGCGCGGGCATTTGCGGCACGCGACCAGTTGGGTGTTGTGTTTGTTCCAGTTATTCTCCAAACAACTTTGTCTCCACGACTTGATTCGCGCTCAATGCCGGCAATTTCAACACCTGCGCCGCAAGTTGGGTCAGCGCTTCCAATGGCACCAAGCCGACGATTTCACTTTCCAAAACTTGGACGCCGCGCTTTTCCGCTTCTGTTTTCACCGCATTGAACGCGGTCAACATTCCGGTCACGTTGAAATCGGTAAGGTTCATTGACACCTGCGCGATGTTGCGCTCCTTCAGCATAAAGCCATTTGCCTTGACCGATTTCAATCCGCCACCTTTTTCGCGAATGACGCGCGCGATGTCTTTGGCGATTTGCACATCGTCCGTCGCCAGGTTGACGTTGTACGCGATGAGAAACGGTCGCGCGCCGATCACCGTTGCCCCGGCTTTGCCGATTTTTCTCGGTCCGAAATCCGGCGCGCGTTCCGGGTTCGTGGCGATTTCTTGTTTCAGTGTTTCGTACTCGCCTTTGCGAATGTCGGCGAGGTTGCGGCGTTCCGGTCGCGTTGCCGCATATTCGTACAAGTACACCGGAATTCCTAGTTCGCGTCCGACCCTTTCGCCCAAATGTCGGGCGATGGTTACGCAATCGTCCATCGTCACACCGGCAATCGGGACAAATGGAACGACATCGGTTGCGCCGATGCGCGGATGTTGTCCGCGATGCGTATCGAGATCGATCAAGCGCGCGGCAGTCGCAATCCCGCGAAACGCCGCTTGTTCGATTGCGCCCGGTTCACCGGCAATTGTGATGACCGAACGATTATGATCCGCATCCATTTCCCGGTCGAGCAACTTGACGCCGGGCAACAGCATCGTGCTAACAATTTCATCGATGATTTCTTTGCGGCGACCTTCGGAAAAATTGGGAACGCACTCGATTATTTTTCCCATCGTTGCTATTAAACACTAGACAAGGAGAGCGGGAGATAGGGAGATGCTTCTCCGTGTCTCCTTGTCTCCCCATCTCCTTGCTTTTGAAATCAGTGAGTCAGTTTTATCAACGCGAGTAACAGTTGATCAACCTCTTCCACCGTGTTGTAATGTCCTAGCCCCACGCGCACCGCGCCGCCGTGATCTTCTAGTCCCAGTTTCAACATCAACGCGAGCGCGTAATAATTGCCATCCCACACGTAGATACGCGGAGCGTGTTGTTCCAAATATTCGGCAATCGCGCGCGGCGTTTTGCCGTCGATGGTGAACGCGACGGTCGGCGTGCGATAGTCAAAACGGCTGAGATCCGTGATGCCGTAAATCGTGATGCCGGGAATTTCGCGCAAACCGCGCATCAGTCGGATAAACAAATCCTTTTCGTATTGCTTGATTGCCGCCATCGCGGTTTTCAAATGCAGAGCGCGTCCGTTGAATTGCTTGTATTGCGAAGTAAACGACGCGCCATACTTTTCGCCGAGTGATGCCAGATAATTGACTGCCGCGAGCGCACCGGCGATACTTTCATGATTTTGCGTCCCGGTTTCAAATTTGTATGGTGGCAAGTTATCGGCGGGGCGAACTTTGTACGCTTGCAATCGATTGAGTAAATCGTACTTGCCGTACAGCACGCCAAGGTGGGGTCCATAAAATTTGTACACCGAACACGCGAGCAAATCGCAATCTAAATCCTGCACGTCGATGGGCGCGTGTGGCGCAAGATGCACCGCATCGATAAAGACGATTGCGCCAGCCATGTGTGCAAGCGCGATGATCGTTTTCAGATCATTCAGCGTGCCGACTGCATTCGACGCGCCGCCGACGGCAACGATTTTCGTTTTCGTCGATAGGTGCTTTTCAAAATCTGCCATATCGAGGGTGCAATCGTCCGTGTGTACATCGACCCAGCGCACAATCGCGCCGCGTTCTTCCAACGCGACCCACGGCGCAATGTCCGCGTCGTGATCGAGATGCGTCACGATGATTTCGTCGCCCGGTTGTATCAAGCGACCGAGCGCGCGCGAAATGTTGAACGTGAGCGTCGTCATATTTGGACCAAAGACGATTTCGTTGGGCGAGTGCGCGTTGAGAAAATCGGTGAAGGCGAGACGCGCTTCGGCGATCATCGCGTCGCTCTTTTTCGATGTGGTAAACGCGCCGTGCGTGTTCGCGTTCATCGTTTGGTAGTAATCAACGACGGCGTCGATGACTTCTTGACAAACTTGCGTGCCGCCGGGATTATCGAAAAAGATTGCGCTGGTCTTTAGCGCGGGAAAGTGCGAACGGATTTCGTCGACGTTGTAAGCCATTGAATTTTTCCTTCAGCGCTGGTCGCCTTCACCGCGAATTTGATTGCGTTCCAGCCGCGAGAATAATTTTTCGATATTGGTTTCCGCAACTTGTTGCAACGTGAGATCGAGTTCGGTGCAGATTTGCGCGAGGTACCACAACACGTCGCCAAGTTCGTGTTTCAATGCTTCACGGTCGTGTTCAGAAATTTGCCCGCCTTTGTCGCGGAAAATCTTTTTCACTTTGCCTGCCACTTCGCCGGCTTCGTTCACCAACCCCAGCGTCGGATAAACGATGGCATGATCGGTGTGAATCAGACTCCACGTCTTGCGCGATTCGCGCTGATACGTGTTGAAATCTTCGATGTTCAACTGGCTCACCTCTTTGAAATTTCGTTGATGTGTCCCAGGATTGCGCGTTGCCGTTGCCACATCCGCGCGCGTTTGCGCGGCGTTCTGTCATCGTAACCGAGCAGATGCAAAATCCCGTGTGTGACGAGTAAATCCAATTCGTCGGCAATGCGCCAGCCGGCGTCGCGCGCCTGTCGTTTCGCGGTGTCGTAAGAAATTGCAATGTCGCCGCCGTCGTCCATCGGAAATGCCAGCACATCGGTCGGGGCATGGGTCGCGTGAAATTGCTGATTGAGCTTGCGCATCTCGGCATCCGTCGTGATGTAAATTGTCAACGCGGCGCGTGCTCGTTCGACGCGCAAAACTTTTTCCGCGATGCGTTTCATTCGCGTGCGCTGAATGCGCGCAGAAAATTTTGGATGCGTGCGAATCTCAATGGTCATTCGATTTCTCGGGCGGCGGTGGTTCTGGGTATTTGATGCGTGGATGAAACAAACCTTGCAAGACACCCAAAAATGCTTCTTTGATTTGTTCGATATCGTGCAAAGTTAATTCGCTCTCGTCCAACTGTCCATCCCGCAGACGATCATTCACGATGCGGTTGATGATCGCGCGGATTTGTTCCGGCGAATGCGGCCGTTCGGCGCGCGTCGTTGCTTCCACACCATCGGCGAGCATTAGGATCGCGGCTTCACGCGATTGCGGTTTGGGTCCCGGATAACGATAATCGTTTTCGTTGATGTCTGTGCCGTTCGCTTTCGCTTTGCGATGAAAATACGCGGCGAGGGTTGTGCCGTGATGCTGGGGAATAAATTCGCGCAGGCGTTCCGGCAAACCATATTGTTTTGCCAACTCGATTCCGCGTTGCACGTGATCGATCACGATGCCGGCGCTGTGCTTGGGTTCCAGCGTGTCGTGAATGTTGACGCCGTCCATTTGATTTTCCACGAACGATTGCGGCTCGCGTGTCTTGCCCACGTCGTGATAATACGCGCCGACCCGGACGAGCAATGTATCTGCGCCGATGCGTTGCGCGGCTTGTTCTGCCAATTGGCTGACGATTAAACTGTGATGGTACGTGCCAGGCGCTTCGACCAAGAGTTTGGTCAACAACGGATGTGTCGGGCGCGCAAGGTCGAGCAATTCTATCGATGTGGTGATGCCAAAGATTTTGCCGAGCGCGAACAAACTGCCCAATGCGATCAAGCCGGATAATGCGCCGTTGCCAATCGCGGCGGCGAGCCATTGCCCCCAGTTTGCCAGATTCGTGTCGTGTGCCAGCAAACGAAAAATAGCGACGACTGCCGCGTTTGCCAGCGCAACGTACGTGCCGCTCCACAAAAACGCCGGCAAACGTTCGATGCGGCCCAAACTGACGGACGCAATCAATCCGCCGGCGAGGGCATACAGCATCAATTCAAGCGATTGGTTCGCAAAAAATCCTAATGAAAGCGCTAAGACAAGCGCGGCGGCAAACGCGGTAGTGGCATCGATCAAGACGGCGAGCAACATCACGCCCGCGCTGATGGGATAGAGATATTGTAGAATCGAACGATCGCCGCCGAGGACGCGCGCGCCGGCGGTAAACGTCAAGATGATGAACGCCATTAACAAAAGTGATCGTGCGTGAGTGATGAGCGCGGGGCGCAATCGAATCAGATAGATGGCGAGCAGCACACCGAGCAGTAACGCAAACAAACCGGGACCTGCATAATCGATCCACTCGAGCTGACGATTGCGAAACCCGGCTGCCTGCAACGCCTCGATGATTTGCGGGGTGAAGACTTCGCCTTCGCGGACGATGGTCTGTCCTTTCTCGTACGTCAAATAGACCGGCGCAACTCGCGCGCCCGCTTGTGAACGTTGCGCTTCGGTTTTTTCCTGATTGAGAAAACTGTTGGGCACGATGAGTTGCCGCGTCCATTGATTGACCAACTCCGCGTGGTCGGCGGGGAGCGCAAGTGAAATGCGCGTGGGAATTTTGGCGTACTCGGCGCTGATGTCGCTGGGGCGAATCGTGTCGCGCATCGTAACGTCCAACACGTACAACGTCTCGCTGACGATGCGCTGATAAGAAACCGGGTCGAGCGCGAGTGTCCGGCTGATCACTTGAATCGGTAGCGTGACGGTGGGAATCGCTTGCACCCATTCGATTTTGCGGTCGAGGGGAGCGTACGGATCGTGGCGCACAGAATCGACGTAATCGAGAACGCGACTTGCCCATTTCACTTGTTCGCGGGCAAGTTCGGCGTTGGGCGGGTCGTACACTTCTTTGACTTCCAATTCGGCTTTGCGGCGCGCTTGGGTGGTTTGCAGTTCGCTGATGTACGTAATGCGTTCAGTGGCGTGCAATGTTTTGGGGCTGACGTTGCCCGGTTCGAGGGGTAGCGATTCTGGCACAAGTTGAAAGGCAAAGACGATTGCCAGGGCGATGACAAACGCGATGCCGATGAGCAATGCGCGCGCGCCGTGCCAGCGCGAAAAGGATTTGCTTCGCCCTAAGGAAAAATCGCCTGCGATCATTTTACAACTCGTGTGGCGCGTGCGGGTGGGGGAGTGCTCACAATGCGATGCCGAATTCGCGCGGTTGGCGGGTCAACCAGTACGCCGCGCGCGCGGGCGCTTCGCGCCGTAAAATCACATCGACAGCGACGTAACCGGCGGCGAATAATTTTTGGAACGCGTCGCGCGTTTGCATTCGCCAATCGAGCGCCAACGCGCGATCCGATGTTTTGATCGCGTTGATGTCTGCTGGAATTTCGACGAGCAAGTTATCGTCGTGCGGCGCATTGACCCGCGCGATGCGCGGAAATCCTTGATTGTTCCATTCGACATCGAAATAATGCGGAACGCCGGCGCGTGTTACGGTGTCCCAGTTGCGGCGTGGCGGCGGTGCGACCACAACTGCTCGAACGCGCGGAGCATCCGTCCACCATTCCACTTGGAAACGATCAGACGGCAAGCCGGCGTTGAGCGCGTCGGTCATTTCGCCATACGCGTTGACAATGTACTGGCGCGCAATCGCGCCGAGCCGGGTAAGGTTGAGATTGGCGTTCAGCGCAAGCAGAGGATCGTAGGTCCACGTAATCAACGGAATGTTTTGTGCGAGCGCGATTTCGCGTTGCGCGAATTTCAAACGCTCACCGATTTTTTGTCCTTGAAATTCCGGCAAGACGGCGAGCATATGCGAACAATGTTTCAGGTTCGATTGGCTGGCAATTTCATCGATGCCGATGAAGCTAAACACAAAACCAATCAATCGATTGCCGGGAGCGAATGCGCCGATGAGGATGCCGCCGTTTTTGTGCGCGGTGATGAGCATGTTCGCCGGAACCACATCGCGCAGATCCGGCATTTGCCAAACGATGCGCTGCAGTTCTTCGGCGTCTAAATACTCTTGCCACGTTTTGAAAGAACGAATCGAAATGTCCACCGCGCGCCATCCTTTCACATCGCTGACTTAGCGTTTGCGCCGGCGCGGAGCGTACGTTTCGTCTTCGTCTTCTTCCCAGTCTTCGTCGTCTTCGTCCTCTTCCTCTTCTTCAAGTTCCTCGCTGAGGTCGTCGAGTTCTTCTTCCTCTTCCCATTCTTCCGGTTCTTCTGCGTCTTCGCGGGGTTCCATCGTGAGACAGCCGGCATCCGGCTCGTATTCGATTTCTTCCGACGTGCAAACTCCATTTTTGTTAAAGGTGCAATGCCGGTCACGGCAACGAATGCGCGTCATTCAGTATGCCTCCTCAAGAGTGTCCTTTTTGAGCGACGCTATTATGGTCATTTTGCCCGGTTTTGTCAAGAATTTTTTCGCAATAAAACAAGCGAGGCGTTCCTGCCTCGCTTGATCGATCCTGTTGCTCTCCCGAGTCTATTCGTTTTCAGCCAGCACGCGAAATGCCGCACTTGCCGACCAAGGTCCCCAGCCACTTTCATTGCCACCGCGCACGCGCCAATGATAGGTTCCGCCAATCCGCAAAGGTTTTTCGACCGGCACCGTTGCTTCGGTGGCAATCGATGCGATGGAATGCGCCGATTGAAAATCCGAATCCTCGCTCCACGTGATTTCGTATCGCGTGGCGCCGCCCACCGATAACCAGCGAAAAGTTGGATGCTGGCTGTCAGTAAATTTGTCATTCTCCGGCACAAGCAAGATCGCGCGTCCGATGGGCGGAGCCGGTTTGGGCAGTGGTTCTGCCGGCGCAGGTTGAGCGACCGCCGGACGCAAAGGCAAATTCAAGCGTTGCTTTTTGCCCTTGGCATTGCGAGCGCCGGGCTTTGGCGTTTTTGATTTGTTAGCAGGGCGCGCTGATTTTTTCACGACGCGCGCCGGTTTTTTCGCAGCGCGGGTACGTTTGGGTAAAGATTTTTTCGTCGTCGCACGCTTGGCGATTTTCTTTTTGCCGGCGCTCGCGGCGAGAAATGGCGCGGACAAGATTAGCAATAATTGGTACGGAATCAAGAGCATTGGTTGAGTACGACTCCTACGGTGTCGGTGGTTTGGGTGGCACCATCGGCGGTGGAGTAGTTGGCGGTGGTGCGGGTGGTGCCGGTGGTTTGGGTGGCGGTGGTGGCGGCACCGGCGCGGGCGGCGGTGGTGGTGCGGCTAACGGTTTGGGTGCGGGCGGCGCTTTTTTCGGCAAACTTTTCTTGGGCGCGGCTTTTTTCAAGCCAGTTTTCTTTGGTGCGGCTTTGCCTTTCTTCGCCACTTTTTTCACCGCTTTCTTGACCGCCTTTTTCTTGGGCGCGGCAAGTAGCAATGGTGTTGCAAGACCCAACAAAGTTTCAAGAATTGCGCTCATCGTTTCCTCCTTGCGAGATTTGGATAATGTCTCTGTCCGATGATCGAGGGCAGAGAACGAGACCACACGTGCATTGTGCGCGAGGACCAGTCCTGTTGTGTTGGTCGTCTCCACCTCCTCTCGAAAAACCCGGGTCGCTTGCTGGCAAGAGTATAGCACACATCGAAAGTGATTACAAGACCGGTGCAATAATTTTTTCAAAAAGTCGGGTGGGATGTAATTTGAAATTAAACTGATCGATGCATTGTTGCGACTTGAGGTGTTCAATCGCGCGATTGGTTGGCGAGTCATCGCCCAGCCATCGGTGGCTGGGGACAAATCCGTTCCATTTATTGGCTCGACATAAAGATCTTTGAATCGATTCGATAAAATGGGCGTTTTTCATCGAAAACAAAAAAGGCAAACGCGGTTTGGCGTTTGCCTTGAGATTTGTCAGAACGATGTACAGATCGCGTAAGCGTTTAGTAACTGCGACGAGCCGGTGGTATTGTTCATATACACTTCCCACCCGTTCCCTTCCTTGGATTGGGTGTACACTTTTGTCCCGGCCTCGGTTTGCGATGCGTACCCGCCGCCGGTCACAAACGTGCCGCTGGGGCAGGTTGCTGTGGCAGAACCGGTTGAACCTGCCGGAATAGAAACTTGCTTGAGTACCTGTGTTGAACCGGTACCCGCGCCGGTGAGACAGATCGCGTATGCGTTGACAAGTTGGCTCGACGCGGTCTTGTTGCTGAGGTAGACTTGCCACCCGTTGCCTTGTTTGGACTGGGTGTACACTTTGGTCGACAGGTTTGACTGCGAGGCAAAGCCGCCGCCGGTTAGAATACCGCTGGCGCAAGTTGCAGTTGCTGAACCATTTGAGTTGGCGGCAACCGAGACTTGATTCAATATTTGAGTCGTTGCCGCGCTCCCGCTAACGCCGGACAAACAAATGGCATACGCATTGACCAGCTGGCTTGAGCCGGTGGTGTTGTACAAATAGACTTGCCACCCGTTGCCCTGCTTGGACTGGGTGTACACTTCAGTGGATAAACTCGATTGGGAGGCAAAACCGCCGCCCGTCACGATACTGCCACTGGGACATTCTGCGGTCGCCGAGCCGACCGAGCCAGCGGGCACCGAAACTTGCTTGAGCACTTGGGTTACGGACGGAATCAATGGCGGTGGTGGCGGCGGAAGCCCCACTGTAACAACCGCTTGACGGGTTGCCACATTTGCGCCGCATCGCGCAGTCAACGTGTACGTTTTGGGACCACTCCCGCTCGGGCTGACCACGCGATTGCCCGGCGTGGCGACTCCGCCAATTCCGTTATCGATTTCAACCGAATCGGCATTCGTAACCGCGCCCCAACTTAGCGTCGTCGAGCCGCCGTATGCAATATTGGCTGGTGAAGCCGTGAACGATGGAATGTTCGGCGTGCCGGAACACCCGGTCGGGGAACTTGCGGATGACGACGATGGCGCAGAAGACGATGCTCCACCGACCACATTTATTTTGACCGTCAGATTATTCCCAAACAATGTGCCATCGGGTGCGCGCATGCGCCAAGTGCCGGTTACCGCGCCTGACCCGGCGGGCGCTTTCATCGCGACCGATAAATCAGCGGTTGCACCGGGCGCAGTGTTGGGAACACCCACTGTAATATTCGTGGTCATTGCGGTGCCGGCGGTGTGAATCAGATTATAACCTGCACCCCACGCGCACGAGCCGGTGTTGGAAATACGCCAGACTTTGGTAAAATCGGTATTCGCGCCAACATTCGTGCCGTCCGGAATCGTTACATCGGCGATGAAGGCAAAAGCGTTAACGCACGCCGCACTACTTGTCGCCGATGAAGTCGTAGTTGATGCGGAACTTGACGGCACGGATGAAATCGATGATGTCGATGATGCGGTAGCGGTCGATGTGCTAGACGAACTCGACGCGCTACTCGAACTGGCTTGCGCGATTTCTTGCGTCACAGTAATCGAGATTGCCGCCGGATCGCTCGTAACGCCGGCGGAATTGTACGACCGCACGATAATCGTGTGATTCCCCGGCGTCGCTTTCCAGGTTTGAATCAAGGAAAAAGTCGTTTGCGGCGTGGGCGCGGGGTCGGTGCGGACGATCACGTTATCGACGATGAGTTCCACGCGCACAATGCCGGCGGCGTCGGTCGAGGTGGATTGCACCGCCACTTCTTCGCCGTCTTTATATTGACTGCCGCTCGGCGGCGAAACGATGACCGTTGCCGGTTTGCTTACGCCGCCGAACATCGAACAGGCTGTGAGCGCGAACAAACCGAGTACAAGTCCCAGCCAGAGTGTCCGGAAAAATCGTGTCCGCATAATTTCCTCCTTGTAAGAAAATGATTGCGCTGGCGCCTGGCTCGCAAACGATTTTTTGTGGTATCGCGTACGAGTATAACACAGCCGCGATTTGTTTTCAATCCCCGCGATTGAAAACGAAAAATGCGCCACGAATTTCGTGGCGCGCGCTCATTATTTCTGTTTGGCTTTTTCCACCAACTCGAATAACTTGTTTAGTGCTTCAAGCGGCGAAAGCGAGAGCACATCGAGATTCTTGATTTCATCGCGCAACGGGTCGTGTTGCGTGAATAACGCCATTTGCACGCCCGCGCCTTTGTGCAACATTCCCGTTTCTTGTAATTCCTCCAATTCCTTGAGCACTTCTTCCGCGCGATGCACGACCGCTTTGGGAATCCCGGCAAGTTGCGCCACGTGAATTCCGTATGATTTGTCCGCGCCGCCGCGCGCGATCTTGTGCAAAAAGACGACGCGTCCACCTTGCTCCAACACACTCACGTTGTAATTCCGCACGCGCGGCAAAACTTTTTCCAATTCGATGAGTTCGTGATAGTGCGTCGCAAATAAAGTTTTCGCTTGCAGGTGCGGATGATTGTGAATGTGTTCGACAATCGCGCGCGCAATCGCAATGCCGTCGTACGTGCTCGTGCCGCGTCCAATTTCGTCGAGGATGATGAGCGATTGGCGCGTGCCGTGCGCGAGAATGTTTGCCGTCTCGACCATCTCGACCATAAATGTCGATTGTCCCGCCGTGATTTCATCTTGCGCGCCGATGCGCGTGAAGATGCGATCAACCAAACCAATCGTCGTCGATTCTGCCGGAACGAACGAACCGATTTGCGCCATCAACACGATGAGCGCGACTTGCCGGAGAAAAGTCGATTTGCCGGACATGTTGGGGCCCGTGATGATGTGAATCAATTCCTCGTTCGATAGCAAAACATCGTTTGGCACAAAGGGTTCGTCGCGTAACGTGAGTTCGACCACCGGGTGGCGTCCGGCGGTGATGTGAATTTTATCGTCGTGGTTGAGGTGTGGACGTACGTAGCGATAACGCATCGCGATTTCGGCGAGATTGGCATACACATCGATTTCGGCAATCGCGCGCGCGGTGGCGAGCAAGCGCGCTGCCGCGCCGGCAATTTGCGCGCAGATTTCTTTGAACAGCGTCGTCTCCAATTCGATGAGGCGTTCTTCAGCGTTGAGGATCAGCGACTCGTACTCTTTCAACGCTGGCGTGATGTAGCGTTCGGCGTTGGCAAGTGTCTGCTTGCGAATGTACTCCGGTGGCGCTTGCGGCACGTTGGGCGTTGTGATTTCAATGTAATAGCCAAAGACTTTGTTGTAACCAACCTTGAGTGATTTGATACCGGTGCGTTCGCGTTCTTGGCGTTCGAGATTCGCCACCCAGTCTTTCGCATTTTTCGACGCGCTTGCAATCCCATCGAGTTCGGATGAATAACCCGGCGCGATGACGCCGCCGTTGTTGAGATTGCCCGGTGGTTCCGGGACGATGGCGCGGGAAATGAGATTGACAAGGTCGGGACAGGGGTCAAGTGAATCTGTCATTGCGAGGCGCGCATTTTGCGCCGTGGCAATCCCCAAGTTACCTGGAGATTGCTTCGCCGCTTCGCGGCTCGCAATGACGTCTGAAATCTTGGGCACAACTTCCAGCGACGCACGAATTGCCACCACATCACGCGGCGTCGCAATGCCTTGCGCGACACGATTGGTCAAGCGTTCGAGGTCGGAAACTTTTTTCAGTAAATCGCGCAACGATTCGCGTTTAGCGGTATCGCGATAAAACGCTTCAACGTGATCGAGGCGCGCGTTAAGCGCATCGAGATCGAGTAATGGTTGCGTGAGCCATTCGCGCAACAAGCGTCCGCCCATCGCGGTGCGCGTTTCATCCAGCACGCCGAGCAGGGAACCTTTCACCGAACCGCCGCGAATCGTCGCGACGAGTTCAAGGTTGCGCCGCGTTGCCGGGTCGAGCGTCATAAACGATTGCGTCGAGTACGTTTTGAGCGTCGTCAATTGCGCAAGCGCGGCTTTTTGATTGTCTTGCAAATATTGAATAATCGCGCCGGCGGCGCGCGTCGCTTGCGGCAAACTGCCGAGACCAAAACCATCGAGCGCGGCGACGTGAAAGTGATCGAGGAGCGTTTGGCGCGCGGAGTCAAAATCGGGTAGGGGAATGGTGGAGATTGGAAATTGGAGATTGGTAATGGGAGCTGGGTTACCAATCAGCAATTCTGCCGGATGCAATCGATCCAGTTCCTGTCGCGCATCGCGGGCATCGATTTCAGTTGCGGCAAAAATGCCGGTCGTGATGTCGGCGTAGGCAATGCCGGCGCGCTGTTGATCGACGACAAGCGCGGCGAGATAGTTGTTGCGTTTCTCTTCGAGCAGGTTCGGTTCGACGACGGTGCCCGGCGTGACCACCCGCGTCACTTGACGTTCCATCAAGCCCTTGATCGGCTCGTCACTCGTCTGCTCGACGATGGCGACTTTGTGCCCGGCATTGATGAGTCGCGCAAGATACGTTTCGACGGCGTGGTATGGCACGCCGGCAAGTGGCACGCGCGCGTCGCCCCCCATCTCGCGCGAAGTGAGAACGATGTTGCATACGTTCGCTACCGTTTTGGCGTCGTCGTCAAACGTCTCGTAGAAATCGCCGAGGCGAAAAAAGACAATCGTGTCGGGGTATTGTTTTTTGATGCGGAGGTATTGCTGGCGGATGGGTGTGGTCATCGGCAGGGATAATATCACGATTCATTACGCCGAGCAAATGCAATGGGTTAGGTTTCTTTTTTCTCGGCATCAGTTTCCGGGGGCGGAAGAATTTCTTGCATCTTGAGTTGTAATTCTTTGGCGCGCGCGATCAACTCCAACAGTTCCGCATCTTGCTCTTGATCCAAGTTTTCCGGACGAACATCGAACGCACCCCATAATGCGGTCAGCATATTGTCGGTGTGCTTTTTCAACATCTTGGCGATATGCTCGCGGGTGATCGCGCGATCTTTCAGCTTGACGCGCGGTCCGCCGAAAAAGCCGAGCGCTTCCATTTCGGCGATGTGTTCTGCCATCTCGTCGGGGGATAAATCCAAATCATCGGTGGGGTCAATCCCCTCTAAAAACTCAACGCGCTCATCTTGTTCGAGCGTGCGTGTAAACTCTTCTAGCGATACGCTGGGATGATCGGTTATATACATCGTCCAAAGTTTCTTGCTCGGTACTAGAATGTCGTCGTCGGTTTCTAAAATGGGGATTGCCCATTTGATTATTTCGTTCATCGATTCCTCACGTGTTGACCACGATGCCCCATCGACACAAATGTTAAGTAGCAAATAAAAAAGAACGCGGCGAACAGTAGTGTGACGCCGTACGTTTGCGAGTAGCGAATGGGATGCGCGAGGCGCGGCAAAATATCGGCGACGACATCGTGCGGTTGGAAAAAGACATCCCAGGAATTCATCCGTAGAAAGCGACCGAGATAAATGCCAAAGCCGGTTGCGCCAATCGCGGCGAACGCGAATAGCCAACTCACGATGCGCCCACAATAATCACGCACGATGTTTTGCATCGTGTAGAGTGAAGTGATTGCCAGAAACAAGCCGGTCCACGCGAACGTCGCCAGCATTCCGATGTCGTACCACATCGGCACCGGTCGGCGTTCGTCAAGATGCCACAGGTCGGTGACAATGTACGGCGCGTTCGGCAAAAAGATCAGCCAGAGCGCGGCGGGCACGATCAGCAACCACCACGCGCGTGGATGACGTTGATGCAACGATGCGACGACGAGACTAAACGTGTACGGCAGCCACGCGAGAAAGAGATTCCACACGAGAAACAGGTACGTAACGTTGCGGCTCCAATAAACTCGTCCGACGAACAACGCGCCAGCAAAGAGCGTGGAAAGAACAAGCGGGTACGTGAGATGCTGGATGTTAAAGCGATGGACGCGATGGAGGAGATTCACCACACTTACCTCCGGTGGGAAATTTCATTACGGTTCGTGCCAGGTTTGCCCGTCGCGCGCGAGCAGATTGTCGGCGGCGCGGGGTCCCCAGGTGCCGGTTGCGTAATTCGGAAAATTGGGCGACGGCGAATTTTGCCAGTATTCCAAAATCGGGGTCATCAACGACCACGCAAGCTCCACTTCGTCTTTGCGATTGAACAGCGTGGAATCGCCGCGCATCGTATCGAGCAAGAGCGTTTCGTACGCTTCGCCCGGCACGCTGCCGAACGCTGTCTTGTAAAAGAAATCCATTTTGACGTCGCGCAAGCGGATGACCTGTCCCGGCAGTTTGGCGGCAAAACGCAGATTGATGCCTTCGTCCGGTTGCAAACGCATCTCCAAGATGTTGGGCTCGATGCCCTCGAAAACTTCTTGCGCAAACAACGGGTGCGGCACCGATTTGAATTGGATCATAATTTCGGTGCAACGCCGCGGCAGACGTTTGCCGGTGCGCAGATAAAACGGCACGCCCGCCCAGCGCCAATTATCGATGGCAAGTTTGAGCGCGACGTACGTTTCGGTGCAGGAATCTTTATCGACGCGCGGTTCTTCGCGATAACCCGGGCTGTGGCTGCCCGCGCCGTACTGTCCGCGGACAACTTGCGCATTGATTTCATCCGGCGAAAGTGGATTGACCGCGCGCAAGACTTTGACTTTTTCATTATGCACCGAATCGGAATCGAAAGAAACCGGCGGTTCCATCGCCGTGAGCGCGGTCAGTTGCAAAAGATGCGATTGCACCATATCGCGCAGTGCGCCGGCAGTATCGTAATAGCCGCCGCGATCTTCGATGCCGACCGATTCCGCCGCCGTGATTTGCACGTGATCGACGTAATTGCGATTCCACAACGGTTCGAAGATCGCGTTGGCAAATCGAAAGACCAAAATATTTTGCACGGTTTCTTTGCCGAGGTAATGATCGATGCGATACACTTGCGATTCGTCAAAGACTGCCAGCACCTGATTGTTCAACTCGCGCGCGCTTGTCAGATCGCGCCCAAAGGGTTTTTCGATGATGATGCGTGTCCAGCCCCGCGAATGTGCCAGCCCGGCTTCGCCCAGTTGTTTGACGATGAGCGGATAATATTCCGGCGCGGTGGCAAGATAAAATAAGCGATTGCCTTCCGTAACGTGTTCGGCATCGATGCGGTCGAGCAATTGTCCCAGGGTGACGTAACCGGCGGGATCGTGGAATTCGGCGCGATGATAATACAAGCCGCGCGCGAACCTGTCCCATTTATCATTGTTCATCGGATTATTGCGGCTGAATCGGGTTACCGCTTCGCGCATCTCCGCGCGAAAATCGTCCGTGGTTTTCTCGCGCCGCGCCGAACCGACAATCGTGAATCCTTCCGCCAAACGTTTGTCGCAGTACAAATCGAAAAGCGCGGGCACCAGTTTGCGATGCGTGAGGTCGCCGGTTGCGCCAAAAATGACGAGCGTGTTCGGCGGCGGAATGCGAAGCCCGGTGGTACCGGTGCGCGGTGGACTGACAGTGGTTTCAGATGACATAGCGTTCCTTGAATAAAACGAAAATTTCACGCTTGACGTTTTTTCGTTTGCGCTGCGCGATTTATCGCTTTTGCCAGCTCGCTCAACTTTGCGCCGCGTTTCAAATGCACGCGCAACGCGCGGCGCTGATTATTTTTCAACGCTTGCCAATCGCCTTGCGCTTGCGCGTTGATGAGCTTGCCAAACGAGTACGTCTCGCCGGGAATTTTTTCATCGACAGCATGGTCGGTCGTGATTTGCAAAGCCAGAATGTTGTTTGCGCCGCCTTTGTGCAATTGCCCGGTCGAATGCAAAAAGCGTGGACCATACCCGGCGGTCGTGGCAATTTTCAACGCGTTGCGCACGGCAACGCGCATCGATTTCAACGCGGTGTTATGCGTCGGCGTATTTTGGAGATATGCCATCAACGCCAGATAATCGCCGGGGTGTGCTAATTTGAAATACGCATCCAACACGCCGCGCAGATTCTTTGCCGGCACATTCGTCGTCGAGTACACCACAAATTTCTTGTTCTCGAATATCGGTTGCTCGGTCGTCGGTCGTCGGTCGCCGGTCAGCACTTGCCACGCATTCTTCTTCGCCTCTTCCACATTCGGTTGATCGAACGCGTTGATGCCAAGGAGCGCGCCGGCAACGGCAATTGCAAATTCCCAACGGAAAAATTCTGCGCCAATGTCGTACGCGTCGCGCAGTTGAAAACGCAGAACTGGATGACCGATTTTCTCCAATTCGTTCAATCTTTTTTCGAGGGTAGGATCGGCGCGTTTGATGAACGAATAAACGAAGACGCGATCCATTCCGTACGCGGTCGGTTTGCCAAGTGGCTCGGCGTCAATCGGCACGAGTCCTTTGCCTTCTTTGCCGGTCGATTCGGCGATGAGTTGTTCCGCCCACGCGCCAAACGGCGCTATATTTTTCGAGGTGATAAACGTGATCTTGTTGCGTCCGTGTTGCGCGAGTGTCGCCAGCGTCACGCCAAGCCATTCGCCGGGATTATTTTCGGCGGGGATGTCGGCGGCGCACGCGCGCATCATTTCTTCCGCGCGGCTGAGCAGTTTGTCGATGTCGATGCCCATCAACGCGGCGGGGACGAGACCAAAGAACGACAGCGCGGAATAGCGTCCGCCAATGTCGGAGGGATTTTCAAACACGCGGCGAAACTTTTTCTCGCTGGCAAGTTTTTGCAAGCCGGAGCCGGGATCAGTGATCGCAATGAAATTTGATGCGGGCGCAAGTTCGCTGAAATATTTGTAATGCGACAGCGTTTCGGTGGTGCCGCCAGATTTGCTTGCGATGATGAACAAGGTTTTCTTTGGATTAATTTTGCGCGCCAGCGCGCGGACGGTTGCCGGGTCGGTCGTGTCGAGAATGAACAGGCGCGGAAATCCTTTGGCGATGCCGACGACATCGTGCAATGTTTCGACGCAAAGCGAGCTGCCGCCCATCCCGCACAGCACAATCGATTTGAACCCGGCTTTTTTGATTTCTTTGCCGAACGCTTTGAGTTCAGCGACCCGTTGCCGCATCGCGGTTGCCACGTGGAGCCAGCCAAGCCGAATCGAAATTTCGGCGATGTGTGCCGGCTCAGTTTTCCAAAGCGTGGGGTCTTGTTTCCACACGCGATTCGCTACACCATTTTGTTCTGCCGCCGCAAGATTCTCGCTGACCGTGTTCAAATAATTGCCTAACACGGCGCTGTGCCGCGCGCTCGCCGCCGCAACAATTTTCGATTGAATGCTGGCGAGCAATTGATCGAATGCCTGATCGAATTTTTCTACACCTTCATCCAAAACTTGCTGGGTGACGGCTTTCATACTGATGTTCACGCTTTCAAGATGCTCTAGAACTTGCCGCGCGCCATCCACATCGTCTTCCAGTGTCAGTTGGACTTTGCCGTGTGCGCGAAACGCATCGATGGTTTCAAAGGGAAGTGTGTTGATCGTATCGGGACCAATCAACGTGTCCACATACAGCGTGTCGGGATATGCCGGGTTTTTGGTGCTCGTGCTTGCCCAAAGTGGTCGTTGCACCCGCGCTCCCTTTTTTTTCAACGCGAGAAAACGCGGATCGGAAAATATTTGCTTGAACAACTGATACGCTAGCTTAGCATTCGCAATTGCCGCTTTGCCGCCCAACGCTTCGAGTTTGGCTTTTATCGCCGGGTCGGTTGCCGCGCGCAGTTTGTCTTGCACTAACTTGTCGGCAAGTGTGTCGATGCGGCTGACAAAGAAGCTCGCCACGGAAGCGATGTGCCGAATCGGCTTGCCTTCTCTAACGCGACGTTCCAGCGCGCGGATGTACGCCCACGCCACTTGCTCGTACGCTTGAACGGCGAAGAGTAGCGTAATGTTTACGTTGACGCCTTGATACAAACATTCTTCGATGGCGGGAACGCCGGCGGGAGTCCCGGGAATTTTGATCATCACGTTGGGACGATTGACCGCTTTGAAAAATCGTTTCGCTTCGGCGATGGTGCCCGTCGTGTCATGCGCGAGTTTCGGCGAAACCTCGATGCTGACGAATCCATCCGCGCCATCGGTTTGATCGTACACCGGACGAAAAACATCACAAGCCATTTGCACATCTTCAATCGCCAGCGTTTCATAAATTTCCAGCGCACTTTTGCCGCGGTCGATTAACTTGCGGATTGCCTCGGAGTAATCGTTGCTCCCGGCGATTGCTTTTTCGAAAATGCTGGGATTGGCGGTTTCGCCGCTGATTCCATCCTGCGCGATCAATTGCGCCAGCCCGCCCGATTGAATATGCCCCCGGCGAATGCTGTCGAGCCAAACGGATTGTCCTAGTTGTTTAAGGTCGATTAACGGATTAGACATGCTTTCACTCCGATGAGGAATCGTTCACCCAATTGTTTGCCTTCAATGTCTATGATCGTTCGTTTTCGATTTCAGTGATCTTGTTTGCGCGGCGGACGAACCGCTCGTTATCATCGAATTTGGCGGTCATGAACGCACGCACCAACTCGCGCGCCAATTCCTCGCCGATGATGCGCCCGCCGAGCGCCAGCACGTTCATATGATCGTGTTCGACGCCTTGCCGCGCCGAGTACGAATCGTGGCACAGGCACGCGCGAATCCCGCGCATTTTGTTCGCCGCAATCGTTACGCCGACGCCGCTTCCGCAAATCACAATGCCGCGTTCCGCCACGCCGCGTTGAATCGTCTCACCAACCGCGCGCGCGAAATCGGGATAATCGTCATCGGCGTCGTACGTTGCCGCGCCACAATCAATGACCGTGTGTCCAATCTTTTTCAATTCGTCGATGACAACGTGCTTGATGGAAAAGCCGCCGTGATCAGTACCCACTGCAACGTTCATTTTAACCTCGACGGGGAACGGAAGACCGAAGACGGAAATATTTTTCTCGGTCTTCCGTCTATTTGAGATTTGAGAAACTTGTCGGTGCGAGAATCAAATTGCTGATGTGTGTCGTCAACGATCCGTCCTTCTCCGTTTCGCCGCGCGCTTTGATCCAGTCCGGGTCGCTTTGAAACGCCGACCATTTTTGTTCACGTTCGGCAAGATTTTGCCATTCGAGAATATAGTACACATCGTGGTTGCTTTCGCCGATCATCGTCGTCCAGAAACCAACTTGGCGGATGTTGTACTTGTTCCAAAATCCCAACGTAATGGTTTCAAAGCGTTTGAGCAACAGCGGCAATTTGCCGGGCGCGGCGTGATAAATGCGAAGTTCGTAAATCATTTTTCTCCTCGAAAGATAATAAAGCGTTGGCGCAAATGGATTGTCACAACGGTGAACGCGATGACCACGAGCCAAGTCACGCTTTGAATCCCAGGATCATACGCAAAAAAATTGTACGATGTGGTGATGTATTTGAAATTCGATGGTGTAGAAAAGATATGATGCACGAGTGGCAAGACAAGATAACTCCAGCACAGCCCGGCGATAAAAATTTGCGTGATGCCGGTCGATGGTATCTTGCGCATCGCGCGGAATAAACCAGTTGCCGCAAGCCACACGATGCCGCCAATTATACTACCAATTTCAAGCATGTATACGGTAACGATCCTGATCGACAAGCCACGGCTGGGCAATTCGATAGCGTGGAGCAAAAGCAGAATTGGCACCAGCGCGAGTCCATCGATTGCCGACCACTTCAACTCGCGCGGGCGATGCGCCGCGAGTGCGCCCGGCATCAACGCCAGTGCGAGTCCAACCCAAGTGGTGAGTACAATTGCGGCGGCGATTGCCGGCGGCATCGTCGGCGAGTTTTGCGTGGTGGTGATGAACCAAACCCCGATGGCGACCGGCGCGGCGCACCACAGCCACACGCGCCACCATTCCGGCGCGCGATAATTTTTCACGACGCGCGCACATAGAAAATTCGCGGCGATGTACAACAGCATCACAATTGCGCCAGCGATGAACCCGGTCATCCAATATCGTCCGACGGTTACTTCGTCGAACGGTTGCGCGTTCATGTGATTGTAAAGGAAGATCGCGTAACGGTCATCGACCGCGAACCATTTGTAAATGAGCGCGAGAATGAAGGCGGTGATGGGAAGAGCGTGAATCACATTCTGCCGTTCAAACATCTTCCGTTCTTCGTCCTCGGTCTTCTGCCACGACTTGCTTATACAACCATTTCTGTCGTTCCATCGCGCGCGCGTAAATCTCGTGCCGCGCGGCGTCGGGTGTGAAGATTGCGCCGGTTTGCGCTGGCAAATCGTGCAATGATTGTATCACGCCCAACGCTTTTAGCGCAAGCAACGCGGTGCCGCGACTCGTCGCTTCGGCTTCCGCTGAAACGACGACCGGCACATTCAACGTGTCGGCGATGATTTGTTGCCACGCCGGCGAATGCACCATCGCGCCGCCACTGCCGATTACTTGATTCACATTGGGCGCGATGGCGCGCAACAATTCAAAGATCGATGCCAAACGATACGCGATGGCTTCTAAACCGGCGCGCCAAATATCGACTGGACGCGTCGTCAAACTCAAACCGATGATCGCCGCGCGCGCGTCGGCGTTCCAATTAGGCGCGCGTTCGCCGGTGAGAAATGGCAACACCGTCAGTCCGTGCGAATCCGGTTCCAGTTTGCCGGCGTCGGCTTCCGGATTTTGAATTCCGGCGACTTGGAGGGTGCGCTTGAGCCAGCCAAAAAAATTACCGCCTTCGCTCAATGCGCCACCCAACAATTCAACATCACGATTGATGCTGTACGACCATAATCCCCAAGGAATCGAACTGGTTCCGCGTGGATACGCGACGCGCATCGCGCTACTCGTCCCAATCGTCAACGCGATGCTCAAGGGATCGACGCAGCCGCTTCCGATATTTGCCGCCGCGCCATCGCCGATGGTCGGAAAAAATTTGGCGTCGCGCAGCGCCGCCCAGCGATTGGCGTACTCGCGGTTCAACGCGCCAACAGTGTGATCGTGATCGACCAGCGGCGACAGTTGAGTTTTGTCGATTGGCAATTGTCGTACGAGTTCATCGTCCCAGTCAAGTTTTTGTCGATTGAGCAAACCTGTCCACGACGCAACAGAATAACTGCACGCGCGCTCGCCCGTCCAACGATGCAAAAAATATTCGCCGAGCGACATCCAATATTTTGCGCGTTTCAAATCATCGGTGCGCGCGAGCCAGAGAAATCGTGCCGGCAAATAACTCGAATGAAAGAGTGTGCCCACGCGCTGATGCGTGGCGCGTTCATCGAGACGCGCGCGCAAATCGCTTACCGCGCGTGCGTTGCGCGTGTCAGCGTACGTAAACACCGGCGTCACCGCGCGTCCCTCCGCATCGACGCCGAGTACATTCGAGACGAGCGAATCGGACGCGACGGCGGCGATGGGACGATGGTGTGCCTGCGCCAGGACTTGATCGATGGCGCGTTCGGCGCACGCGAGCATTTCGTCAGCGTTGGCTTCCACGCCGCCGTCCGACGTTGTGTGCATATCGTACTTGAATTGCGCCTCGATACCCGGTACCGCGCGCGCTTGTTCATCGAACAGCATCGCGCGGGTGGAAGAGGTACCGATATCGATTGTGAGAATGAAAGATGGTTGACTCATACGTAAATTTGAAATCTGCAACTATAAATGACTTGTGTCATTCACCAGCGTTACCACCCAACCTTGTTCATGTTTTTCAAACGCGCTGACGCACGCATTGTCTTGGCGAATACGCCACAACGCATCGGCATCGAGTCCCAACACCACGCACAACATCGCACTACACACCACGCGATGCGTCACGAGCGCAAGTGTTTCGCCGGCATGTTTGGCTGTCATTTCATCGAGCAACGCGACGATGCGTCTGCGCATCGTTTTGAACGATTCGCCTTTGGGAAATTTCACCTTGCCCGGCGTCGTGATCCATTTTTCCATCACCTCCGGAAACGCCACGCGCGCTTCGTCGATGGTCATGCCTTCGAGCGCGCCGACGTCAATGTCGAGCAAGCCGGGATGCGGTTCGACTTTGATTTTGAGCGCGTCGGCAAGTGGCTGCGCGGTGTAGAGTGTGCGCTGCATTGGGCTGACGTAAATCGCGTTGATTTTTTCCTTCGCCAAGCGCGCGGCAATTTTTTGCGCCTGAATTTTGCCGGTGTCGTTCAATGGCACATCCGCGCGTCCGCGAAATCGTTCGTTGCCTTGATTCCATTCTGTCTGCCCGTGCCGAAGGAGGATGAATCGTGTGGTCATTTTTCCCTCAATTCAAATCAAAAATAAAAATGCGATTGCCGCCAGCGTACCCATTCCGCCGCCAAACCAAAACGGTGCGGCAGGATCGAGCGTCATCAAAAAACCGGCAAACATCGACGCCGGCAACAAGCCGATGCCGACAAACGTTGCATGCAAACCGATCAGCGTCGCACGCAACTCTTGCGGCGCGATTTCGGAGACGAATGCTTTTTCGACGCCCTCGGTTAGCGCGTAGTACAGGCCGTACACCGCGAACAAGAACCAAAGTGAAGTTTGCGTTGCGAGCGCAAAGCCGATGTAAACGACGCCGTACGTGAGATAGCCAAGCACCAAAAGTTTCTTGCGCCCAAACTTGTCCGACAACCGACCGAAAGGAAACGAACCCAAGGCATAAATCAAGTTGAATACAAGGTACATCAAAATGACAGTCGCGTTATCGGCGCCGAGATTCGCGGCGCGCAAAAGCAAAAATTGATTCGACGAATTGCCGAGTGCGAAGATGAAAATAATCGCCAAAAAGATTTTCAAGCGACGATCCAGCGCGTGCCAGCGCCTACCCAAATTTTTCCACCAGGGTTCTTGGGGCAACGTTCGTAAGCGTGGCAGGCGTTTCTCACGCACGAGGAAAAGCACAAGCACGCCCAAAAGTGCTGGGATCAACGAGAGCAAAAAAATGTTGGTGAAATCGTCGTGCAAAGAAACGAAAAGCATGTACGCGAGAATCACGCCCAGACTTGCGCCGGCAGTATCGAGCGCGCGATGCAAACCGTACGCCGCGCCGCGTTTCGCCGGCGGCGTCGAATCGGCGATGAGCGCGTCGCGCGGCGCGGTGCGAATCCCTTTGCCAAACCGGTCGGCGATGCGCCCGGCAAGTACCATTTGCCACATCATCGAAAGATACAATAGCACTTTGCCCATTGAACTGAAACTGTAACCGAGAATGGCAATCGGTTTGCGGCGTTGAATGCGATCCGACCACGCGCCGGAAAAGACGCGGAGCAAACTCGCCAGACTTTCGGCAATACCTTCGATGATGCCGACAATCGCCGGTGATGCGCCGAGCCGCGCCGTGAGGTAGAGCGGGAGCAAGGGGTAGACCATTTCGGTGCTGACATCGGTGAGGAAACTGGCGATGCCAAGCATGACGACGTTGAACATTTTTCTTCCTTGCGCGCAATTTGAAGCGATTATATACCCAAGGTGGGTCAGCGTCAAAGACTCTTGGTCAGGTGTTAGGGCTTTGTCAAAGTCGCGCTGCTCCGTCATTGCGAGCGGAGCGAAGCAATCTCCGAGCAACTTGGGGATTGCTTCGTCGCCAAAACCGCTCCTCGCAATGACATAATGAGGACTTTGACAACACCCTATGACGCGGCTGGTAATCGTTCCGAGTTTAGGGAAAAAGAATGAGCTCTCTCCGGCATCAATTGTCTTATGCAATGAGTGGAGTCAAATCGTAGCCAGGTTTTTGCGTTCGAATCCACCCGATTAAACTACTCACGTTCAAAAT
>DAOTXS010000055.1:0-20075 GCA_034435055.1 Anaerolineae bacterium | reverse complement strand
GCGGGGTCGTCCGCGTCCTCGCTTGCGTTTCGGCAGTAGCGGTGCAAGCACTGCCCATTGGTCATCGGTTAGTTCATGGCGACTCATACCCCCATTTTAGGCAATTTCTCGATTTTTGAAATAGGCTCTAATCAATTGGCTACATTGACACGTACCTGGCACGGTGTTCCGAAATTCCCCACGCTATCGACTGCCGTCAACTGCAACCAGTAACTTCCGTTCGCCACCGTTTTGGTTGCCCACAAACTCAACACGCCGTCCGTCACCGGCGTCTCGCCGCGAAACAGTTGAGTGTACTCCGCGGTCGCATCCGCACGATATTCCAACTTCCAATACGCCAAGTTCGCACTCGGTACGCTTCCGCGAATCTCGATGATGCCGGCAACTTTGCTATCCATTACCGGCGCGGTAATCAATGCGGCAAAGCCGGCACATTGCGTTGATGGAGTGGGCACGGATAAGGTTGGCGGCGCAACGACGACGATGACCGTTTGTTGCGGTGGCGCAGAAGTTGGTGTCGGTAATTTAATTGGCGCAAGCGCGGTGGGCGGCGGCGCGGCGGTTGGTTCACCGCTTGCCGGATTGAACGCAACGCGCTGCGTTTTCACGTACCAGCGCGCGATACTGCGAAAGCGGTCGCTCGACGTGAGCAAAGGCGCCAGTTGAATGCCGCGCACGCGCTCATCGACGGCGTACGTGTAGATCGGATAATACAGAATCAACGCCGGCACGCGGTCGGAAAATAATTCTTGAAATTTGCGATACAATTCTGCACGCTTGATTTGATCGTTCGTTTTGCGCGCGGTCTCCAAAACTTCGCTAATGTCGCGGTCTTTCAAGCCGCCGTAATTTTGTCCCGCCGTCGATGCACCCGGGATTTGCAGTTCGTGCCAATTTTCGTACTGATCCGGATCGTTCGATAATGTGCGCCAGTCGTACAACACCGCATCGAATTGACGCGGTCGCAAAACATTTTGGACCAGCGTGCCCACTGGAACGGATTGCACTGTTGCCTTGACCCCGATGGCTTGCCAACCTTTGGCGATTTCGTTGGCTATCGCCACGCGCGTCGGATCATCGTTCGTGGTCAAGACGAACGAAAGCAAATCGGTTCCCTTTTTGCGGATGCCATCGCCGGCATCTTTCCATCCCGCCGCATCGAGAATCGTTTTGGCTTTTTCGGGATCGAAAGGATAGTGCGGGATGGTGTTGTCGAACGCCCACGTGCCGGGAATAATCGGGCTAGACGCGAGAATCCCTTGCCCTTGCAAAGTATCGCTGATGATGCGCGCACGGTCGATGGCGAACAACAATGCCTGCCGCACACTTTTGTCTTGAAACGCCGGCTTTGAAAAATTGAGATAGATCAGCGAATAGCCCGCCAGCCGCGCGTTGTACTGTTCCAATCGATTGAGCGCACGCAAACGCGGCAGGTACGTCGGCAGAACGCGCGCAATCCCTTCGATTTCGCCGCGCGTGTATGCGGCAAAGACCGCGTCGTAATCGGGAAAGAATTTGAACAAGATGCGCGCGAGGTACGGGCGCGTGCCGTGATAACGCGGATTCGATTCGAGCAGAATCTGGCTCGCGGTCAATTCGGCGATGCTAAAGGGACCGGTGCCAACGGGACGACGATTGAACGGATGCGTGGATAACTCAGCCAGTGGAATATCGCGGAGGAGGTGCGCCGGCAAAATGCCGATGGTCGTGTAATCGAGGAACGGCGCGTACGGCTGGGTCAGTTGAAAGCGAATGGTCGCAGAATCGGTGGCGGTAACGGCGACCGTACGCCAGAACGCTGCCAGATCGGGCGACGCTTTCGTCGCCGGGTCTTGAATCGCACGGACGGTGTACAACACATCGTCCGCATCGAACGGGACGCCATCGTGCCAATAAACATCGGCGCGAAGCGTGAAGGTGTAGATCAATCCGTCCGGCGAAATGTTCCAACGCGCCGCGAGATCGGGTTTGAGTGTGCCATCTTCGTCCGCGCGCGTCAAGCCGTTGAAGAGCAACGCCGCCACGTCACGATCATTATCGCCGAACTGGCTCAAGATCGGGTTGAGCGTGTTCAAGCGCCCAACCATCCCTTCGATGTACGTGCCGCCAAACGTCGGACGCTCGACCGAACGCGTGTTGAGCGCAAGATAACTTAGAAGCACGCTGAGAATGGCGATCCCGACGACGGTGATCAGCAATTGCCAGCGAATGTGTTTCATCGGAAGACAAGTTCCGTCCTTGCCAAGCCAACGCGCGCGTCGATCTTCGCAAGGACGCGCGGATCAAGACCCGGGGAAAATCGCGCTAAAGAGGGAGATGACGAGAAACGCGGCGGCAAGAATAATCGTGGCGTTGAACATCGTGCGTTCCAAACCGCGGCGCGTGCGCGCCACGCCGGCACCGCCGAACACGCCGCCGGTATCGCCCTTGACTTGCAACAGAATAATGATGACCAGCGCAACCGAGATGATAATTTGGATGATGTTGAGATAGAGACTCACAGGACTTCCTTTACGTTTAGAGTGCGTGCATTATAGCATTAGACGATAGGTTGAGCAAATTGCGTTACGCAATCACGCCCTTTTGCCGGGCGAACAATTCATTACGCAGGGCTTGGATAAATTTCGGCGTCGAGCCGCAACAGCCGCCGACGATGCGCGCGCCGGCGCGCACCCAATCGCGTCCGAGTAGCGCAAAGCGCGCCGGCTCAATGGTGTACGACGGCGTGCCACCGATGAGTTCCGGAATGCCGGCATTCGGTTTGGCAAGCAAGTACGCGGTCGGAACCGCATTGTGCATCTCGCGGATGATCGATGCCATATCCCAGGGTCCGTGTCCGCAGTTCGCGCCGATGACGCTCGCCCCCAAACGCGCCAATTCTTTGGCGGCGACCGTCGGCGTGATGCCGGTGAGCGTTTTGCCTTGCGTTTCAAAAGACATCGACGCGATGATTGGCAAGTTACTCACTTGCCGCACGCCTTCAATCGCGGCTTGAATTTCCTGCAAATCGCTGAACGATTCGACTTGGAACGCATCCACGCCGCCAAACGCAAGCGACTCAGCTTGCACCGCAAATTGATCGACGGCTTCGGCGTAGGTCATTCCGCCGAGGATCAATTGCAACCGTCCCAGCGGGCCAATCGACCCGGCAACGAGCGCGCGATCTTTGGCGGCCTCTTTGGCGATTTGCGCCGCGTTCCGATTGATTTCGTGGGCGTGATCTGCCAACTTGTTTTCTTGCAAGCGCGCGCTCGTTCCACCAAACGAGCACGTCAAAATAATGTCCGAGCCGGCGTTGACGTACGCTTCCGCCGCCGCAAAAATCGCCGCCGGATTTTCCAACACCCAGGATTCCGGCGCTTGATGCATTGGCAAACCAAATTGTTGCAAAAATGTGCCGGTCGCGCCGTCGTGAATCAAGACGCGATTCTGCGCCAAAAGTTCATCGAGCTTCATTCGGATTTCTCCGGGCGATCTAGATATTCGTGGCAATGTCCGCAACCGACTTTCGGTTGTTTGACCGCAACGCGATGTTCACGACACGCGGCTTGCACGTGAACCTGACGCGCGAGACCCAACATCGATTTGACGACCGACGCACGTAGGGCTAAATGGGGACACGCGTTCGCCAACACAATATCCGGCACCGGGCACGCTTGGCACAATGCCGGCTTCCACGCCTCCGACGCCGGATTTTGTTCAATTAATCGACACGCTTGCGTTTCCCTGCCGCGAAAATAATCGGCGTAATAGTATTTACATTCTTTGCCAAACGGTGTCCGCATTTTACTCCTGCGGCATCTCGCGCTCGCCGATCATCCACCGCGCGTCGATGTATTGCTGGTAACCGATTGCTTCTAGATTTTTGATTGCGCGCTCGACCGCTTCGTGGGTCGAGCCTTCCCAAACAGTAAGGAACGCGCCCGGCGTCGATGACAAGCGATACCCGGCAATCGATGCCAAACCGAGCGTGCTGATCGTTTTGCCAACGCGTGTGACAAAATCGTTCTGTTGCGTCGGCGTCAAAGTGTGCCAATTGTCTTTGAATCGTCCAACGACGATGAGTGCAATGCGTTTGCTCACTGTGAATCAAAAAGCCGCTTGCGCGATCCAAGCGGCTTGCGGTAGATCAATCGAGTTAGAATGGTAATTCTTCGCCACCTATCGGCTCGTCGCCGCCGGCTTCTTGCACCGCCGGTCCGTTAACCTGGGTTACGCCGGGCGCCGCCGCATCGCGTTTGCTATCGAGAAAGCGGACTGTTTGCGCGCGGACTTCAAATGAGGCGCGGGCTTTGCCATCCTGTCCCGTCCACACGCGCGGTCCGCCATTTTCGTCCGGGATGAGTGTGCCTTCCACCAACACCTTGCGACCTTTGGTAAGATATTGGTTGACGGTCTCGCCTTGCTTGCCCCACACCTGAACGCGAAACCAAACGGTTTCTTCTTTTTGTTGACCATCCGCCGTGGTGTACTTGCGGCTGGTGGCAACCGGGAACGATGTGACCGGCGTGCCTTGCGGGGTGTAGCGCATTTCGGGATCTCTGCCGAGGTTCCCGACCAGAACTAGTCTTTGGTACATTTTTTCCTCCTTGTGGAAAACTGAGCGGGATCGTGATGCGCATCATTGTTCACGCATCTTGATTGAAATTATAACATTCATTTCGCTTGTTGGCAAGCAGTACTTTTACCGCGCAACCAATTTCGCAATCGTGACACCTTCGCCGCCTTCGTGCGGTGCGGCTTCGTGCATCGACGCGACGAGCGGATGCCCGCGCAACAAATCGCGCGCAAGTTTGCGGAGCGTGCCGGTGCCTTTGCCGTGCACCACGCGCACGTACGGCAAACCGGCAAGATACGCGCGATCCAAATATTTTTCCAACGCGTCAAGCGCGTCGTCCGCGCGCATTCCGCGCAAACTGATTTCGATACCCGGCGATTCGGCAACCGGTACCGAAACCGGGTTTGCGCTCTCAACATTTTTCCCCGCCGCTGTTTTCTCGCCGAGTTCATCCAATTTCACACGCACACGAAAACTGCCGACCTGCACCTCCGCGCCGTTCTCATCCAACGCAACGATTTCACCCGCCTGTCCCAAACGCAAAACCATCACGCGATCACCAATCTTTAGACTCCCTTCCACAGTTGAAAACGAGGGAAGGGGGGCAGGAGTGGGAGCAATCATCTCCTCGATTCCATCCAACTTGTCGCGCGCATCTTCGATCACGTTGCGCGAAAGCGACCCGGCACGCCATTCCTGTCGCAGTCGATTCAATTCTTCCCGCGCAAGTTGGATTTCTGCGTGCGCCTCTTCACGCGCACGCGCCAAAATTTCCTCGCGCGATTTTTGAATGTCCACAAATTCGCGGCGTGCTTGCGCGGCGCGTTGTTCCGCTTCGCGTTGCGCCAACTCCGCGTGCGCCCGCGCCGACGCCGCCTCTTGTTGCGCGCGCTTGATTTCACTCAACATTTTTTCTAGCTCGATGTCCGTGCGCGTCAACGCGGCACGCGCCTGCTCGATGATATGTGGATCGAGTCCCAGCCGCGTTGCAATCGCAAACGCATTCGATTGCCCGGGCAAACCAATCGTCAAACGAAACGTTGGCGAAAGCGTTTCCACATCGAATTCCATCGACGCGTTCTGTACGCCGGGCGTGGTGTGCGCGAACGCTTTCAGTTCGGCGTAATGCGTGGCGACGAATGCGGGAATTTTGCGGTCGAGCAAATGGGCAAGAATCGCGCGAGCGAGGGCAGAACCTTCCACCGGGTCAGTGCCCACGCCCAGTTCGTCGAGCAGGACGAGCGAGTGCGAATCGGCTTCACGCAAAATTTCGGTGATGTTCTTGAGATGCGACGAGAATGTCGAAAGCGATTGTTCAATCGACTGCTCGTCGCCGATGTCGGCATAAACGCCGGAGAAAATGGGCAGACGCGAGCCGGCGCGCGCTGGAATGTGCAACCCACTTTGCGCCATCAACGCGAGGAGACCAACGGTCTTGAGCGTAACGGTTTTTCCGCCGGTGTTGGGTCCCGTGATAACGAGAATCGAAATGCCGGGGTCAAGATGAACTGAAATTGGCACAACGCGTTGCGGGTCAAGCAAAGGATGGCGAGCGTCAAAAAATCCCAAATTCCAAATCCCAAATTCCAAATTTGTTTGGTTTGGGATTTCAAAATCTGGTTCGACCCCTTTTATCTCTTCCGCATATTTTGCTTTCGCAAACGCGAGATCGATTTCTGCGAGCGTCTCGACCGTCCAATCGATTTCGTCGGCGTGCGCGGCGACAAGCGCGGTCAACTCGCGCAAGATGCGTTCGATTTCACGCTGTTCTTCGCGCACCAACTCGCGCACGCGATTGCCCATTTCGACGACGGCCAACGGTTCGATGAACAACGTCGCGCCGCTCGCGCTGGTGTCGTGCACGATGCCGGGAATGCGACCTTTGGCTTCGGCGCGAATTGGGATGACGTAACGTCCGTCGCGTTCGGTGATAATCGTCTCTTGAATCACTTTGGCGTTTGTCGATGAGGTGAGCAAACGTTGCAGTTTGTCCATCAATCGATTGCGTTGCGTGTTCAACTCGTGTCGAAGACGCGCGAGTGTGGCGGAGGCGGTGTCCGCAACTTCGGCGCGGTCGTTGATCGTACGTCCAATCGTGTCCACGACGCTTGGCAATTCAGCCAGATGGGCGGCGCGCGCGGCGAGGCGCGGATACACCGTGTTGAATTTGAGCAACGCGCGGCGCAAGGTGCGTGCAGAAATCAGCGTTTGCCGGAGTTCAAGCAGATCGACCGGTTGAAGAGTCGCATCGATGCGCGCGTTTTTGGTCAGCGGTCGCACATCGCGCGCGCCGCCGATGCTGATTTCCGGATGTTGCGCGAGGATTGCGCGCGCTTCGGTTGTTTCGCTTTGCGCGCGCTCGATGTCCGCCGGGTTGGTGGAGGGTGTCAACGCGCGCGCCAATTCTGCGCTTGCCGCAAAATCGGCGTGCGCGGCAACCCGCGCAAGTATTTTATCGAATTCCAGGGTGTGAAGATATTTGGGGTTCATCGAAAAAGAGAAAGAGGGATCGCCCGGGTAATCTAGAAACTAAAGATCGATGGAATGCCGTACGGCATCCACGGTTCGACGGCGGCGATCAATTGCACTTTGAGTGCGAGGAGTTGTCTGACCAGGACCGACGTTCGCATCGCCGAAGAAAAAAATTGATAGATGTTTTCCGCGCTCGTCCACGGTTCGCTCACCATAAAGTTGACGACCGGCGCAATCAATGCCAGTGCAGCAACAATAGTTGCCAGTGCGATAATACTGCCGCCCAATTGATCAACCAACGGCGCAAAATGGATCTTGGTCGAACGGTACGCATCGAAGGCAAGCCAGGTGAGCAAGATCCACACCGCAATCACGATCACCAGAAAGACAATCGATTCAAGCAGGGCGTTGGTACGCACAAACATAATGCCGCGAACAAACTCGCTGAGAGCGTAATAATATTGCGCACCAAGAATAAGGGCAATGTAGAATGCCGCCAGATTAATCACCTGCCGCAAAATGCCTTGCGCAAAACCCACCGCCAGCGCGGCAAGCATAATCAAAAAGATAATCAGGTCGAGCCAGTTGTATGCCGCTAACGGATTTGGCATTTCCCCTCCCCTTCGGTTTACGACGCACCGAAACAACGACCGAGCACCATCAACGCAATCAACACGGTAACGACAAGAGCCAAAATATAAATGCGTTTGTTCGTCATCGCGCGCCTCCCGATAAAAAGTATACCACAAAGCGGGCAAAGCGGTAAATAGTCCAAATGGAAAAACTGGCAGACCCGCTACATTGGTCTGCCAGCTGATTGGCTTATTTGCCGCGCACCTCCGCGCCGAGTTCGCGCTTGAGCCGCGCGATAATTTTTTCGCGCACCTTGGTTACATCTGAATCCGATAATGTCCGGTCGTCGGCTTGGAAGCTGATGGCATACGCCAACGATTTTTTACCTTTAGCAATTGGGTCGCCGCGATAGACATCGAACAACGTGACCCGTTCGATCAGGTTGCCGCCGGTTTGTTGAATCAACGCCTGCACCCGATCCGCCGGCACATTATCATCGACGATGAGCGCGAGGTCTTGCTCAACCGCCGGGTAACGCGATAACGCTTGCACCAGATACATCGACGTAACATGCGTGAGCATCGCGTCCAGATCAAATTCACCAACAAGCACCGGTTGCATCGGCAAATCAAATCTCTCGCGCAAGACCGGATGCAGTTCGCCAAATACCCCAATCGCCGAATCGCCGAATTTCAATTCGGCGCCACGGCCCGGGTGGAACATTGGATTGTCGGAGGCGGTGTAGGTTGCGTTGGCAATATGCAAGCCATTGAGCAACGATTCGACAATGCCTTTGAAATCGTAAAAATCCATCGACGCGGTATCTGCACCTTGCCACGACACACTGGCGCGGGAACCGGTTAACATCATTGCCAAGCGTCGCCGTTCGAGCGGAAGTTTGATGCCGCGATCTTCTGGCAATTCGCGCGCGCTTTCACTTGGCAAAAGCGTTTCGTTTGCGGCGCGATGCCAAAAGACCGGCCCGATTTCAAACAACGCGATGCGCGAGCGATAGCGTAGATTGGCGGCAATAAGATCGAGAAGATTAGAGATCAGAGATTGGCGCAGCACGGAACGCTCCGCACTGATCGGATTTTCGATGCGGACGTACGCGCGCGCCGGAATCGTCGGACGCGGCGAACCAGGCAACGTCAACAATGCCTCGCGTTCCGGCGTGGTCAAGCGATACGTGACAACCTCTTGAAGACCGGCTTCAATCAGAATGTCGCGCACTTGCTCCTCTTGTTCCAAATCGACGTTTGCCTTTTGGGGCGGCAGTTCATCATTCATTCGCGAGATCGGAATGTTTTCGTAGCCGTACATCCGCGCGATTTCTTCGACGAGGTCGTGCGCGCCCTCCACATCCAAGCGATGCTCGGGGACGGTAACACGCAAGATGGACGACCGAGGATGGAGGACGGATTTTTTTCGGTCATCGGCCTTCCGTCTTCGGTCGGTTTCCACTTTGAAATCCAACGCTTCCAAAAACTTGACCACATCCTTCGCCGGAATCTCCACACCGAGTTGGCGTTTGACTTCAGACACCGGCAGATCGATGACGATCTTTTTGAGTTTGCGCGGATATTTATCGATGATGCCTTTCGCCACCTGGCCGCCACCAAGTTCACGCATCAATTCGATGGCGCGGAGCAAACCAACTTTTGCCTGCGCCGGATGCACGCCACGACTGAAACGATAACTGGCTTCGGACGACAATTTCTGCGACGCCATCGTTTGGCGAATGTTGATGAATTCCCACGCCGCCGCTTCGAGCAAAACGTTTTGCGTATGCGCATCAACTTCCGATTCCGCACCGCCCATCACGCCGCCAATCGACAACGCACCTTTCGTATCGCAGACCAGAATGGTGAATGGATCAAGTTTGCGTTTTACGCCGTCGAGCGTCTCCAGTTCTTCGCCCGGTTTTGCCAGCCGCGTGATAATCGTCGGCGATTTTTTGCCGGCGCGCGCCACAAGTTTATCGTAATCGAATGCGTGAAGCGGCTGACCGGTTTCCAGCATCACGTAATTCGTCACATCGACGATGTTGTTGATGGGGCGCATCCCGGTAAGCATAAGCCGGCGTTGCAACCAGTACGGCGATGGTTGGATTGTCGTGTTTTTCAACAACGCAAGCGCGAATCTGGGATTGAGCTCCGGATTGTTGATGACGACATCCACTTGACCGGCAATCGCCGCGCCTTTCGCCACAACTTTTTGCGGCACCGGTTTCAACCGTTGATGTGTGAGCGCGGCAACTTCGCGCGCAATGCCGATGACCGACGCGCACCGCGCCATATTGGGATTGATCTTGAAATCGAACACAATGTCGCCAAGATAATCGACGAGCGGCGTGCCGACCGGCGCATCGTCCGGCAACAAAATAATCCCTTCGTGCTCTTCGCTCAACCCGAGTTCTTTTTCTGAACAGACCATCGAGCCGGATTCGATGCCGCGAATTTTCGATTTCTTGAGCGTCATCAATTTCCACCCGTCTTGATGTCCATCGAACAAGCGCGCCCCTTCGAGTGCGAGCGCAACTTTATAGCCGCGTTTGCCGACTTGGATATTGGGTGCGCCCGTTACCATTTTGATCGGTTCTGCCGCGCCGTACGCGACATTCACGAGCGTCAAACGATCGGCGTTGGGATGTTGCTCGACCGAAAGAATTTCACCGACGAAAATTTTATCGCGCTCCCACGCAAGTTCCGGTTTGTCGCCGGTTGCATGCGAACCGTGCGGACGCGGAATGCCAATGTATTGCATCTCTTCGACTTCAAGATTGGCGAAGGTGAGTTTCCGCGCCAGTTCTTCCGGCGAAATTTTGATGTCGACGTAATCGCGGAGCCAAGAGAGTGGTAGTTTCATTGTAAGACCTCGTTTCAGGTTTCAGGTTCAGGGTTTAACGATAAACTTTGAACTTGGAACTTTGAACTCGAATCAGAATTGTTCCAAGAATCTGAGATCATTCCCCCAAAAATATCGGATGTCTTCGATGCGATGCTTCAGCATTGCGATGCGTTCGGTGCCCATACCGAAGGCAAAGCCGCTCCATTGGGCGGGATCGTAACCGCCGTTGCGCAATACCGTTGGATGCACCATTCCCGATCCCAGGATTTCAAGAAAGCCGGTGTACTTGCAAACGCCACAACCTTTGCCGTCGCAAATAATGCACTCGACGTCCATCTGCGCGCTCGGTTCGGTGAATGGAAAGTGATCGCCATAAAAGCGCACCGCTCGGTCACCGTACATTCGCCGCGCAAATTCGATGAGCGTCCCTTTCAAATCGGCGAAGGTGATGTTGCGACCAATCGCCAGTCCTTCAAGTTGGTTGAACTGAATGTCATAGCGCACACTGGCTTGTTCGTAACGATAGCACATTCCCGGCAAAATGACGCGAATCGGTTGCGTGCCATTTTGTCCCAGTTCGCGCATCGCGCGGATTTGCCCGGGCGACGTGTGCGTGCGTAACAAGACGCGCTGGTTCGTATCGGCAACGTAAAACGTGCTCCAATTGTCGCGCGCCGGGTGATGCGGCGGAATATTGAGCAATTGAAAATTCGTCTCATCCGATTCGACTTCGCGCGAGCGAAATACTTGAAAGCCCATATCGCCCCAGATGCGATAAATCTCGCGCAAATTCGCGGTTGCCGGATGCAAACGCCCGCGGTTAACCGGGCGCCCCGGCAACGTTACATCGAGCGGTTCGGATTCAAGCGATTCGGAAAGCGCACGTTGTTTCATCGCACCGATCTTCGCTTCAAACGCCGATTCGAGCACGCCTTTGACTTCATTCGCCAATTTGCCGGCGGCGGGGCGTTCCTCTTTTGATAATATTCCTAGTTTCGCCATCGCCGTCGCAAGCAAACCGTTGCGCCCGAGAAACTTGACACGCCATTCTTCGAGCGCGGCATCATCCCAAATGTGCGCAAGTTGTTCGAGCGCGTCCGCGCGAAGTTGATTGAGTTCATCGAGCATAATTCCTCCTATCGTTTTTCTATTCTACTGTCCACGATAATTTCTCAACTGCGGCACCCGCCACGCCGTGACCATTGCCAAAATCACCGTTGCCACACCGCCGCTGACAACTGCAAACGGCGCGCCGAACAGCGCGGCGACAATCCCGGCTTCAAAGTTACCCAGTTGCGGTCCACCCTGAAAGAAAATCATCCCGATCGAAGTCATTCGTCCGCGCAAATGATCCGGCGTTGCCAGCTGACGAATCGTGTTGCGCAGAATCGTATTGACCGTGTCCGCCGCGCCAACAAAGGCGAGCAAAATAAACGACACGATGAAAATATTCGACATGCCGTACAGCGCGGTCGCCACACCATACACCGCGATGGCACCAAGCAAAATCGCGCCCTGCCGTTTGATGTTGCCGATCAGCGACATGATGGCGCCGGCAATCACCGCGCCCAACGATTCTGCGCCGTACAAAATACCCAGCCCCTGCGCGCCAACGTTCAGAATCTCGGTGGCAAAAATCGGCAGGAGCGACCTGGCGGATGAAAAGAACGTTGCCAGAAAATCGAGCAACATCGTCGACAAAAGCATCGGCGATTTGACGACGAAACGAATGCCATCACCGACCGCCGCCAGCGAAACGCTCGACCCACCGAGATTTTTCTGCGCCGGCGTTTTCATCAGCACCAGCGCGGCAAGCACAGCCAGAAATGATAATGCGTTAATCCAGTACACCGACTCGACGCTCCACGCGGCAATTGCAAACCCGGCAAGCATCGGACCCACAACGGCGGCGGTGTGGCGTGTTACGTTGATGAGACTGACCGCATTCGTCAGGTGTTCATTCGGAACCAGGTTGGGATAGAGCGCCTGACGCGACGGACTGTCGAACGCGCCAGCCGCGGCGGTCAACGCGGCGAGGGCGTAAATCAGCGGCGCATTGATGATACCGAAAATTGTCAACAGTCCCAGCAACGCCGCGAAAAACATCATCGCCAATTGCGTAACCATCAACACGCGGCGGCGGTCGTGGGCGTCGGCAATTGCGCCGCCGATCAACGAAAAGACGATGAGCGGCATAACGCGCATCATACCAACCAAACCCAGCGCCACCGGCGATTTGGTTAAAATATAAATGTGCCAATTGATCGCGACTTGTTGCATCTGGGTCCCGATCAACGAAATCAGTTGCCCGAACAAGATCAAACGAAAATCCCGGTGTTGTAACGCAACAAGCGGCGTCGTGCGAGCAATCGCGGTCAAACCAACAGCTCCGGCGGCAAAAACGTTCCATCGATTTCGCGGCGCGCCGCGCGCACGGCAATGATCGCATCGCGATTCAACGCGCCGTAAATGTGCGGATAGATTTGCGCCGCGTCGTCGTACTGAATGCGCGCGCGCACCCGGTCTTTATCGATGTACAAATAGTAATGTGGTTCGTTGTTCGATTTGTAATAGCGATTTGCCGTACGCGCCATTTCGTCTGCGCCATCGGTGCAATGGATGAATCCTTCACGCGCAAACGATTCCGACGTGTAATCGCTGTTTGGATCGAACGCATCGAAATACTTTTGGGAAACAAGATGAAAAGTCAATTTCATAGATAAACAAAAAACTCCCGCCCCAAAGGGACGAGAGTTGCTCGCGGTACCACCCTATTTAGTTTCTAGCAACTAGTTACTAGAAACTCACTCTGGTTGTCCCAGTAACGCTGGACTTGCGGCGCGCGCTACTTTCGCCCGATGATTTCGCGCGCGCGGCTCGAGAGCGAATTTCGCCGCCGTGCTCTGAGAAGACTTGCACCGTTTGTCTTCCTCGCTGTCAGAGCGTTGACAGTTACTCCCTCTCCGTCGTCGCCTGTGTTTGAATTATCCTCAGAACAAATTTTTTGTCAACGCCGCACCGGCGCAGCCACTGGTTCTGGCGCTAAGCGAATCGTTTGCCCGTTCGTTTTTTCAATCGTGACGGCCGCAATCTCCGCTGGCTCGATATTCAACGCTTTACTCAAGACCGCCATCAATGTGCGCCGCGATTCGTTATCGCGTTGAGATTGCAATTGTTCCAAACGTTCGCGATATAAATCCGCAACCGGCACCGCCGTCGATTGAATGATCTTTTGATCGATCTGATCAAGTTCATCGCGAATCGATTCCAAGCCCAGCGAATGATTTTTCTGAATTTCGCGGATGAATGCCAACCGATCGATCAACGATGGTTCGTAATAACCGCGCGTGCCTCTGCCGCTACTGACCGGTCCGCGAATCGGCTTGGCAACCAAACCACGTTTCTGCCAAAAACGTAACGTGCTGTAATCCACGTCGATGCCGAGCGCGTTTGCCATTCGCAGTAATTCGTGCGTGGGAATGAGCTGTTTCTGCGTCGGCGCATTGCCGAAGAAACGCGTAAACCAATCCGGCAATTCCGATTCGCCGGCGCGCGGCATTTCCACGCGGTCGGCAGATGTCGGCGCGCGCGCGCTTTTAGACGTCGCAGTTTTTGCCGGGGCAGAGCGCGCGGCGGTCTTGGTATCCACTGCAGAAGCCGCGGTCAACTTGCCGCCGCATCGATTGCAATACAAGCTAATTGCTGGATTGCGTGCAGCGCATTTAGGACAAACCAGCGAGCTCGGCGAGGATAAAGCAATGCCACAGTTCTTGCAGTACTTGGTGTCGTCACGATTAGAGGTTCCGCAATTCGCGCAATTAATCATGTTTCACCCGCTACTAGAGAATGAATTGCGACTCAATGATACTCGCATTGTTCCAAATTGTCAAAAGCACTTGGAATAATTACGTTGCCGGCAGTTGACGTTTGACGCGTTCGTCTTCCATTTTCAGCGCGACGAAAATCGTTTGATGCACCGGCGTCGGCACATTTTTTGCCGCGCCCAAACGCACAATCGCGCCGCTCATCGCATCGATTTCGAGTCGCTTGCCGGCTTCAAGGTCGAGTTGCATCGACGGCTTGGCGCCGGGTTTCAAATTGAGCGCGAATTGATATTGCCGCTCGACAATATCATCGTCCAGTTTCACCCCTTGCGCTTTGCCAACGGCATAAACTTCTTCCATCGCCGCGCGCAGAATGACGCGCGCTTCCGGCATTTGGAACAAATCGTACGGCGCGGTGCGCGCGAGCGTTGCCAAGCCGGACGCCGATGCGATGAAAACTAATTTGTGCCACAACGGTGTGCGACCATCAACGACGGCGGTAGCATCGACGCCGGTACGTTTTAGCATCTCGGTAAATGTTTGGACGCGCGGCGTCAATCCTTGCCCAAACACTTCGCCGACGAACGAATTGCGAAATGGACTCTTTTGCTCGATCAAACCGGGCGCGGCGATGTTCGAGACAATTTGGGTTGGCGCGACGATGACGTGCTCCTTGCCGACGATTTCGCCGATTTGATTGTGGTTATCGACACCGTTTTGAAACGTGACGACCGTTGTGTTTGCACCAATCATCGGTTTCATTGCTTGCGCCGCCGACGCGTTGTCGTACGTCTTGACGCTGAAGATGATCCAATCGACAATGCCAACTTCCGCCGGGTTATCGGTGGCTTGAGCCGGTTTGATTGTAACATCGCCGTGCGGACTTTTGACGACCAACCCGTTCGCGCGCATCGCCTTGAGATGCGCGCCACGCGCGATGAAGGTTACATCGTGTCCGTCTTTGGCGAGCAACGCGCCGTAATAACTCCCAAGTCCGCCCGCCGCCATAATTGCAACTTTCATTTCTGACCTCTAATTTCCAACTTCCACTTTGCGATTTGCTCGATATGTTCCGGCACGTGTTGATACGAATTCACCGCAATCAATCGTTCCAGCGTCGCACCATCGCTCCACGGTGCCGGCAACGGCTTGACAAGATCGGCATCGCTCAGCGATTCGATTGCCGCAACCAGCTCGCGCCACGTTGTATCGAGTTCGGCGCGAATAGTTTCAAGCGACAAGTCGCGCCGCATTGCCACACCGCGTTTGTTGTAACGATCCACATCATCGTCGCCGGTGATACCCAGCGGTTTGGGCACGCCGGCTTGTTTGTACTCGCGGATGTGCTTGAGCGCAACTTGCTCCCACAGCGTCACGTGTCCCAGCAAATCCTTTGCCGTCCACCATTCGATAATCGGACGCTTGGTGAGTTGATCGGTCGGAATGCCGGCAAGCGCGGCATCAAGTTCGGCGTGCTGTTCTTTGATCGCTCGCAAAATTTCATCACGATTCATTTTGTTTCCTGCAAAAACGAGGTGAAGGCGGGCTACACATCACCTCGTTTTAAATTTTCCTCGATGGCGTGTTCGCGTTACTGGATTTCCAACGTGCCCCACTCGCTCATCAACTCGTCAAGCGAAACTTGGACTTGCGCGTAACTCGTCGAGTGATTGGGAAAATCGAGTTGCACGACGCCTTGCGGATTTGGCACGTAAAACGTAAAGCGGTCGTGCCCGTCCACGCTCGATAACAACATCAGCAATTCGCGCATCCGCCGCACATCTTCGTCGTAATCGTTCGTCCGTTGCAAAAAGATTCGCAGATGTTTGGGCGGTTGAAAACGCGTCGCGGGCGCGGCGGGCGCAGTGAAATTCGCCTTGTCGCCGTTGCCGCCATTCGATTTGCCATTCCCGTTCGCCAGCCCGTTTTGTTTTTCGACTGGTTGATTTTCATTCGCCGGCGGAGGATCATTTCTTGCATTTTGTTTTTCACTGCCGACCGTCGACGGTCGACGGTTTACTGAACTAAACTCGTCCGGTGGTTCTTCCGGCGGCGGTGGCACATTTTCGTCGATGATGTACTCGGCGCGCGCCTCCTCGATCATCGGCGCGGAATCGGCAATCGCAACTTCGTTTGCATCCGCCATTGCGTACTGCACCGACGCCGGCGGTTCGGTGTCGGCAGGCATCTCTTCGATGTGATACTCTTGCGCGGAATCGCACAAGATTTGCACTTTGCCGTCGCGCAATTCCACTTTGCCCTTCACTTGTACAAGTGCTTCAGTGTGCCAAAGGTCTTTGGTGCGCGCGTACGTTTTGGGAAAGACGGTGAGCTCCACCGCGCCGGTCGGGTCTTCGATGGAAACAAACGCCATCGCGTCGCCTTTTTTCGTCGTGATGACGCGCGCCGAGGTGACGACGCCGGCGAGGGTGATCGTTTGTCCCGCGAGTGATTCATCGACGTGATTGGCGAAATGCGAAATATTCTTGTGCGTCGAACGCGCCAAACGCATCAACGGATTGTCGGAGAAGAACGCGCCGGTCAAATCTTTTTCGTCTTGCAGTCTATCGCGATTCGGAATTTCCGGTTCGTCCGGCAAAATGCCGAACGTGTCGGCGGACAAATCCGGCGCGGCGGCAATCGATCCGAACATCGAAAGTTGTCCACGGTCGCTGGCTTGATGCGCCGCCTGGCTCGCCGTCATCATCCGATCCAAAACTTTCAAGAGTTGCGACCGCCGGCCAAAGCGATCCATCGCGCCGGCTTTGATGAGCGATTCCAGAACCCGGCGATTGACGAGTCGCAAATCGACGCGGCGGCAGAAATCATCGAGCGACTTGAACGCGCCGCCTTTTTTGCGCGCGTTGACGATGATTTCTACCGCGCCAACGCCGACATTTTTTATCGCGCTCAAACCAAAATGAATCGCGTTGTTGTTCGCGGCAATCGTGAAATTGACATCGCTCGTGTTCACGTCGGGCTGAAGAATTTCGATGCCGCCGCGTCGGGCTTCGTTAACCAGCTGACCAATTTTCTCGATGTTGCCGGTTTCGGTCGTGAGCAACGCGCACATATATTCAATCGGATAATGCGCTTTGAGGTATGCGGTTTGGCACGTCAACACCGCATAGTTGGCAGCGTGCGCTTTGTTGAAACCGTACCGCGCAAAATACTCAATGTCGCCGTAAATCGATTCCGCCACCGCTTTGTCGATACCGTTGTTGATTGCGCCTTCGACAAACTTTTCGCGGTGCGCGTCGATCTTCTCTTTGATTTTTTTGCCAACCGCTTTGCGGATTTCGTCCGCTTCGCCCGGCTTGTACCCCGCAATTGCAACTGCCGCTTGAATGATTTGTTCCTGATAAACGATGATGCCGAAAGTTTCTTCGAGCACCGGTTGCAGTTTGGGATGTTTGTACTCCACACGCTCTTCGCCGTGCAAACGCCGGATGTATGTACCGATGTACTCCATCGGTCCTGGACGATACAAACTAACTGTCGCAACGATGTGCTCCAATTTGTGCGGCTTCATCTGCGTCAGCACCTTGCGCATTCCCGAGCCCTCGACCTGGAACACGCCGGTCACATCGCCGCGCGACAATAATTCGAATGCCTTGGGGTCTTCGACCGGGATATTGTACAAATCAAACTCGATGCCGTGGCGTTGTTTGATCAATTCGCACGCGCGGCGCATAATCGTCAGCGTCGCCAGACCTAAATAATCCATCTTCAACAAGCCGACACGCTCGAGCATATTCATATCGAATTGCGTAACCGGGAAACCGGTCTGTTCATCGCCGCGCGTGGGACGATGCAACGGTACGTACTCGACGACCGGTTTATCGGTAACCACGACGCCGGCGGCGTGCGTGCTGGCGTGGCGCGCGACGCCTTCCAACGTGCGCGCGCGGTCGATCAATTTGCGGATGTGATCCTGCTCGTCGTACAGTTGTTTGAGTTCTGCCACTTTTTCTAACGACTCGTCGAGTTTGACGTGCGGACCGCCGGGAACCAGTTTAGCGACTTTATCCACTTCGTTCAATGGATAATCGAGCGCGCGACCGACATCGCGAATCGCGGCTTTTGCGCCGAGTGTTCCAAACGTGACGATCTGCGCAACGTTTTCGCGACCGTACTTTTGTACCGTGTACTCGATGAGTTCTTGCCGGCGATCATCTTGAAAATCCAGGTCGATGTCCGGCATCGTGATGCGACCCGGGTTGAGAAAGCGTTCAAAGATCAAACGATGCTCAAGGGGATCGAGGAAGGTGATGCCGGCGCAGTACGCCGCCATTGAGCCAGCGGCGGAACCGCGCACGTTGAACCAGATATTTTTTTCTTTCGCCGCGCGCACCAAATCCCACACGATCAAAAAGTACGTGTCGAATCCCATCGAGTGAATGACGCCGAGTTCGTAATCGAGCCGCTCGCGCGCAATCGCATTGCCATGGGGATAATATTTTTTGAACCCGGCTTCGCACAGCGAACGCAAGTACGTTTCGGGCGTGTAACCCGCCGGCACCGGGAAATGCGGCAGGCGATAACCTTTGAATCCCAAATCGACGTTGCAACGTTCCGCGATGAGCAGAGTGTTGGATAATGCATCCGGCACTTCGCGCCACACCGCGCGCATCTCGTCCGACGATTTCAAATAATAATCGCTGCCGTCCATCCGCATTCGCTTCGCATCGGTGATCACCGTGTTGGTCTGAATGCATAGGAGCACGTCTTGCGCGGTGGCATCTTCCGGGCGAAGATAATGCGCGTCATTCGTCGCGACGAGCGGCACGTTGAATTCGCGCGCGAGCGCAATTAGTTTCTTGTCCAAGCCGGCAAACTCGGCGATGCCGTGTTCTTGCAATTCGACGTAGAAGCGATCTTGGAAAACTTCGCGGTACCACGCGAACCATTTGCGCGCATCGGCTTCACGACCTTCGTGCAACAGCGACGGCACTTCGCCGGATGGACAACCGGTCGTCACGATGAGACCTTCGCTGTACTTTGCCAGCAATTCGTGATCGACGCGCGGATAGTAATAGAATCCTTCGAGTTCTGCGGCGGAAACGAGTTTCAATAGATTTTGATAGCCCCTGTCGTTTTCCGCGAGCAGGAGCAAGTGGTACGAACTGCGGTCTTCTTTGTTGTCCTTGTCTTTCATCCGGCGGCGCGCCAGGTACGCTTCCACGCCGATAATCGGCTTGATATTCTTGGCTTTGCACGCATCGTAGAATTCGATGGCGGCAAACATCGAGCCGTGATCGGTGAGCGCGAGCGCGGGCTGTTTCAGTTCGGCGGCGCGCGCGGCGAGGTCTTGCGGATGCGGCAAACCGTCGAGCAAACTGTATTCGCTGTGACAATGCAGATGAACGAAATCAGACATAAGCCACCAGAGAAAAATGAAACGAAGAGAAGACGAAGACAAACGAAAGAACCAATGAAGATTTCGGCACATTGGTTCATTGTCGATTATAGCACAGAATTTCTCTGGTGGCGCACGGATTTAGCGAGTGGGCGGAAATTTTAAGGCAATGGCTCGGCGCAAGATACTCTAGAAGCCGGCGACGAAAAACGCACTCTGCATTCTCCGATTGCTTTATACTCCAACGCGTGGGAGGCAGAACGGCAATCACGAAGAACGGCTGGAGGAATCCCCAAAAAGGATTGGGGTAATCGTTCCGAGTTTAGGGAAAAAGAATGAGCTCTCTCCGGCATCAATTGTCTTATGCAATGAGTGGAGTCAAATCGTAGCCAGGTTTTTGCGTTCGAATCCACCCGATTAAACTACTCACGTTCAAAAT
>DAOTXS010000054.1:0-1844 GCA_034435055.1 Anaerolineae bacterium | reverse complement strand
CGCATCAGCACGAAGCGCAGTCGGGAAACCCGTTACTACATCACGAGCGTTGAGAATAATGCCAAGCAGATATTGGAAGCAGTGCGCGCACACTGGGGCATTGAGAATGGATTGCATGGGGTGCTCGACATCGGATTCCGAGAAGACGAATCGCGCGTTCGCAAAGATCACGCCCCAGAAAACATGGCGGTGCTGAGACACATTGCCGTCAACTGGCTCAAGCAAGAACGGACTGCCAAGATCGGCATCAAAGGAAAACGTCTCAAAGCCGCGTGGGATCAAGATTATTTGCTCAAAGCTCTTTCATCGGGTCGAAATGCGATTGCCCTAGAGTATAACACAATTAAAGAGGGTGGCAAATAGCACTTGAGTACATCGGGTAGGGCTTTGTCAAAGTCACAACCGGGCGATTGCAATCGCAGCAACAAGGACACGAAGCCGACCTTCGTCGGCTGACTCAGTCTGCGAAGGCAGACTTTGTGCAGTCGTTGCCGCGACTTGTAGTCGCCTGCTCAAGGCGCGCCTGACTTTGACAAAGCCCTATACATCGGGTTGAATCAACTCACAAAATAAAAAACCTGTGTTACAATGCACTTTGAACACCGTTTCCATCATCATCGTGCGCCCACTCGCGCTTACCAGGTGTATGGCACACGCGGGAATGTTTCCGTCCGGTCTCGGGCAAATGATCGTACGCTTTCTACTCATCGGTGTAGACGGTCGCATTCGCCTGCGTGTTGGCTTCGACAAAGGGTTGCAAGATCGCACGGTCACTGTTGTGGCAGACCTTCAGTCGAATGGCGCTGCTCTCTCGGCCGACGATTCCGGCAATCGGGGGTGGTCGTTTGCCCCCGCGCCATGTCCGCGCACCTTGTTCGCACGGCGGTGCGGTGGAACCGCCGGATCGACATGTTTCTTGCCTTTTTCATCGGCTTCCGTCACGGCGTCGTTGAGTGCTGAGGGGGAAAGCCGCTGTTCAATCAGCGTTTGGATGACGTGCCGACGTTCCAATAGATGCGAGTGATCCAGATGGAGTTCCGCCGCGAGATGTTGGGTCGGCGTACCTTGGGCAATCCGCAGTCCGCTCGATTAGTTTTACCCAATGCGGTGGAGATTTCTATCGTGAGCCAGTTACGCAAAATCAAAGGTACCTACTCGCTCATCGTTTTTCTCGCGCGCGGGCAAGCAATCCGCATCGGCGCGTTGGGTGTGTTCAAATTTCCGCGCGGGTATTATCTTTACATCGGCAGTGCGATGAACGGACTGGCGGTGCGCCTCGCCCGGCATTTGCGCGCGGACAAGAAAAAGTTTTGGCACATCGATTATCTGCTCGAGCACGCGCGCATCCAACGCATTTGGGGTGTTGCCGATGACATACGCTATGAATGTTTGTGGGCGCAAGCCGCGCTGGCAATGCCCGGCGCGCGCATCGTTGCCCCGCGCTTTGGCGCGAGCGATTGCAATTGCGCAACGCATCTAATCTACTTTGGCAAACGGATGCCAGACATCTAATTTGCGTAATCGATTTGCTTGTGCTAAACTGCGCGCTAGCCAGTTGCCCCTGTAGCTCAGTGGATCAGAGCAGCGGCCTCCGGAGCCGTGCGCGCGAGTTCGAGTCTCGCCAGGGGTACTCGACCAACATCACCGCACCCGAATTTGTCCGGGTGCTTTTTTGTGGCAAAGGCGTCGCTCGCCAAGTCGATTGCAACCCCGTAATCGTTCCGAGTTTAGGGAAAAAGAATGAGCTCTCTCCGGCATCAATTGTCTTATGCAATGAGTGGAGTCAAATCGTAGCCAGGTTTTTGCGTTCGAATCCACCCGATTAAACTACTCACGTTCAAAAT
>DAOTXS010000053.1:0-5057 GCA_034435055.1 Anaerolineae bacterium | reverse complement strand
GACGCGCTTCCGAAATTGAATCTCACGCCCGCGCAAAGACTTGTGGCGCGTCTGGTCAAACCACTTTATCGTCCGCCGGAGCATCCGTTCCCGGATCGATACGCGACGCTCAAGTGTCAAATGCAATTCGGCTGGGATTTTGCGCCACGTTTGCGCACGTGCGGTATCTGGGACGATGCGTCGATCGTCGTCGCGCGTTCGGTCTTTATTCACGACGCGCAAGTGAAAGCCAAAATCTCAAATCCCAAATCTCAAGTCGCCAATATCGCCGTAGTATTAACGCTCGATTCCGACCGCGAGCAAAATGTGCGCGTTGTGTTCATCGTGCGCGGCAAAAATTTTGCCGACGAGCCACGCGCGTTTGAATTCGATTTGCATTTGAGACGCGGCGAACAAGTGCGCGAATTATCGTTTGATTTGACCGACGTGCGATTTTGGCAGCCCTGGGATCGCGGCGAACCCAATCTGTACGAAATCGAAATTGTCATTGTGAGCGCCACATTCGCTTCGCTCAGTGTAAATTCCGGCGCGAAGCCGCATTCGCGTCTCAAAGAGCTTGGAGAGATTGCTTCGCAAAAATCGCTCGCAATGACAGATGCTGTTTTAGATTCCCTCACCGAAACTTTCGGCATTCGCTCGTTTGAACTGGCGCGAACTTTAACGAGCCGCGAGCCGTGGCAATTCATCGTCAACGGTGAGCGCGAATTTCTGCGCGGCGCAAACTGGGTTCCGCTCGATGCGATGCCGGCGCGGCTCACGCGCGACGATTACGCGGCGCGATTGCAACAAGCGCGCGACGCCAACATCAATTTTCTGCGCGTGTGGGGCGGCGGCTTGCGTGAAAAGCGCGCGTTCTACGATCTGTGCGACGAACTGGGGATTTTGGTGTGGCAGGAATTTCCCTTCGCCGGCGCGATTCTCGATCGGTTTCCGCGCGACCACGCGCATTTGCAATTCATCTGCGACGAGTGCAGCGAGATTGTGCGCGCGCTCCGCAATCATCCGTCGCTTGTTGTGTGGTGCGGCGGCAACGAGTTTAGCGTGCACGGCAATCAAGCCATCGTCGAAAAATTGCGCGCAGTCGTCCAAGACAAAGATGGCACGCGACCCTTCAAACCCGCATCGCCGTACCGCGATGAATCGCACAACTGGCGCGTGTGGCATCGCTTTGCCAATTTGCGCGATTATCGCAAAGACCCATCGCCGTTCCTCAGCGAATTTGGTTTGCAAGCGTTGCCGAATTTCGAATCGCTAAAAAAATTTCTGCCCGACGATGCGCTGACCGCGCCGCACAAGTTGTGGGAATATCATCACGCCGATTTGAAAAAACTGGGAAGGTACGCCCAGCCGGTCATGGCGAGCCGCAAAGCGGCAAAGCAATCCGCAAGTTCCGTGGAGATTGCTTCGGCGTCCTTCGACTTTGCCTCGCTCCGCTCAGGACACCTCGCAATGACAACCGAGTCATTCATCACCGCCACCCAACGCGCGCAAGCCATCGGCTTGCAAATTGCGATTGAACATCTTCGACGACGCAAGCCACAAACTGGTGACGCATCATCGCGCGGCACAAAAGATTCGAAACGCAACTCGCTTCCTCCGCACGATGCTGCGTCAGGCGTTGCGATCTGGCAACTCAATGACGCGTGGCCCGCGATTTCGTGGAGCGTAATCGATTATTACGGTACGCCCAAACGCGCGTACGACGAACTGCAAAAATTGTATGCGCCGGTGCTCGCGTCGTTCGATTACGAAATGACGCAACGCCGTCCCGGCGACATCGTGCGCGGAACGTTGTGGCTCATCAACGATTGGCTGAAATCATTTGAAGATATAGAATTGCGCGCGGAGTTGAACGGCAAAGAAATTTACGCGCGGCGCGTGAACCTCGCGCCCGACTCATCGGAAAAAATCGATGCGCTTGCAATCACGTTGAACGAAGGCGAAAATATTTTGCGACTCGTCGTCCGCGATGGCGTGAATGTTTTATCGGATCACGCATACGACTTGAATTTCTGCGACGTCGGCGAAATCGGCTTGCTCGATGGGCTGATGGTTGCGGCGGGCAAATGGCTGATGCGATGAAGATTGCGCTGAACGGAATGTTTTGGGACAAACCCACTACCGGGACGGGACAGTATTTACGCGCGTTGCTCCGCGCGTTGTTGCAACGCGACATTGACAACGATTATTGTTTGATCGCGCCGCAACGATTGCTGGAAAATGTTCCGCCGTGCGTGATGGTTCATCCCGCGCCAAGTCGATTGAGCGAGAATTTCGCCAAAGTTTGGTTCGAGCAAATTTCATTCGTGCGCGCGTGTCAAAACGAACGCGCCGCTCTTGCGCACGTGCCGTACTTTGCGCCGCCGGTTTTCTCGCGCACGCCGATCATCGCGACGATTCACGATTTGATTCCGATGGTGCTGCCACTTTATCGCGGTTCGGTCTTGGTGCGCGCGTACACTCAACTTGCCGCGCTGGGTGCGCGCCGCGCGCACGCGATCATCGCCGATTCCGAATGTTCCAAGCGCGACATTGTCGCACGACTGAACATCGATCCGGCGCGCGTACAGGTGATTCATCTCGCCGCCGATGAAAACTATCGTCCCGCCGATGCCGCGCAAATCGATGCGGTGCGGCGCAAGTATGCTTTGCCCGATAAATTTATTTTGTATCTCGGCGGATTCGATCAGCGCAAAAATGTGCGCGTCGTCATTCAGGCGTTTGCGCGTTTGCGCGCTTTGCACGCGCAAGGTTATCGTTTGGTGTTGGGGGGAAAAATCCTCGGCGCAAATTCGGAATTTTTCCCCAACCCGCGCCGCATCGCGCGCGATGCCGGTTTACCGGACGACGCGATTCAGTCCATCGGTTGGGTGGAGGAAGACGACAAGCCGGCTTTGTATTCAAGCGCAATCGCGTTTGCGTTCGCGTCGGTGTACGAGGGCTTTGGGTTGCCGCCGCTCGAAGCGATGGCGTGCGGCACGCCAGTGATTTGCTCTAGCGCATCGTCGTTGCCGGAAGTCGTTGGTGACGCGGCAATCACAATCGACCCAAACGATGTGGACGCGTGGGCGGAAGCGATGCACGCGGTCTTGACCGATGACGCGCGGCGAAGCGAAATGCGCGAACGCGGCATCGCGCAAGCGAAAAAATTTTCGTGGCGGAAATGCGCGGAGGAGACGCTGGCGGTCTATAACTCTATATCAATGCGACAAAATGAAATTTTCTGCTAGTAGTGCAGCAGCAAAGTGCGTAGTTCATATTTGAATTGAATAGGTAGGTGCTTGCCATTCCCAGCAGGGCTGGTATGCGACTTTTTCATGTTGCGGCACTAGTCCAGTGGACTGCGAACGGCAAGCCCGCCGCGATTCAAGACATGTGTGTAGATCATCGTCGTCTTGACATCTTTGTGTCCGAGCAGTTCCTGAACGGTGCGAATGTCGTAGCCGCCTTGAAGCAAGTGCGTTGCGAAGGAATGACGAAAGGTATGCGGGCTGACGGGTTTGGCAATATCGGTCAATTTTGCGGCTTGGCGGACCGCCCTTTGTAAAACGCTTTCGTCTAGGTGGTGACGTTTGATCTGACCAGAGAGAGGATCTCTGGAACGCTGGGAAGCTGGGAAAATATATTGCCAGCCCCACTCTTTTGCCGCATGGGGATATTTCCGCGCTAGCGCGTAGGGCAATGAGACCATGCCAAAACCTTCACGCAGGTCTTGGTCATGAATTGCCTTGACGGTTTGCAAGTGGGTTTGGAGCGCGGGTACGAGTGCATCTGGCAATACGGTGACGCGGTCTTTTTCCCCTTTTCCATCACGCACAATGATTTGGCGGTTTCCGAAATCCACATCCTTGACGCGCAAACGGAGACATTCCATCAAACGCAAGCCGCTACCGTACAAGAGTTTAGCCATCAATTGAGTCACCCCGCTCATCCTGTCCAGCACCGCCACGGCTTCTTGATGCGTCAGAACGGTGGGCAAATGTTTCGGTCGTTCGGCACGAATCTGATTGGGAGGAATCGCCACCTCTTGTTGAAGCACAACACGGTAGAGAAAGAGAATAGCACTGAGAGCTTGATTCTGGGTCGAGGCGGATACTTGACGGTCGTTCGCCAGAAAGGTGATATATGCTAGAATTTCGGGCGCGCCCATTTCGCTGGGATGCCGTTTGGCGTGGAATAGGATGTAGCGTTTGATCCAATCCACATAGCTTTGTTCTGTGCGATAGGAATAGTGCTTAAGCCGGATCGCCTCGCGTACTTGGTCTAGCAGTTTCTTGGGTGGATGGGGCACTTGAAAACTCCGTTGGTTTGTGTTATAGTTTTTGTGGTTAATCTTATTTTAATACAATACCGTCTAACGTCCTAATTGGATTAGGACATTAGGCGGACAATCTATAAGCCATTAGACTGTCCGCCTAAACAGTAGTTAGGCACTTGGTCATTTTTCCGTGACAAAGTGTTCAGGAAGGAAAATAACGGTGAGCGAAACACAAGAAAGACCTATCTTCAACACAGAAAAGTGTCGGGCAAAATTACACACTGACAAATTAATTGATTGCCTTGCTTTGGAGCAAGTTCATTTATGTAGGCACGCTTTGCCTTTTGGCTATGGCTTCTTTTGCCAGCATCCGCAAAGAATGGAATTTGTCAAAAAACAAACTCGTCTCGATAAAGTAAAAGCCGAAAATAATCACGAATGAAATTTCTCGCACTTGTTCTCTGCTCAATTTTGCTCACGATATTTTTTAGGGAATTTGCCTATGCCTATATGGATTACTTCGACATTGGCATCAACTATGTCACCCGCTCAATGGATTTAGATTTTTGCCTAACGCCGTTGGTGATTGTGGCGCAAATTGTTTCGGTATTTATGTTTGATAAGTTTGTAAGCCGCTATAAAGGTCAATGGCGCACATGGCTTAATCTTTTAGTTTTGGCGGTTGTGGTTTTCGCCTTTTTTACCGTTTACGCTTTATCACCTTATGGCACAGGTATTCCAAGACAAGGTGGCTTCCTTCGTTTTCTGGGATATTATTTCTTTGGGTTAGAGCCTGGTC
>DAOTXS010000052.1:0-3128 GCA_034435055.1 Anaerolineae bacterium | reverse complement strand
CCCCCCCCCCCCCCCCCCCCCCCCCCCCCCCCCCCCCCCCCCCCCCCCCCCCCCCAGGAAAATTTTTTATGCCAAAAACCTTCAAGCATCTCTATCCGCAAGTGTGTACGTATGAAAATCTGTATGCCGCTTTTCGGGCGGCGCGCAAAAACGGCAAACGCAAAAAAGCCCAAGTCGCCGCGTTTGAGTTGAATCTGGAAGATGAATTATTACGCCTGCAAGAGGAATTGACGAACAAGACCTATCGTCCTGGCGCGTATCACAATTTCTACGTGTACGAACGCAAGCGTCGGAAAATTAGCGCCGCGCCGTTTCGGGATCGCGTGGTGCATCACGCGCTCTGCCGCGTCATCCAGCCCATTTTCGACGCGCGCATGATGCATGATTCGTATGCATGCCGCCTCAAGAAAGGGACGCACCGCGCGCTTGACCGCGCGCAACATTTCTCGCGCGCGCATCCGTATGCGTTACAGTGCGATGTGGCGCAATTCTTTCCCAGCATTGACCACGCCATTCTGCGCGGTATGTTGGCACGGTTTATCGCCGACGACGATGTGCTGTGGTTGATTGATCAATTGCTCGCCAGCGGCAAAGATGTCCTCGTGGACGAGTATGAGCCGCAGTATTTTCCCGGCGATGATCTGTTTGCGGTGAATCGTCCACGCGGCTTGCCCATCGGCAATCTTACCAGCCAGTTTTGGGCAAATGTGTATTTGAACGAATTGGATTATTTTGTCAAGCACGAATTGCATTGCGCGGCGTATGTTCGCTACGCGGATGATTTCATTCTGTTCGGTGACGACAAATCGCTATTGTGCGAGTGGCGGCGGCAGATTATCCGGTTTCTTGAAACGTTGCGGTTGCGCCTGCACGAAGCCCGTGCGAGCATCTTTCCAACGCGCGATGGATTCACGTTCCTCGGCTTTCGCGTGTTCCCCGACCATCGCCGGTTGCGGAACGACAATGCGCGATTATTTGCGCGCCGTTTGCGTGCAATGAATCAGGCGTACGCGCGGCGAGAAATCTCATTGGACAAGATGACCGAACGCGTCATCAGTTGGGTCGCGCACGCGCGGCATGGCAATACGTACCGACTGCGCACGCATATTTTCAATCGGGTGCGTCTGGGAGTGATCAATGATCGAGTACCCGCTTTTCCCCAAGACCTATGATCTGATTCTCTGGCTTTTACCGCATACAGAGAAATTTCCCAAGAGCCAGCGGTTTGGGCTTGCCAAGCGTGTGGAAGATGCCGCCTTGAATTTCCAGGCGCTGATTATCAAAGCGCGCAAAGTTACGGGGGCAAGTCGTGCCGAAACGTTGATCTTGGCAGATGTTGAATTAGATGTGTTGCGCATCTCGCTTCGTTTGTGCCACGAAATGAAACTGATTTCTAGCGCGCAGTACGAACACGTGTCCAAGATGCTGGTTGAAATTGGTAAACTCTTGGGTGCGTGGCGCGGACAAAAGGAAAAGGAATAGGGGCGGGGTCAACGCGCGGCGGCTCGTGGAACAACAATGCTGACAACGCTCAATGCGCGAACCGCAACAGGAACAACCCTGACAACAGGAACAACAACAGGGGATTTCGTTGCGCCAGCAGGCCTCCTGATGACGTGCGCTCAAATGTCGCTCATCTAAGGATGCGCGGATACAGCAAACGTGGAGAACTCCAGACTCCTGTCCCTGGTTCGGAATTCTCTCCGAGCCGAAAACGCCATTGCTCTGCGTGAGGTAGTAGGCAACGAATCTTGGGGCGGAGCATAAAGACCTCGAAGGCGCTTGCGCGAATCCTTCGGGGTCTTTTCTCATTGCCACCTGCTTCCTGCCTACCGCCTCACTGCCCCCCGCCTCCCGCCTTCTGCTTATGCTCCCACTCCGCCAACCATTTCTCCGCTTCCATCTCCGCCATCGTGCCAAAGCCCGCGCTCACTACCGCTTGCCGGAAAATGTGATCGTGCGCTTCACCGGCGGCAAACACACCCGGCACGCTTGTGTGCAAACGTTCGTCCACCTTGATGTACCCTTCCTCGTTCATTTCCAATTGACCCTTGAACAGCCACGTGTTCGGCGTGTGACCCACGTACACAAAAACACCTTGCGCCGATAATTCGCTCGTCGCGCGCGTTTGTGTATTTTCCAGCACGAGCGTTTGCACTTTGCCGTTACCTTTGATTTCCTTGACCACCGAATTCCACACGAAATTGACTTTGGGATCGTTGCGCGCGCGCTCTTGCAAAATCGGTTGCGCGCGCAATGCATCGCGGCGATGAATGATGTGCACCTTGCTCGCAAACTTGGTCAAGAACAACCCTTCCTGCAACGCGCTATCGCCGCCGCCCACCACCGCAATTTCCTTGTTACGAAAGAAAAAGCCATCGCACGTGGCGCAGTACGAGACGCCGCGCCCGGCAAATTCCTTTTCGCCCGGCACGTTCAACTTGCGCGGCGATGCGCCGGTCGCCACGATGAGCGCTTTGGCCGTGTACTCACCGCCGCTTTCGGTTTTCAGTTCAAACGGATGCGTCTTGAGATTGACTTGGGTTACAACATCAATGACGATCCGCGCACCAAATTTCTCCGCTTGTTTTTGCATCAGGTGAACGAGTTCGGGCCCGGTGATGCCGTCCGGAAAGCCGGGATAATTTTCGACTTCGTTCGTGGTCGCGATCTGTCCGCCGACTTCTTGCCCGGTGAAAACGAGTGGATTCAAATTGCCGCGCGCCGCGTAAATCGCCGCACTCAGGCCGGCGGGTCCCGAACCGATGATGATTAAATTCTCCGTCATGAAACTACCTCATTACAAAAACCTTATTTGTCATTCTGAGGCGCTGGGTTTGCGCCGAAGAATCTAGCTCGACACTTGAAAATAGCGAGATGCTTCGCTCAGCATGACAGCGTTCTAAACTATTTTGTTTACCCCAAATCCCCCAGCTCATAAAGAATCGCCGATGCAGTTACCAGCCCGGCGGTTTCCGCGCGCAAGATACGCGGGCCCAAAGACACAGCCATCAATCCGCGCTTTTGCGCCGCATCGATTTCTTCTTCCGTGAATCCGCCTTCAGGTCCGATGAACACGCTGATTTCTTTCGATTTCGGAATCGCCTGGAGCGCCTCGCGCAAACTGC
>DAOTXS010000051.1:0-1649 GCA_034435055.1 Anaerolineae bacterium | reverse complement strand
CAAAGCAAAATAGCTGTGGATATAAAGCCTTGCCGAGGTTGGAAACCTTGGCAAGGGTATGCTTAGAAAAGAATCGCTGACGATGACCAACGGAGCCACCCATGCTCGAACGACATCATTTCATTTCCTACTCAGCGCAGGACGCCGAAGCATTCGCGCTCAAACTCGCGGATGATTTGAAAACAGATGATTTTCACTTCTGGATTTTTCGCCGCGACCTGCACGCCGCGGCGCGCGACTGGGACACGCAGATTCGCGACGCGATTCGCGACTGCGACAGTTTGATTTTTGTCATGTCCCGCGATAGCGTCACCGACGAATCGAACTGCAAGCCCGAATGGACTGCCGCGCTCAAATTCAAGAAGCCGATTCTCCTCGTCCGCTACCATGCCGACGCCGAAGCGCCGTTCCGCCTCGCCTCGCGCCAGTGGGTTGATTTCACAGGCGATTACAACGCTGGTCTGGCGCGCCTCCGCAAGGATTTGCAGTGGCTCCACTCGCCGCAGGGCGAATTGCAAACGCTCAAGTATCGCCTTGCCGATGCCAATCGCGATTACGCGCGCGCCAGCGACGAGGAACGCCCGCGCATCCAGGCAGAGATCGAGCAACTGGAAAAGGAAATTGCCGAACGCAAACGCGTCCTCGCTAATCCTGAAGCCGCCGCGCGCGAGACCGATGACCGCATCCGCGCGGGCATCGAACGCGAGCGCGAACCGATTGAGCGCGTCAAGACGACGACCAAGTTCATCAATCCACCGCCGCTCACCGCGCCGTCCTACTTTCAGGATCGCCACATCGAGAATCAGCAAATCGCCAATTTTCTGCGCGACGAATCGAAACGCCTCCTCATCATCAACGGCCGCAGCGGCATCGGCAAGACGGCAATGATCTGCCGCATCCTCAAATCGCTCGAAAGCGGCATCCTGCCCGATGACCTCGGCGCGCTGACGGTGGACGGCATCGTGTACCTCAGCGCGCTCGGCACGCGCCCCATCAATCTGCCCAACCTCTTTGCCGATTTGTGCAAACTCCTCCCCGCCGACACGGCGCGCCAACTCGACGCGCTTTATCACGATACCAAAATTTCGACGCGCCAAAAGATGCTCGCGTTGCTGGAGCAATTTCCGCACGGACGCGTTTTGGTCCTGCTCGATAATTTCGAGACGGTGATGGATGTGAGCAGGTGTTGCCTCACCGATGCGGAGCTGGAGGACGCGCTGCGCACGCTCCTCGATGCGCCGCATCACGCCGTCAAGGTGATTCTCACCACGCGCATCCCGCCGCGCGACCTGCGACTGTATCATCCCGAACGACAGGCATATCTGCCGGTGGACGAAGGTCTGGCGCCCAAGTATGCGAAGAAACTGTTGCGCGAACTGGACGCCGATGGCAGGGTGGGACTGAAGCAAGCCGACGACGCGCTCCTGGCGCGCGCGGTGGAACGGACACGCGGCTTTCCGCGCGCGCTCGAAGCGCTCTATGCGATTCTGTCTGCCGATCGTTACACGACGCTGGAGGAGATTCTTGCCGCGCCCTTACCCGAAAACGTGGTGGAGGCGCTGGTGGGCGAGGCGTTCTCGCGTCTCGATGCGCTGGCGCAACGGGTGATGCAGGCGCTCGCGGCGTACAACCGTCCCGTGCCGCCCGCG